>CAZOIK010000339.1:0-2035 GCA_964579765.1 uncultured Bifidobacteriaceae bacterium
ATCCTGGCGGCGATCGTCGTCCTCGCGCCCTACGGCCTCGTGTACTTCGGCGCGACGATGGCGATGCAGGTCCCCGAAGCGACGAACGCCATCAAGCGATTGCGCCCGTAACTCCGTATTGCAGGCCGTCAGGCCTGCTCCTCAATCAACGTCGATGGCCGGTGGCGTGGCCGCGTCCGTCGCGTTGCTCGTTCCCGTGGAAGTTCGATCCGTCGGCGCGTCGTCCAGCCTGGGGCCGCTCGCCGCGCGCCGGCAGCGTGCCGCGATAGCCGTGGGCGGGATGGAAGCGGTTGTCAACGTAGCCGCGGAAGCGGCGGTCGCCCCGGAACCACGGGCCCGCGCCGATGAACGAGCCGCCGACGAACCATTCGGGGCCGTAGTAGCCGAAAGGCGCGCAGTCGTACGGCGCCAGGTCGAAGTAGCCGTACGGACAGAGCGGCTCGGGCCCGACCACCGTCCCGACCTGAACGTACGCGGGATGACAGCCTGACATCGCGAAGCCGAGCAGGGCAGCAAGCAGTCCGAACGCGATGCGTCGCATCAGCACACCTCTACACGGTGTCGATGCAACTGTGACGCCAGTGTCGTCGCGATCGGCGGCCCTGAGCGGGCCGCCCTGCGATCGGGCCGCCCCGCGATCGGGTGAGGCTATCGGGTAAGCCCGCCCGGCTGCGTGCCGTTGATGAAGGCTTCGTTGATGGCGCCCGCGGATGAGGCCGGCACGACCGTGCCGGTTTTGGCATCGACCGGGAGGAAGACGATGTTGCCGGGCGCCTGGAAGTCGGGCGGATCGTCCTTGTCGTCGCGGGCGTCGATGTAGCTCTGCATGAACTCCATCCACATCGGCAGCGCGGCGAGCGATCCCTGTTCGGACGTGCCGAGCGACTTCCGCTTGTCGTCGAAGCCGATCCACACGCCGACGGTCAGGTCGGGATCGAACCCGATGAACCACGCGTCGGTGTTGTCGTTGACCGTCCCCGTCTTGCCCGCCAGCGGCCAGCTCGATGCCAGCGCCGCCGCGCGCACGCCGGTGCCTCGCGGCGACAAGACGCCGCGCAGCATGTTCGTCATCACGTAGGCCGTGTCGGCGTGGATCACTTCGGTGGGCTCGCCGCGGTTCTCTTCGAGCAGGTTGCCGTCGCGATCCTTCACGTTCAACACCATGAAGGGCTTCATCCGCACGCCCTGGTTCGGGAACGTCGTGTACGCGCTCGTCACCTCGAGCAGCGTCGCGTCGCCGGCGCCGAGCGCAATCGGCAGATAGGGCGGGAAGTCTTCGCCGAAGCCGAAGCGCTTCGCATACCCGAGCACGGTCTGCGGCCCGAGCATGTCCATCATCTTGATCGCCGGGATGTTGCGCGAGTCCTCGAGCGCAAACCGCAGCGTGATCGGACCGTCGAACACGTGGTCGTAGTTGATCGGGATGTACGGGTCGCCCACGGGCTGCGGGTACGTGACCGGCGCGTCGTTGATGATCGACGTCGGCGTATAGCCGCGATCGACGGCCGCGGTGTAAACGACCGGCTTGAACGTCGAGCCCATCTGCCGGTACGCCTGAATCGATCGGTTGAACTTGCTGCGCGCGAAGCTCCAGCCGCCGACCATCGCCTTGATCTGTCCCGTGTGGTTGTCGATGGCGATGAGCGCCGCTTCGGCCTGCGGCGTCTGCTCGAGCGTCACACTCAGCGTGCGGCTGCCGTCATCCACCTTCTTCACCGCGACGTCGATCAGGTCGCCGGGCTTGAAGAGCTGTTCGGCGGACGTCCTGTACGTCCACGCGTAGCCGTCGCGCGTCAGGTCGGCGTGGTACGCGCCGATGCGAAGCCGCGCGGCGCCCGCGCGCGGCGCGGTCACCACCACCGCGGGGACGATGTCGCCGGCGGCAATCGGACGGCTCCAGCGCTCGTCGCGCGCGGTCTCGATTGTCTGCTTGTCGTCGAAGACGCTGTGCGTCGGCTTCCGCCAACCGTGGCGCTTGTCATAGGCGCGCAGGCCGTGTTCGATCGTCTTGTCGGCCAGCTCCTGCAGCCTGGCG
>CAZOIK010000340.1:0-11836 GCA_964579765.1 uncultured Bifidobacteriaceae bacterium
CGACGACTCGGACACCCGCGCGTCCGCGACTCCGTTGCGTCCGGGCCGTTCCCACATCCCGGTCGAAACGCCTTGCCACGTCCTCGGCCCTGTCTCGGCCGGTGCCGCACCAAAGTGCACCAGTTCGGTCTGCGTGCCGGCGTCGAACTCGATCTTCAATGTCTCGGGATCCTGCCAGGTGATGTGGAGGCGGCCCGGCTGCCGGAAGATATTGCCGGCGCCGTACGGCTTGCACTGCAGGCCGGCCGCGTTGTCCTTGTCGAGGTCCCACGCGTCGGCGGCCTTGCGCGCCGCCTGGTTGAGCGGAAGGCTCTGATAGTCGCCTTTCGGCGGCGTCGCCATGCGCCAGCGCCAGTCTTCGTTGACGACCGACACCCAGTATCCGGTCAGATCGATCGGCGCGGCCTGCTGGGCCCTCAGCGCCGGCTGGTTGCCGCGGCCGCGGCCGCCGCCACGCTGGGCGGTGGGCATCGCCGCGAGCGCCGCAATCATCACAGTGGACGCAATCAGTGTCTTCTTCATGGTTACTTCTTCGCGCTCAGATCGCGGTAGACAGCCTCAACGAAGCTCGCGGCCGATCCCGGCCCCGACGGCGCGCTGTAGCGAGCGTCGTAGTCGCGCGTCAGCCCCGCCGCCTTCGTCTGCTCGAGCGTCATGCCCTTCTTGATCGCGTCGGCGACGCGATCGTGGACGATCTGGATCATGTCGCGGTACTCGAGGACATCGGCCTCGTCGCAGATGCGGCCGTGCCCCGGGATGACGTAGGTGCCGCCCTCTTCGAGATGCGCGGGCACCGCGAGGTCGAGCATCCGGTTCAACGCGTCGATGAATCCCTGCGTCGTCCCGCCGTTCGACGCTTCGATCACCGGATAGGTGGTCGTCAGGAAACTGTCGCCGGCCGCGATGACGTCGTCGGTTCGGAAGTGGACGAAGACGTCGCCGTCGGTGTGGCCGGTCGAGCGGTAGATGAAGACCGGGTTGCCGTTGAAATAGAGATCGTGCTCTTCGCTGAAGAACGTGTTGACCGGGCGCGCGGTCACCGGCACGGGCACCGGCAGCTTGAGCATGCGGAGCGGCAGCTTCTCGTGCGCGATGATGGCCGCCGGGTTGCCGTTCACCGTCCGGCCCGCATTCGACATCTTCTCGTTGTTGCCGACGTGATCGGGGTCGAGCGTCGTGTTGACGACCCAGCGGATCTCGCGGTTCGACAGCGCGCGGATCGCCGCGAGGAGGTTGTCGGCCTGTCCCGCCGCGCCCGTATCGACCACCAGCACGCCCTCGTCGCCCACGGAGACGACGACGTTGGCGCCGCCGCCGACCAGCAGGTAGACGCCGCCGCGGATGTGCACCGTCTTGACCGGACCGTGCGAGCCGGGCAATTCCTTGACGGTCGCGTTGGTGTCGATGAACCGCTGCTGCGCACGCGGACGCGCGGCGAAGACGGCGAGCGTGATCAGTAGTGCGGCGGTGGTTTTCACTTGCCCCCCCGCATCATCTGCCGCAGCTTCTCGCGGTATTCGGGATACATCGTCTCGGCGCCGCCGCGGACGGCCTCCTGCGGCAGCCCGACCTGATCGGCAAAGTACGTGAGGCTCGGGTTCTTGCCCGGCAGGAAGTTCGGCACGTCGTGCTTGAGCCGCGGTACTTCCTCCGCCGTCTCGCAGTTGTAGAGCCAGTTCGTGTTGCTGCGATCCATCCGCACGAACTCTTCGGTGTTGATCATCGGCTCGGAGAGATAGACGGGATCGGTCGCGATCATCACGTGCGTGATCACGTCACCGTGTCGAATCCAGTGCTCGACAACCGTCAGCTTGTCGCTGTAGGGGACGCCGTCGCGGCGCAGGAATTCCGCTTTGATGTGATCCGTGGTGATGACCAGATCGTCGCCGTGCCATTCGCCCGTGGAGAAGCCCATCCACGTGTGCGGCATGTAGTCGGCCGGATGCGGACGGCCGTCCATCCAGATCGTTCGCCACTGCTCGTACGTGCCGAGGTACATCTTGATCGCGACGACCTCCTGCGAATCAGGGTCGCGCTCGTTCCAGATGCGGAACTGGTTGGGGCCGCGGAAGATGTGCCCCACGTTGTACACCTCGCACTGGTGCTCGGGCACCGAACTGCGAGAGATGTCCCAGCTGTCGGCGTAGAAACGCGCGGCGTCGTTGATCGGCAGGCCCGTGTAGTCGCCCAGGTCGCCGCCCGGCACCCGGTCCATCTGATCTTCCTGGTAGCGCCCCACCCACTCGCCTTCGAGGCTGATCTGCGCGAAGGCCGGCCGTCCGACGGCCAGCGCGAACGCCACCAGCACGAACACTTTCTTCATGAACCTGTCTCCCCGGAAAGCACCGCGGTCAATGCCCCACACAATATCCGGCGCCGACATTATTGATCAATGGCATGGTAGAAATACGCGCATGAGATACCTAATCCGCATCGCTCTCGTCGCCATCTGTGTGTCGCCGGCTGGACTTACCGCGCAGTCGGCCTCGATCCGCGACGGCGCCATCCAAGACTGGACGCGTCTCAAGGACACGATGATGAAGATCTCGGCCGCCATGCCGGAAGACAAATTCGGCTATCGCGCGACGCCCGCCGAGCGCACCTGGGGCGAACAAATTCTCCACGTCGCGCAGGCGAACGTCGTCCAGATGGGCCGGTTCGAGTCGAAGGCTGCGCCGCCCGAGATCAACATGAAGGCGACATCCAAAGCGGAGATCATGAAGGCACTCGCCGATTCGTTCGACTTCGGAACGGCCGCCCTCGACGCACAGACCGACCAGACCATGCTCGCGACAGCGGCGACCACACGCTACGACCGCTTCATGGGGCCGTCAACGAAAGCGCGCGTCGTCTACTACGTCATCGGCCACACGTGGGACATCTACGGCCAGATGGCGGTCTACCTGCGCTTGAACGGGATCACGCCGCCAGCGAGTCAGCGGTACTAGGCGGCGCTGAAAGGGCGGCCCTACGTACGAACGGCTTCGATCACCGACACGGGCGACTTCGTCGGGACGATTTTCGTCAGCGTGAAGCCGGCACGCGCGAACAGCGCGCGGAACTCGTCGGCCGTGCGTTCGCGTCCGCCGGGGCACAGCAGCATCTCCATGTCGATGAATTTGCCGAAGTCGGGCGCGCTGCCCGCGGCCAGCACGGCTTCAAGCAAAATCACCCTCCCCTTCGTCGCGCCCATCGCCGTCGCGATGTTCCGCAGGATGACGACCGCGCGCTCGTCATCCCAGTCGTGGATGATGTGCTTCATGATGTAGGCGTCGCCGCCCGCAGGCACCGACGAGAAGAAGTCGCACGCGACCGCCTGCATCCGATCCGAGAGTCCCGCGGCCGTAATCCGCGGCCGTGCGCCGTCAACGACGTGGGCGACATCGCAGACGATGCCGCGAATCGTGGGACAGACCGTGAGAATCGATATCAGGATCTCGCCGTGGCCGCCCGCGACGTCGACCAGCGTGCCGATGCCGCTGAAGTCGTAGACCTCGAGCGCGGCGCGCGCCACCGGCGCGCTCAACGCCGTCATCGCGTCGTTGAACACTTCCGAGTACGCCGGATCCTTCTCCAGATACTCGAACATGGGCATCCCGAGCGTCGTCTCCGACGCCGGCTTCCCGGTCTTCACCGAGTCCATGACGTTCGCATAGATCCGGTAGTGGAACGGATCGGGCAGGAACACGGCCATGCCGCGCAGTGAGCCGGGCACGTCCGAGCGCAACAGATCGGCTGCCGGCGTCAGCGCGAACGTCTTGGGGGCGACCTCGTCGAAAACGCCGAGGCTTGCGAGCAGCCGGAGCACGCGATAGAGCGCATCGCCGTTCACGTTGCTCGCCGCGGCGAGCTGGGCAGCCGTCCTCGGACCAGAGGCGAGCTGGTCCGCGATGTTCAACGTCACGGCGGCATACAACGCCGAAGACGCCATGTAGCCGGTCGCGATCTGGAGCACCTGTTGAGCGGGATTCATACGCGGTTGCCAGCCTATCACGGTGGTATGCTTCGAGCCTTGCGCCGTCTGCTCGCCGCGTTCGTACTCGCCGTCGCGTGCTCCGCGGTCCTCGCGGCCGACACGCTGCCTGACCGCCTCTCGGACGAGGAGTTCTGGACGATGGCGACGGATTTTTCCGAGCGCGCGGGCATCTTCCAGTCCGACAATCTGCTCTCGAACGAGCGCTGGTTCCAACACGTGCTGCCGCCGCTCGTGCAGCACGCGAAGCAGCACCGCGTCTACGTCGGCGTCGGGCCGGAACAGAACTTCACGTACATCGTCGCGCTGAAGCCGAAGATGGCGTTCATCGTGGACGTCCGGCGCGGCAATTTTGACATCCACCTGATCTACAAGGCGCTATTCGAGCTGTCGGCGGATCGCGCGGATTTCGTCGCGCGCCTGTTCTCACGTCCGCGGCCGAAGGGTCTCACGGCGAAATCGACGCCGGAAGAGATCTTCGCGGCGATCGCGAGGGAGCAGGCCAGCGACACGCTCTACAGCCGCAACATGCGGGCGGTCGTCACGCACCTCACCAAGTCGCATCACTTCCAGCTGTCGTCGGCCGACATCCTGCGGATGCAGCACATCTACAACGCCATTTTCGTGTACGGCCCCGCGATCCAGTATTCGACGACGACGAACTCGGGGCGCCGCATTACGAGGGAACCGACGTACGCCGAGCTGATGGAGGCCGCGGATCAGGGCGGCTTCGAGCACAGCTTCCTCGCGACGGAGGACGCATTTCGCTGGATGAAGAAGTTCGAGACCGACAATCGCCTCGTGCCCGTGATGGGCGATTTCGCGGGTCCCAAAGCGCTTCGCGCGGTCGGCCAGTACCTGACGGCGCGCGACGCCGTCGTCTCCGCGTTCTACCTGTCGAACGTCGAAGAATACCTGAAAGAGGACGGGAAAGAGCGGACGTTCTGCGCCAACGCGGCGACGCTCCCGATTGACGAGTACAGCCTCTTCATCCGGTCGGCCCGCAGCGGCACGCAGGATTTCGGCTACGAGCTCGTGTCTGAGTTAGGATCCATGTCCGCTGACCTGGCGATGTGCAATGCCGCGCCGTAATTCAACGTAGACAGGTGGTGCGTAGGCCGGGCCTTTCAGGCCCGGCGGGGCGGCGGCCCTGAAAGGGCTGCCCCAGACAAAAAGGAGATCGCATGAGAGCCACAGTGCTAGCGACGACCGCACTTGCTGCGGCGACCAGCCTCACGCTGTTCGCGCAGGGACCCGGCGGGCGCGGACAGGGCCGCGGCCGCGGGCCGCAGACGCCTCCGCTGATCCTGACCACGACGGCCTGGCAAGACGGGGGCGTCATCCCAGACAAGTACACGCAGGCGGCCGGACCCACCGCACCGTCGCCGGAGTTGAAGTGGACGCAGGTGCCGCCCGGCACGCAAAGCTTCGTGCTGCTGATGCACGACCCCGAGCCCGTGCTCCAGAAGGGCTCGAAGATGGACATCACGCACTGGCTCGTGTGGAACATCCCGGGCACGTCCACAGGCCTGCCCGAAGGGATGATGGCCGGTGAGCTGCCCGACGGCACACGGCAGATCAGCCTCCGCAGCATGGGCTACATGGGCCCCGGCGCGCCGCCCGGACCGTATCACCACTACACGTTCGAGCTGTACGCGCTCGACACGAAGCTCGACGTGCCGGAAGGCACGCCGCAGGACGCCGCCAAGACGCGCATGGCGGTCGTTGACGCGATGGACGGCCACGTGCTGGGCAAGGCCGAACTCGTGGCGCGCTTCCACCGGCAGTAAGCAGTGTAATGGGGCGGGCCTGAAAGGCCCGCCCTACGTACGCGCACGATACAATGTCGCCATTCATGGCGACCATTCTTCAGAGCATTCCCCAGGGACAGAAAGTCGGCATCGCGTTTTCCGGCGGCCTCGACACGAGCGCTGCGCTGCACTGGATGCGCGGCAAGGGCGCGATTCCGTACGCCTACACCGCGAACCTCGGTCAGCCCGACGAACCCGACTACGACGAGATCCCGCGCAAGGCGCTCGCGTACGGCGCGGAGAAGGCGCGGCTCGTGGACTGCCGCGCGCAGCTGGTCGCCGAAGGCATCGCGGCCCTGCAGTGCGGCGCGTTCCACGTCTCGACGGCCGGCGTGCCGTACTTCAACACGACACCGATCGGGCGCGCCGTCACCGGCACGATCCTCGTCCTCGCCATGAAGGAAGACGACGTCAACGTGTGGGGCGACGGCAGCACGTTCAAGGGCAACGACATCGAGCGGTTCTACCGGTACGGCCTGCTTGCGAACCCGAGCCTGAAGATCTACAAACCGTGGCTCGATCAGCAGTTCATCGACGAGCTCGGCGGACGGAAGGAAATGTCGGAGTACATGGCGAAGGCCGGGCTCGCGTACAAGATGAGCACCGAGAAGGCCTACTCCACCGACTCGAACATCCTCGGCGCGACGCACGAAGCCAAAGACCTCGAGTTCCTGAACAAGGGGATCACGATCGTCGAGCCGATCATGGGCGTGGCGTCGTGGCGCGAGGACGTCGCCGTCAAGCCCGAGGCAGTGACCATCCGCTTCGACGAGGGCCGGCCGGTCGCGCTCAACGGGACGATGTTCGACGACATGGTGGAGCTGATGCTCCAAGCCAACCGCATCGGCGGACGGCACGGGCTCGGGATGAGCGACCAGATCGAGAACCGTATCATCGAAGCCAAGAGCCGCGGCATCTACGAGGCACCCGGCATGGCGCTGCTCTTCATCGGCTACGAGCGGCTCGTCACGGGCATCCACAACGAGGACACGATCGAGGAATACCGCGAGAACGGCCGGAAGCTGGGACGGTTGCTCTATCAGGGCCGCTGGTTCGATCCACAGGCGCTGATGCGGCGTGACTCGGCGCAGCGCTGGGTCGCGCGCGCGGTGACGGGCGAGGTGACGGTCGAACTACGTCGCGGCAACGACTACTCCATCCTCGACACGACGAGCCCGAACCTGACGTACAAGCCCGAGCGGCTGACGATGGAAAAGGGCGAGGCGTTCTTCACGCCGCAGGATCGCATCGGTCAGCTGACGATGCGGAACCTCGACATCACAGACACGCGCGAAAAGCTCGCGACGTACGCGAAGACGGGACTGCTGGCGCCGGCGAGCGGCACGCTGCCGCAACTGACCGAGGGAAAGAAGAGATAGGTTCGGGAGGTTCGAATGGTTCCAGGGGTTCCAGAGGTTCCAGGGGTTCCAAAGGTTCTCTGGGTTCTGGGGGTGATCGGGGTGCTCGCGGGCGTCGGCGTGCGCGCGCAGGCGCCGCGCTCGCTCGTTGGCACGTGGACGCTGACAGGAGTCGAGCGCGCGGGTGCCGGCGGGGCGATGATCGCGCAGCCGCTCCCGCGCGGCGTGGCGATCTTCGACGCCGCCGGCCATGCGTTCGAGCTGGCCGAGACGGGACGCCGCGTCCCATACGGCACGAACCAGCCGACGCCGGCCGAAGCGCAGGCGGTGTACAGCAACTACTCGGGCTTCTGGGGCGGCTACACGGCCGACCTCGACAAGAAGCGGATCACGTACCGGCCGGAGGGCGCCGTCAGCCCGAACGCGATGGGCCGGGACGTCGTCCGCGACATCGAACTGACGGGCGATCGCCTGGTTGTCACCGCGACGCCGAACGAGGCCGATGGCCAGAGCGGCACGCGCTGGACGTGGGAACGCGTGCCGCCGCTCGCCACGATCAGCGCCGCCAACCGCACGCTGATCGGATTCTGGCGGCACGTCGTCGAAAAGCGCGTGAACCTTGACACCGGCGCGGTGCTCTCCCAGACGGAGCGCGCACCGAGCGTCATCGTCTACAGCGCGTCAGGTTTTGTCGGCGTGCACTTTCCGCCGAAGAACCGCGTGCGGTTCGCGTCCATGCTGCCGACCGACGAGGAAGCGCAGGCCGCAATTCGCGGGTTCGTCAGCTACTACGGCGCGTACACGCTGGCACGGGACGCCGTCTTCCATCACCGGCTGATCATCCTCGGCACGGCCCCCGCCGACACGCTCAAGCGCTTCTTCACGATCGCGAACGACACGCTGACGCTGCACTTTCCACCCGTACGAAATCCCCAGGGACAGCAGGTGCGGACCGAAGTGACGCTGACGCGCGTCAGCGGCGCGAAAGACATGATTCCCTAGTCGGCAGGCCTGAAAGGCCCGCCCTACGTGCGAGGCGTGGCCCCGTGGCGAACGTAGCGCGGCCCTTTCAGGGCCGCGAGGAGGCTCAATGGATCGACGCGATCTTCTGAAAACAGCGGGCGGCGCGTTTATCGCCTCCTTCCTGCCTCGTGACGCGTTCGCGGCGGCGCCCGTGATCAGCCCGCTGATGACGACGCTCTCGACCTACATGGCAGGCGCGGCCAGCCATCCCCTGCCCGACGCCGTCGTCGAGAAGACGAAGCACATGATTCTCGACACACTCGCGGCCGCGATCTCTGGGTCGCAACTGCCGCCCGGAACATTCGCGATCGACTTCGCGCGCAGCTACGGAGGCGAGCGCGTCGCCAGCGTCGCCGGCTCGACGGTGGTCTGCGGGCCGATCGAAGCGGCGCTCGCCAACGGCATGCTCGCGCATTCTGACGAGACCGACGACACTCATCCACCGTCGCAGTCGCACCCGGGCTGCTCCATCGTCCCCGCCGCGCTCGCGATGGGGGAGAAATGGGGCATCGACGGCCAGCGGTTCATGCGCGCCGTCGCGCTCGGCTACGACGTCGGACCGCGGTTCACCGCGACACTCGGCAAGCTGCAATACATGGCCGAGACGCACCGCAGCACGCACGCGCTCTCGGGCACGTTCGGGTCGGCGGCCGCTGCCGCCTCTGCGGCCGGCCTCAACGCGCAGCAGATGCGCTGGGTGCTCTCGTACACGGCGCAATTCGCCTCCGGCATCGCGACCTGGCAGCGCGACACCGACCACATCGAGAAAGCGTTCGACTTCGGCGGCATGGCCGCCAAGAACGGCGTGACGGCCGCGCTCCTCGTCGAAGCCGGCGGCACGGGCGTGGACGACGTGCTGTCGGGGCCGGACAACTTCTTCCTGGCATTCGGACCGAAGAACGACCCGTCGATGGTTGTAGACAAGCTCGGCGAGCGCTACGAGATCACGCGAACCAACATCAAGAAGTGGACGGTCGGGGCGCCGATTCAGGCCGTGCTCGACGCACTCGAAATCCTGATCAAGAAGGACAACGTCGATCCTGATCAGGTCCGTCGCATCGTCGTCCGTGTGGCGACAAACGAGGCGAAGATCGTCAACGACCGCGAGATTCCTGACATCTGCCTGCAGCACCTCGTCGCGGTGATGCTGGTCGATCGGACGGTCACCTTCAAGTCGGCGCACGACAAGGCGCGCATGACCGACGCGACCATCCTGAAGCACCGCGCCAAGGTGCAGCTCGTCGGCGACGAGGCGCTCGAGAAGTTCATGCCCCGCCGCGCGGGCATCGTCGAGCTGACGATGAACGACGGGAAGACGCTGACCCAGCGCGTGGACGACGTGCGCGGCACGGCGGAGAACCCGATGACGCGCGAGGAGGTGACGGCCAAGGCGCGCGACCTGATCACGCCAGTGCTCGGCGCGCAGACGTTCGACCAGCTGGCCGCACGCATTTTCGATCTCGAACACCTGCGCAGCGTCCGCGAACTGCGGCCGCTGATTCAAAAGGCATGACGAAGAAAACGACCATGGCACCCCTGAAAGGGGCGCCCTACGTACTGCTGGCGATCGCCGTATTCGTAGGGCGGTCCTTTCAGGGCCGCCTCGACGCTCAACGACTGCGCGCCACTGTCTACGAGCACGCACGACTGATCGACGGCAGCGGCGGACCGGCCATGGCAGATGCGGCGTTCGTCGTCGCCGACGGACACTTCACGCAAATCGGGCGGGCGGGCTCGGTGCGCGCGCCCACGGGCGCCGCGCGCGTGGATCTCTCGGGCAAGACCGTCATGCCGGCGCTCGTGGACGCGCACGTGCATCTCGGCTACCGCAAAGGAACGACGTTCACCGCGGACAACTTCACGCCGGACGTCATCCACGAGCAGCTGCGTCAGTTCGGCTACTGGGGCGTGTCGGCGGTGCTCAGCACCGGCACCGACGTCGGCGAGACGATCTTCCCGCTGCGTGCAGAGACCAACGCGCCGGCTTATGTCGGGACGATGATCCGGACCGCGTGGCGCGGCCTCGCGCCGCCCGACGCGGGGCCGTTTCCACCGATGCGCGCCGCGCCCTTCGGCGTGACGTCCGTCGAGGCCGCGCGTGCCGACGTGCGCGAACTGGCGGCGCACCATGCGGATCTCGTGAAGATCTGGCTCGACGACCGCAACGGCACGGTGCCGAAGCTCAGTCCGGCCATCTACAGGGCGATCATCGACGAAGCGCACGCGCACGGTCTCCGCGTCATCGCGCACGTGACGACGCTCGCCGACGTGAAGGCACTGCTGCACGCGAACATCGACGGCTTCGCGCACATGTTCCGCGACCGCGACGCGGACGCGGAGCTGCTCGGCCTGCTGAAGGCGCGGCCGAAGGTATTCTTCATGTTGACGCTGTGGGCACCGCGGCTCGCGGCGATGACCGAGGCGCCGGCGTGGCTCGATGATCCGCGACTGCTGCAGACGGCGACCGCCGCGCAGATTGCCCAGTTCCGCGCGCCGTTCGCGAATCGGACCGCGCAGTCGGTCGCCGCCGCGCGCGCGGAATGGATCCACCTGCAGCACAACGTCGCGGCCCTGGGCAGCGCCGGGGTGACGCTCGTGCTGGGCACCGACGTCGGCGGCAACACGGGCGGACCGCTGTTCGGCTGGACCGAACACATGGAGCTCGAGAACATGGTCGCGGCGGGCATGACGCCGGTCGCGGCGATTGCGGCGGCCACGCGCGGATCGGCCGACGCGCTCCGGCTCCGCGACCTCGGGACAATCGCCGCCGGCAAGCGCGCCGACTTCCTCGTCCTCGACGCCAACCCGCTCGACGACATCACCCATTCGCGGCGGATCGCCGCCGTCTATCAGCGAGGCGTCGAGATCAGATCCAAGTAGTGCAGGCCTTCGAGCCTGCACGCTCGCCTTCAGGCCCGCACGCTCGCCGTGGCTGCCGGCGTCAGTCGGCCGGCAGGAAGGACGCGAGCTAGAAATGCGCCGTACCGCCGACGAACGGCCCGCCGATCTGCATCGAGCCCGTGTTGAGCGGCGATCCCCACGTGTGGGCCGTGTCGAAGAACCGGTAGCCGAACTGCGCGCCGACGTGCTTGTTGAGGTTGTAGGTCGCGTAGCCAGAGACGTCGATGAGGTGCCCGTGCGTGCTCGTCGCGTCGCCCGGCAGATAAAAGACGAAGAAGTCGCCGGTCACCGACAGCTTCTCCTGCGCGTAATACCTGGCGGTCGCGCCCAGCCCCGGCATGAGGATGTTCACGCTGGCCGTGCCCGACTGGACGGTGTTCGCCGTCGCCGCGCTGAGGTTGAGGCTGTTCATCGCGACCATGCCGCCGATGTAGCCGCGGTCCGAGACGATCGGATCAAACTCGTACGCGACCTTCCACTCGTTCCAGTGGAGCGTGGACTCGACCGTCTGCCCCGCGAGGTACGTCTGCCCGTTGAACATGACGTCCGCACCAAGCGTTGCTGTCTGTTTGTAGAAAAGCGGGATGTAGTCGCCGCGGAGCTTCTGCTTCGGTACCAGGCGCACCGTGAGGTGGAATTCAGGGAAGACCTGGTTCTTCAGGCCGAGCTGCTTCTTGAAGTCGATGTTCGTGCCGTTGACGACGGTCGTCGTAGTCGTCGAGCCGGAGGTCGTGGTGATGCTCTCGGTATCGGAGTACATCACGGTCGAG
>CAZOIK010000341.1:0-3100 GCA_964579765.1 uncultured Bifidobacteriaceae bacterium
TGATCTCCGTGCACCGGGTCATCGAGGAAGTACGTGAAGTTCGAGAAGAGGCTGAGGTCCGACCCGATGCCGTAGGCGGACGCTTTCGTCAGCGTCGATCCCGAGCCGTGCTGCCACTCCCCGGACAGGCTGTAGCGATACGTCGTGCCGCCGTCGCTCCCGTCGAGCGTGCCGAAGCGCGTGAGCAGCCCGCTCTCGATGGCGCGCTGAGGGATGGTGTCGGTCGACGTCCACTTGCCGTGATAGGCCATCCCGGTCAGCGTGTACCCGTTGATCGCGTCGCCGTTGCTGTAGCGGATGACGCCGTTCAGCCTCTCGAACCGATCCGGCACGACCCACGGGCCGTCGTTGTGTCCGCCGTCGAACGCGACGAGCAGGTGGCCCGTGCCGATCGACGGCGACGCCGCGACGAGCGCGCGGTCGTAGCCCTGGCCGCCGGCCTCGAGCCGCACGAGCGGACGATCGAGCGAGGTGACGTAGTTCGTGTTGGCCGCGCCGGCCGTCGCGAAGTCGCCCTGATCGGCGAAGTACGGACCTTTCGAGTACTGCACGCCCGAGACGAGCTCCGGGATCATGAAGTTGATGTCCGAGTAGCCCTGGCCGTGCGCGTGGCTCGGCAGATTGACCGGCATGTCCGCGATCGTCTGCGCGAAGTCGGTGCCGTGATCGAGGTTGAAGCCGCGGAGGAAGTACTGATTCGCCTTGCCGCCCCCGGCGTGCGAGCTGGCGATCATCCCCGGCACCGTCTCGAGCACTTCGCCCACGCGCATCAGCGGCCGCACGTCGAGCTGCTCGGCGGTGATCGCGCCCTGGCTCGCCGACTGCGCGATGCCGACCAGGTTCTCGGCGGGCTTATCGACGTCGGCGAGGTTCACGAACGTCCGCTTCGCCGTCACGGTCACCTCGGCGTTGAGCGACATATGCAGCACGGCATCCACGCGCGTCGTCCCGTTCGCGGCGACGACGACCTCGCGGCGCGTGACCGTGGCGAAGTTGATGAGCGTGAACGACACCTGGTAGCGGCCGGGCGCGAGGTCCGGGAACGTGTACTCGCCCGTCTCGTTCGTGACGGCTTCAGCCGAGACGGCGTTCGTCGAGCCCTTGAGCTGGATGTTCACGCCAGGCAGCACGCCGCCGGTTTCGTCGGCGACGTGGCCCGAGAGGCTTCCGAGGCCTGGCGCCTGCGCGTTCTGGGTAAACGCCATGCGAGCTGGAGCGATGAGGAAGAGGACAAGGAGCAGGATTCCGAGATCCCGGCAATGCCTGGTCATGCGGAGACAAGGAGCATCGGATGTGCCCGGTCTCTGCCGGAATTTCGTCGGCCGGAACGCATATACTCTGGCCGCTGTGAGTCGTCCGGCTCTCGTCACGCCCGTCGTGCAGCGCCTCCTTGACGATGCCAGACGCGATCCGGACGCGTTCTGGGATCGAGCCGCACGCGCCCTGCCATGGTTCCGCACGTGGGATCGCGTGTTCGAGTGGACGCCGCCGACCTTCCGCTGGTTCATCGGCGCCGAGACCAACCTCGCGTACAACGCCATCGACCATCACGTCGCGCGCGGACGCGGCGGACACGCGGCGCTCGTCTACGTCAACGAGAGCGGCGAGCGCGCGGTCTACACGTACGCGCAAGTGCTGTTCGAGGTGAAGCGCCTGGCCGCGGCGCTCCGCGGCCTCGGCATCGGCAAAGGCGATCGCGTGACGATCTACATGCCGACCTCCGCCGACGCGATCATGTTGATGCTCGCCGTCGTCCGCATCGGCGCCATCCACTCCGTCGTCTTCGCCGGCTTCGGCGCGAGCGCGCTCGGGGATCGCATTGCCGCGAGCGGATCGAAAGCCGTGTTCACCGCCGACGTGACGTACCGCAAGGGCAGCGAGGTCGCCCTCACGCCGATCGTCGCCGACGCGATGAAGAACGGCGGGGCGTCGGTCGAGCACGTCGTCGTGTGGGAGCGGCGTGCAGGAGAATCGCGCAGGCCTGAAGGCCTGCACTACATGGTGTGGGAGCAGTTCCTCGCGCGCGGCGAAGGACAATCGACCGACGTCGCGCGCATGGAGGCGAACGAGCCGGCGTTCATCCTCGCGACGTCGGGCACGACGGCGAAGCCGAAGCTCGCGATGCACACGCACGGCGGCTATCAGGTCTACATCGCGAGCATGGGGCAGTGGTGCTTCGGCCTGAACGAGCGCGACGTGTGGTGGGCGACGAGCGACATCGGCTGGATCGTCGGCCACAGCTACATGGTGTACGCGCCGTTGCTGGCGGGCGCGACGACCGTCGTCTTCGAAGGGGCGCTCGACTATCCGCGTCCCGAGGCGAACTGGCGCCGCGTCGTCGAGGAGTTCGGCGCGACCGGCATCTTCACGTCGCCGACCGCGGTACGGCTGCTGATGCGCTACGGCGACGCCCCGCTCATGAGCGTCGATCACGCGCGCCTCGAGCGCGTCGTCTGCGCGGGCGAAGTGCTGAACGCGCCGGCGTGGGAGTGGCTGCAGCACAGGATCCTGCACGGCCGCGCGCCGGTGATCGATCACATGTGGCAGACCGAGACCGGCGGACCCGCGTTCGGCAATCCGTACGGGATCGACTTGCTTCCGATCAAGCCCGGGTCGGCGACGATTCCGCTGCCCGGCATCGACGCCGCGGTCGTCGGTCTCGACGGCGAACCATGTGGGCCGAATGAAAAAGGCATCATGACGATCCGGCGTCCGTTCCCGGGGCTCACGCCGGCGCTCTGGGGCGAGCCCGACCGGTACGGCCGCGACTACTGGCAGAAGATCCGTGGCGTCTACTATTCCGGCGATTCGGCGCACGTGGACGAGGACGGCTATGTCTGGTTCGCCGGCCGCGCCGACGAGATCATCAAGATCGCCGGTCACCGCATCGGCACCATCGAGGTCGAGACGGCGTTTCTCAAGCATCCGGCGGTCGCCGAATGCGGCGTCGTCGGACGGCCTGACGAGACGCGCGGCGAAGTCGTCTCGGCCTTCGTGCTGCTGAAGCACGGGCAGACGGCGTCGGGCGATTTGCGGACGGCGCTGCTCGACACCGTGCGCCGCGAGCTCGGTCCGATCGCGGTCGTCGGCGAGTTGAATT
>CAZOIK010000342.1:0-24844 GCA_964579765.1 uncultured Bifidobacteriaceae bacterium
CGGCCGGGGCCGGCGCCGCCGCCGGGGCGGGCGCGGGCGGCTGCTGCGGCTCCTGGGCCAACCCGCGCGCGGGGGCCAGCAGGAGACCGAGGGCAGACAGGCTGAACAGGATCGTCTTGGTCATATTGTTCAATTGTTTCATGAGATGAGGTCCGGCATGTCGATCCGGGCGCGGCTCGCTCGACGTGTCACAGGGAGGACATAAACATGCGTGTGATGGTCATCGTGCCGGCAAGCAAGGAATCGGAAGCGGGCGTGCTGCCCGACCGCAAGATTCTGACCGACATGGGCGCGTTCAACGAGCAGCTCGTCAAGGCGGGCGTCATGCTCGCAGGCGAGGGCCTGCAGCCCACGTCCAAGGGCAAACGCGTGAAATTCTCGGGCACCACGCCCACAGTCATCGACGGCCCGTTCACCGAGTCGAAGGAGCTCATCGCGGGTTTCTGGCTCTGGCAGGTGAAGTCGATGGACGAAGCGGTCGAATGGCTCAGGCGCGCGCCATTCGGCGGCGGCGTGGAAGTCGAAATCCGCCAGATCTTCGAGACCGAGGATTTTGGCGACGCGATCACGCCCGAGATGCGCGAGTCCGAAGAGCGCATGCGGCTCAAGACCGGGATGAAGAAGTAGAGGCAGCCATGCGTCGGCGACAGAACACAGGCTTGTGGATCGTGCAGGGGCTGCTGGCGGCGGCGTTTCTGCTCGCCGGCGGCTCGAAACTGGTGATGTCCGCCGCGCAAATGGCGTCGCCGGGACCGGCGCAGTTGCCCGTCGGGTTCATCCGGTTCATCGGCGTCTGCGAGGTGCTCGGGGCGGTCGGCATGATCCTCCCGGGCGCGACCGGCATCCGGCCCGGTCTGACGCCGCTCGGCGCAGCCGGGCTCGTCATCATCATGCTCGGCGCGACCGTCGTCAACATCCTGAACGGCATGGCGGCGTTCGCGATGCCGACCCTGGTGCTCGGCCTCATGGCCGCGTATGTCGCATACGGACGTTGGGCTATGCTCCGCGGATGGCCGGAACCGACGCCGCCGCAGCCATCGATGCGGTCTGGCGGATAGAGTCGCCCAAGCTGATCGCGGCACTGACACGCGTGGTCCGCGACGTCGGCGTCGCCGAAGATCTCGCGCAGGACGCGCTCGTCGCCGCGCTCGAGCAGTGGCCGGCCGAGGGCATCCCCAGAAACCCGGGCGCATGGCTCATGGCGGCTGCGAAGCATCGCGCGATCGACGTCTTCCGCCGCGGGAAGATGCTGGACTCGAAGCACGCCGAAATCTCGCGCGACCTCGACGCCGAGCAGCGCCGCATGCCGGACCTCGACGCGGCGCTTGACGACGAAGTCGGCGACGATCTGCTGCGGCTGATCTTCATCGCGTGTCATCCGGTGCTCTCGATGGAGGCGCGCGTCGCGCTCACGCTGCGCCTGCTCGGCGGCCTCACGACCGACGAAATCGCGCGGGCGGTTCTCACGCCCGACCCAACCGTCGCGCAGCGCAGCGTGCGCGCGACGAAGACGCTGGCGAAGGAGCAGGTCGCATTCGAGGTGCCGCGCGGCGCCGAGCTCGACGCGCGGCTGTCGTCCGTGCTCGGCGTTCTGTACCTGATCTTCAACGAGGGATATACGGCGACGTCCGGCGGCGACTGGATCCGTCCGGCGCTGTGCGAAGAGGCGCTGCGGCTCGGACGGATTCTGGCGGAGCTCGCGCCGGAGGCCTCCGAAGTGCACGGACTGGTCGCGCTGATGGAGATCCAGGCGTCTCGGCTGCGTGCACGCGTGGACGCCGGCGGCCGGCCGATTCTGCTGCTCGATCAGAACCGCGCGATGTGGGATCGGCTGCTGATCAGGCGCGGTCTCGACGCGATCGCGCGCGCCGAGCGGCTGGGCGGTACGCGCGGGCCCTATCTGCTCCAGGCGTCGATTGCCGCCTGTCATGCGCGAGCGGTCGAGGCGGCGGACACCGACTGGCCACGCATCGTGCAGTGGTACGACGAGCTTGCGCGCGTCGCACCCTCGCCCGTCGTGGACCTGAATCGCGCCGTCGCGGTCGGCATGGCGAGCGGACCGCAGGCCGGCCTCGACGCGCTCGACTGCCTGCGCGATCATCCGGCGCTCGCCGGCTATCACCTGCTGCCGACCGTCCGCGGCGATCTGCTCGCGAAGCTCGGGCGGACGGACGAAGCGCGTGCCGAGTTCGAGCGCGCAGCCTTGCTCACACGCAACGAACGCGAGCGGGAGTTACTGCTGGAGCGGGCGAAGTTGTGGCGGCCCTGAAAGGGCCGCCCTACGAGCGCATTCGTAGGGCGCGGTCGCAGGGGCGGGCCTTTCAGGCCCGCCGCAGCGCGTTCACGGTGAATGCGCACTCGCCGTAGCCCTGCTCCGCCGCGGCCTTCAGAATTGCCTCCGCGGCCGCGAACATCTCATCGTCGTTCACGCGGCGCGCAATCTCCCGGAACAATGTCATCGACGACACGAGCTTCAGCGCGTCGATCCCGGATCCCATGAGCGACTCGAGACGCGCGGGCCGCTCAAGCTGCAGGTACGCGAGCACAGCGTGGGCGGCGTCGAGCAGCCGCGCGCGCAAGGTCGGATGGCGGAGGTATGCGGTGGCCTCGTCGGCGCCGCGCAGTCCGTACCGCTCGGCCATTGGCGAGCTGCCGAGGCCGGCGAGCTGTGGGAAGACGTACCAGATCCAGTGGCTGCGTTTGCGGCCGGCAGAGAGCTCGGCGAGCGCGCGATCGAAATCGAGAGCCTGCGCGCGGACGAAGCGATCGAGATCGGCGCTCACTCGAACGAGAACGGCGGATAGGCGTCGACGAGCAGCAGCAGGTATGCCTGCACGCGCAGCAGCCAGCGCAGCGTGCCGACGCCGAAATCGTACAGGCCCGCCGGGTACGCGCCGGTGAACAGAATCGCAAACCACGCGACGATGGTCGTGAGGCACCAGCCGAGCAGGACAAAACACAACACGATCAGATGCGGAATCGCGAGGATCACGCGGAAGGCCACGCTCACGCGGTCGCGCGGCTCGGGCGGATCCGCGATCGAGATCGACGCCGGATACGGCGCGTCGCCAAACGGCGGGTACGCGTCCTCGAGCAGCATGAGGTACGCAAGCGCGCGCACACGCCAGCGCATGAAGAAGGTCGTCAGCTGGCGGATGCCGAGGATGTGCGTGCCGGCGAGCACGAGGGTGAACCAGCTGACGACCGCGAGGAAATAGACCGCGGCGCCGAGCAGCCCGCCTTCCCCGCCGATCGACGGCAGGCCGCCTTCGCGCCCCCACAGCGTGAACCCGAACGTCGCGCCGCCGACGAGAATCATGTGCGGAATCGCCAACACGAACCGGAACGCCGTCGTCAGCCGGTTCCGGTTCGTCAGGGCACGCTCGACCGTAATGTCTACCGGATACGCCATTGGCGCTCACCCAATCACATAATCGCCAAATCAATAGATCATGAACTCGAGGAGATTGCCGTCCGGATCGCGGACGTAGGTACTCGTCCCCTGCGCGCGACGTGCGCCCGGACGCGCGACCGGCCCTGCCTCGACCCGCACGCCCGCGGCGTCGAGCCACGCGTCGAGCTCCGCCGGCGTGCCATCCCAGACGAAGCAGAAATCGCCGCTCGGCGGCGTCGCCGCGGGCGCCCGCAACGTGAACGCCGGATCCTGCCATCGCGTCGGACGATGGAAGTTGATCATGTTGCGGCCGACATACACCGACACCGCCACGTCGCGCTCGCGCACCTCGAAGCCGAGCTTCTGATAAAAGGCAATCATCGCGTCCGTGTTGCGCATCGGCACGGCGACGTGGTCGTGGCCGCTGACGCGGCTCACTGGCTGCCCATCCGTCCTGCCCATCTCGCTACCGACTCACCATGTGCCTGTTGTCTTTCTCGTTCTCGAGGCAAATGAACTCGAGCAGTTCGGTGTCCGGCAGCAGACGCGGATGCTCGACCACGGTCCACGGCTTGCGGTACATGGTCGGATCGTCGATCGTAATCTGCAGATCGAGCCGGCCCACGCTCGCGCGGTGATAGCGCTCGGTGACGTGCAACGCCTCGCTCGACGGATGGCCGATCTGATCGAGCCATGCCTTGCCGTTGAACCCAGTCGATTCGACGACGAGCGTGTCGCCGTCCCAGTGGCCGGTCGAGTAGCCGAACCACGCCGGATTCGGGTTCACCGGCAGGGCGCGCCCGTCGGTGAAAATCTGCCGCCACTGCGTGAACGCTTCGTAGAGGATGAACACGGCCCCCGGCGTCTGCACGATGCGCCACGGCGCCGGCGCGGCGGCGATCTTCGGCACGCCCTGCGGCAGGCAGTTGGCGTCGGGCTCCTCTTTCGACAGGGCGCCGCTCTTGCGCGCGTCGAACAGCGCTTCGCCTTCAGGGGTGAACACGAGGTCGCCGGCCTTGAGATCGGCCGCCAGGTTGCGGATGAACTTCGTGCCGTCCGGCTCCCAGATTCCCGACAGGTCCGGTGTGCCGTCCGCGGTTCTCGGAGCGGGCGCGTCGAGCACGACTCGCCCATCCGGTGTGCGCGGCACGCCAGGCGTCTTGAGGTTGAGCCACTGCGCGGATGCCGGAGCCGCGATTAGACCGCCGAGCGCGATGGCGAACAACGCCGCACGAAGCTTCATGGCGGACCTCCGAGAGTGGCGCCGATTGTAGTTCAGGTGGCGGCGACAACCGGCTGATAAAATCGACAGCAGGCAGCCATGTCCGCGCTCGAACAGACGCTCCGCCAGTCGTTCGTGTGGGTCGCCGCCACGCTCGTTGCCGCGGTTGCGTTCGCACAAACGCCTGCGACTCCCAGCGAGAAGAACATGTTCGTCGCAACGCCTGACGGCTGGACGGCGCCGCGCACGCCGTGGGGCGACCCGGATCTACGGGGCACGTGGCCGATCTCCTACGTCGGCAGCGTCCCCCTCGAGCGCTGCGCCGGCGACGACTTTGCGCGCGGTAGCGCGCCGAAGGCGCCGTGCGATCCGCACAAGGCGTTTCTGACCGACGAGGAATTCAAGGCGCGCGTCGCCGCGGCCGCGCGGCGCGGCGATCGCTATGCGGAGGCGGTCAAAGAAGGCGACCTCGGCAAGGCGTTCCAGACCGGCATCACCGATCCGACGACGCCGCAACGGCAAACGTCACTGATCGTCGATCCGCCGGACGGCCGGCTGCCGGCCATGACCGCCGCAGGCAAGCGTCTCTCGTCGAAGATGCGCAGCAGCTGGGCGCTCCCCGGCGAGACGCCGACGTTCGACTCGGAGCGCGACTTCGATACCTGGGACCGCTGCATCACGCGCGGCATGCCGGCGTCGATGTTCCCGTACCGCTACAACAACGGCCTGCAGATCCTGCAGACGCCGGGCTACGTCGTCCTCAATATGGAGATGATCCACGAAGCGCGGATCGTCCCGCTCGACGGCGACTCCAGGCGTCCGCCGATCTCGCCGAAGATCACGGAGTGGCTCGGCGAGTCACGCGGACGCTGGGACGGCACGACGCTCGTCATCGTGACGACGAATTTCAAGGCCGGCGCATCCGCGACCAACATCGGCGTCATGGGCTCGCCGCCCGGGAACCGCTTTCCGACGAGCGAGCGGATGCGCATCACCGAACGTATCACCCGCATGAACGACGATACGCTGCTCTACGAGATCACGACTGAGGATCCCGTCGTCCTCACGCGGCCGTGGACCGCGCGCTTTCCGCTCAAGCTGGACAACGGCTACGTCTGGTGGGAATACGCGTGCCACGAGGGCAACCGCACGATCCCCGATTACATCAGCGCGTCCCGCGCCGAGCGCGCCCATGCCGCGAAAGAGCCCGTCAAAGTCCCGTAGTGCCGGCGTTCAGTTCGTTTTCATTCGCTACGATTCGCCGTGGCTCGTCAGCTTGGCGTCACGTCATCGAGAAGATCGTCCTCCATCCGTGGAGTAACGCTGATCCCAGCACGGACGACGACACGCTGGACGAAGCCCAGTGCAGCACCGCCGCATCAATCCCGATTGCCAGCACCATGGCGAGCAGCGGCAACTGCCGCAAACATGCGACCACTGCGCCAAGGCCTCGATTGCTCAAGTGCGGGAGCTCGCGGGTAGCAGGCTCAAAGAGCATGGTCATTCGCGGAGCGAGCAAGTAGCCGGCCGTGGCAACCAGAAGCATGATGATTCCGCTCGCGAGCGTTGCCGCCGCACGAGGGGCCAACGTGACGTGCGCGACCGCAGACGCGAGCGGCTTGAACGCGGCCACCGCCACGAAGAGGCTCACCAGCACGACGACCAAATCCGTCACTTCCATGAGTGCGCCACGTCTGTACCCAAGCCAGGCGGTCACAAGAAGAACCAGCACGATCACCGTATCTGTCGCGTTGAAGTGTGTCGCCTGAGCGAACACCGGCGCCAGGAACGCAGATGACGGAATGCGATCGCCGCCGCGGGTCGAAACAGCCACGTCCATGATGCGCTGAGTCGCAGGCAGCGCCAAGACGACGAGCGCATCCCGCTGAGCGACACTCTCGAGCTGCGGGTGTTCTCCTCCAACCTGGCTTTTGTACCGCCAGACCTTGCCGTCCTGGAGGAGCTCTATGGCGCCGCCGCCATCGAAGGCCAGCGTGACGTTGGCATTGACAGGTGGGGCTTCGAACCAGGCATTGACGTACCAGGCGTCATCGCCAGCCTGCGCACCGGCCGCGATCAACCGCTCTGTTGGCAGACATCGCGTGCACGCGGGGCCTTGATGAAGGGTGGGGACAAGAGCACGACGACGACAAACAGCCAGACGCGTCGCATCACTCGGCGTCCTCCAATTCGTAAGGATTACCTTACAGCAGGCGAACTTGAACTGCTGTCCCAGTCGAGAAGACAGGGACGTCTGTCACGTGCCCGGCTCCCCTCAAGGGCCTCCTACGTCCGGGACACGGATGGCGTAGGATGTCGCAGTCCAGGAGGGCACGTCGATGAGGATTTGGTTCGTCGGTCTCGCAATGCTTGCGGTCGCGCTGCCGGCCGCCGCGCAGCAGGCGCCGCCGCCGACGGTGGCCGGCTTCATGCGCAATCTATACAACGGCAGGAAGAACGAGGTCGTCCGCTCCGCCGAGAAGATGCCGGAGGAGTTCTACGACCTTCGGCCGGGTCCGCAAATGGAAGTGCGCACCTTCGGCCAGCACGTCGCGCACATCGCCAACTTCCAGTTCCTCTGGTGCTCGGAAGCGATGGGCGTCGCGAACCCCAACGCCGGCACGAATCTCGAGAAGACGCTCAAGACGAAGGCGGAATTCCTGAAGGCGCTGAACGACTCGTTCACGTTCTGCGACAAGGCCTACGACGCGCTCACCGACGCATCGGGCGCCGAGGTCATCGACATTACGCAGGAAGGCGGCCGTCGGCAGCGGCTTCCGCGCATGGGTCTGCTGATGCTGAACCTCGGCCACGACGACGAGGTGTACGGCAGCATGGTGACGACGATGCGGATAAAGAGCATCGTCCCGCCGGCGTCCGAGCCGCGGCCGCGCCGAGGACAGGGAGCGCAGCGATGACGACGCCATCACCTCTCGCTCGAGCGCTGGCTGCCTTCACCGCGTCGGCTGCCGTCGCGCTGCTCGCCGCACGGCCGATCCACGCCGCTGAACTCGAGAAAACGACGAAGGCGGGCGGCACCACGGTCCAGTACAAAGTCGTGCTGCCGGACAAGTACGACCCCGCGACGGCATATCCGGCGATTCTCGCGTTCGGCGGCGGTCCGCAGACGATGAACACGGTCGACAGCGTGCTCACGCGCAACCTCCGCGCGGAAGCCGAGAAGCGCGGCTACATCGTCATCGCGCCGGCGGCGCCGGACGGCGATCTGTTCTTCGAGGGCGGCGAGCGGATCTTCCCGGAGTTCCTGAAGCAGATGCTGGCCGACTACAAGATTCGCGACGGCAAGTTCCACATCGCGGGGCCGTCCAACGGCGGCATCGCCGCGTTTCACGTCGCGGCGAAATTCCCGCAGTACTTCGAGTCGGTGACGGCATTCCCCGGCTACATGTGGGAGCCGACCGAGGCGAAGCTTCAGGCGATCTCGAAGATGTGCGTCTTCATGTACGTCGGCGAGAACGATCC
This sequence comes from uncultured Bifidobacteriaceae bacterium, assembly GCA_964579765.1. Lineage (GTDB taxonomy): Bacteria > Acidobacteriota > Vicinamibacteria > Vicinamibacterales > CAVVIG01 > DATNBT01. Next base: position 8,100 of record CAZOIK010000342.1, read on the forward strand.
GTATCGCTGGCACGGCGAGATGAAGCAGGAGGCCGAGTTCCTTCGCGCGCGCGGAACCGTCGCGCACTACACGGTCGAGAAGGGCCAGCCGCACCGGATGGAAACGCTCGCCGGCCCTGGCGCCGCGCGCCTGTTCGACGACTTCGACCAGACGCAGAAGGGCTGCAGCAGCAAGCCGTAGCGTCCGCCTACACCGGCAACGCCGCTTTTACGCGCGCGGGCGTGAACGGCGCTTCACGAAGGCGCGCGCCGGTCGCGTCGAAGATCGCGTTGCCGATCGCGCCGGCGACGACGGTGATGGCCGTCTCGCCCGCGCCGTCGGCCCGCTCGCCGGGACGATTGACGAGGACGCTCTCGATCACCGGCAGTTCCGCGCCCAGATACAGCGGCCGGTACGTCCGCCAGTCCACTGACGTGATCCTGGTCGCGTCCCACGTCACTTCTTCACTCAACGCCCGGCTCATGCCCTGCAGGATGCCGCCCTCGAGCTGGTTTCTCAAGCCGTCGGGATTGCTGATCGGCCCGCAGTCCTGCGCGGCGACGAAGCGCCTGACGACGACAACGCCCGTGTCCTGGTTGACCTCGAGCTCGGCGACGAGCGCGCAGTAGCCGTTGCCGCCCTCGTAGAGCACGCACGAGACGCCGCGTCCGCGCGCCACGCCGGTTTTCGAGTTGCCGCGACGCGGCGACGGGCGCACATCCCATTTCGCCGCGTCCGCCGCTTTGCGAACGACGTCGATCAGCCGCGGATCGCTCAGGTGTTTCAATCGGAACGCGACCGGATCCGCGCCGACCGCCGACGCGGCTTCGTCCATGATCGACTCGTGCGCGAAGGTGTTCTGCAGGCGCTCGGGCGACCGGAGCGGACCGGTGAAGAGACGCGACCGCAGGTTGTGCGTGAGCACCCGCTCGCTCGCGACCGTGCCGGTGCCGCCTCGGCGGCCGCCAACGGTGCCGGTCACGTACGACGGCGCGATGTTGAGGTTGTTCGCGTAGCGCTGCGGATCCGGCGCGGGCGACTGCGGCCGGAACGGCTGCGGCTCTTCGCCGACCAGAGAGCCGGTGACGACGTTGCCGGGCGTGCTGTAGCCGGGACGCCCGCCGAGGCCCGGCGTCCACGCCTCGTAGTCCCACGCGACGATGCGCGCGTCATTCCCCCCAGGGCCGCCGCCCTCGACCGCGACGCGCTGATCGATCACATACGACGTGCCGTAGTTCTCCCACGCCATCTCGTCCTTGCGTGAGAGCTGCACGCGCACCGGACGGCCGACCGCCTGCGACATCAGCGCCGCGTCGTACGACACCGTGTCGGCGCCGTTCAAGCCGTAGCACCCCGCGCCCATCGTGAAGACGACGTGGACGTCGTCCGGCTTCAGGCCGAGAAGCATCGCCGCGGTGTCACGCGTCGGATACGCCGACTGCGTCGCCGACCAGATTGTCGCCTTCCCGTTCTTCACGTCGGCGACCGCGCACGACGTGCCGATCGACCCGTGCATCTGATAGGGATGGCGATACGTTGCCTTGATCACGGTGGCGGCGCCGGCGATCGTCTGATCGACGTCCTTGGAGTTCACGGTCATGACGTCGCGCGACGGCGTCTGCGCGCGCAGCGTGTCGTAGAACGTCGCCTGCGCGGGCATCCCGCTGCCCTTCGCCCACTCGGCTTTCAGCGCCGCCGCGATCTGCATCGCCTGCCACGGCTTCTCGGCGACGACGCCGACGAAGTTCTTGCGCACGACGACCTTCACGAAGCCCGGCATCGACGAGACCGACGACTCGTCCACGCGGACGAGCGTCGCGCCCACCTCCGGAGGACGGACAACGCGGCCGTGGAGCATGCCGGGGACGCGGACGTTGTGGACGAACTCGAACTGACCGGTCGCGAGCGCCGGGATGTCGAGCCGCGGAACGGACGTCCCGAGAATCGTCCACTCGCCTGCCGGCTTGCGCTTCGCGTTCGGATTGACGAGGAGATCGAACTTCTTCCCGCCGACGAGTTCCCCGTACGTCAGCTGGCGGGCCTGAAGGCCCGCGCTACGAATCGCGCCGTCCTTCGCCTGCAGCTGCGCGACGGGGACGCCGAGGCGCTGCGACGCCATCCGCACCAGCGCCTCGCGCGCCGTCGCGCACGCCTGCGCGAGGCCCGCGTGATTGAAGTTCACCGGATGCGACTGGCTCCCCGACGTCGTCCCCTGATCGGGCGTGACACCGGTGTCTCCCTGAATCAGGTGGACGCGATCGAGCGAAACGCACAGTTCTTCTGCAACGAGCTGCGTCTGCGACGTGTACAGGCCGTGACCGAGCTCCACTTTGCCCGTGTACGCCGTGACCTGGCCGTCTGCGCCGATGGCAATCCATGCATCGAGCTGCGGCGTGCCCGGCCCGTCGAACCGGCCCGGCTGCGGTCCCTGCGCGAACAGATCATCGACGCCCGCGACTGACGAGAACGCGACGACCAGACCACCCGACGATTTGAGGAAGTCGCGGCGGTTCATCCCCGCACCTCCTGCTGATAGCGCGTGATGGCTTTCATCATCCGCGTGTGCGCGCCGCACCGGCACAGCACGGTTGACAGCGCCTGGCGGAGCTCGGCGGCGGTCGCGCGCGGATTGCGGTCGAGCGCGATCTTCGCCGTGAGGATCACGCCGCTCAGACAGAAGCCGCACTGCATCGCCTGCTCGTCGATGAACGCTTTCTGAATCGGATGCGGCTTCTCGATCGAGCCGAGGCCTTCGAGCGTCGTGATTTCGGCGCCGTTCATCGACGAGACCGGCGTGACGCAGGAGCGGATGACAGCTGGCGGGCCTGAAAGGCCCGCCCTACGAGCGATCACGCTGCAGCAGCCGCACTGGCCGAGGCCGCAGCCGAACTTCGGTCCGCGCAGTGCGAGATCGTCGCTGAGCACATACAGCAGCGGCGTCGTCGGATCGACGTCGATGGAATGCTTCTGACCGTTGACGGTCACGGTGAACGCCATAACGGGGGAAGCTTACTGCAGTCTCCAGTCCCCAGTCTCCAGTCTCCAGTCGCGCTCGGCCCTACCGGTGAACGGGCTCATTCAGCCAGTCCTCGAAGCGGATCTCGCCCAGTCGCGCGTCGGCGGCGGGAATGAGGGAGCGCTCACCGAGTTCGGTCCCGAAATACCGTGCGTGGGGATCGACGACCACGTCGCGCGGGTCGTGGCGCGCGCGGAGATCTTGACGAATCAGCTCGTCGAATCGGAACTGCTGAGGACCTGCGACCTCGACCGTGCCGTTTGCCGGCGCGCCGACGGCGACTCGGGCGATCGCGTTGGCGACGTCGTCCGCCGCCATGGGCTGGATGAGCACTGGCGGCAGCCGAACTGTCGAGCCGTCGGTGGCGTCGTCGGCGATGCGCTCGACGAACTCGAAGAACTGCGTGGCGTGCACGATCGAGTACGGGAGCCCGGACTCCTCGATCAGCGTTTCCTGCGCGCGCTTCGCCCGGAGATAGGGACTGTCGGGCAGACGCTCGGTTCCCACGACGGACAACGCGACGTAGTGTCTCACGCCGGCCGCGGCTGCAGACTCGAGCAGATGGCGCGTGGATGTGGTGAAGAACGTCATCACGGCGTGCGCCTCGAACGACGGCGAGTTCGACACGTCCACCACGACCGACACGTTCTGCAGCGCGGCCGCCAGGCCCTCGCCGGTGACCGTGTTGACGCCGGTGTCAGGCGACGCTGCCACGGCCTCGTGACCCTGCTCGCGAAGCTTCGTGACCAGTTTCGATCCGATGAGTCCGGTTCCGCCGATCACGACGATGTTCATGGTGCCTCCCATCGCCGCATTCCTAGCATCGACGATGCCGCGCGACGACTCGAGAGGAGCGCGTGCGGGCACGAGTCGTGAATCGAGGGCTCGCGTGATTCTCAAGGAGAGACGCCGATGAGCACGATCAACGTGAAAGACGGCACCACGATCTACTACAAGGACTGGGGCACGGGCCCGGTCGTCACGCTCTCGCACGGATGGCCGCTCAATGCCGACATGTGGGACGGCCAGATGATGTTTCTCGCGCAGCACGGCTTCCGCGTCGTGGCGCACGATCGTCGCGGCCACGGTCGATCGAGCCAGCCGTGGTCGGGCAACGACATGGACGGCTACGCCGACGATCTCGCCGCCGTGATGGAGGCACTCGACCTCAAGGACGTGACGATGGTCGGCCACTCGACCGGCGGCGGCGAAGTCGCCCGCTACATCGGACGGCACGGCACGACGCGCGTCGCAAAAGCGGTCCTCATCGCCGCCGTGCCGCCGCTCCTGTTGAAATCGCCGGCCAATCCGGACGGCCTTCCGATCGAGGTCTTCGACAGCCTGCGGAGCGCGCTGGCGAAGGACCGCTCCCAGGCCTACAGGGACTTCGCGCCCTTGTTCTACGGCGCCAACCGACCCGGCGCGAAGGTGTCACAGGGCACGCTCGATCAGTTCTGGCTCTGGAGCATGCAGGCCGGCCTCAAGAACGCGTACGACAGCATCAAGGCGTTCTCCGAAACGGATTTCACGCAGGACCTCGAGTCGTTCGATGTCCCGACGCTCGTCATGCACGGCGAAGACGACCAGATCGTGCCCGTCAGTAACTCGGCGAAGAAGTCGGCGAAGCTAATCAAAGGAGCCGCGGAAATCTACTACCCGGGTCTCCCGCACGGCCTCACCGCCACGCACGCCGACGTCGTCAACCACGACTTGCTGGCATTCTGCCGGCAAGGCAAACGGAAGGTCGCGTAGCCCCCGAATGCGTCGCGTCGCCCCTCTCAGGGCGCGAAAAACGAGCGTGCTGCCGCAGGGTCGCCGTCGTTGGCAGCGGGCATCACGCCGAGTGTTCTCCCGGCCTTCGTCGGCCAGGGCCACGATCGGCTGCACGTGGATTGTGCCCGTAATGCAGGCGGCGGCCTTCCCGTCAGTAGAGCTTCGCCAGGACCTCGCAATGATCCTGCGGCTGGCCTTTGGTTCGGACGTAATCGACGGCGAAGCGCTGCATGTCGTCGTACACCGCAGGGGCGACGAACTTCAGCGGGCCGTGTTCTCGGATCGCGTGAAGGAGCCCGGCGATGTCGATCCGCTGATCGTCGCGCAGGCTGGAGACATCCGCGAGCGACGGAAGCTCGGCTTCGGCGGCCTCAAACTGCTGTCGCTCGATCAGCAGCCTGGCCATCCTGATGTGGTCGTCGGCCCCTTTGAATTCGACGGCATTCAGATAGACGAGCGAGGCGTCCTTTGCTCCCGATCGATAGGCCAGCTCCGACGCCAATCGGGCGACTGGCGACGACGACGTCCAGTACAGCGTCCTGAAGAGGCTCGCCTTGTCCTTCGTTGACGCGTACAGGTGCAGGAGCTGCAGGTACTGCGTCAGCATCGAATCCGCCGGCAGCGTCGCGCGGGCGATCGCATATTCCGCGGCGGATTTCTGAATTGCATCGTCGTCGATACATCGCGGGTAGTAGAAGTAGCGTTGCGTCTCCGGAAACCGCCCTCTGCCCCTGACAAAGAGCGCGCCGGCGTTGTCCACGTACTGGAGGCCAAACACGCCCGACTCGATCGCCGCCTGACTGACCAGGAGCTGATCCGGCCTCGAGACCACGTAGTCGAACTTGTATTTCTCGGCGCCCTTCTTCATTGCTGCCGGGACGGTGGCGATGCGCGTCCATTCGAGGAACACGTCGATGTCGTAGAGGATGTTGGTGCGTTGATCGATGAAGACCTTGACGTCCTGGTCGAAGTTGAAGAACAGATAGGCGCCCCAGTCGTAGTGGTTGAACACACGGCCGCGGACGCCGGTCGCCTTCATGTACTTGACGAGACCGGACGGAAAGAAGCGATTGTCCACCGCCATGTTCAGCGGCAGACTCGGACGGACGTAGATCCAGTACGTATCGTACAGAAGCACCAGCGCGGCTGCGACGGAGACGCCCCCGACGAACAGCCGCCTGGCGCGCGCATTTCCCCGATCCTGAATCGCGTCCCAATAGTGCTGAAGGCTGAGCGCCACGAACGGGATCGTCAGCACGAGCATGTGCGACGTGAACTTGTACATCCGCACCCACTGGTACCCGGCAATCAGCAGCAGCGCGATGCCCGACCAGTACCGGCGGCGGACGAGCGCCGGCAGCGACAACAGCAGCAAGCCGAAATACAGGCGAAGCGGCAGCTCGTAATCCGCGAAATCACGCACTTCGAATTCCTGAATGGCGCGCTGCCATCGGGGGTCGAAATGCAGCAGGTGGAACAGCGGGCTCGAGAGGTCGTGGTGCAGATAGCTCGCGAAATAGAACATCGCCCCGTAGCCCGCGTAGATGCCCGCGCGGGCATGGCGCCCCTTGAGGATCTCGTCGAGACCCGCTTCGCCAAAGAACGCCCCGGCAATCACGAGGCCGAGTACGCCCGTGACGTGAATGTTGATCCACACGACGAGCAGGAGCAGCGGCGCAATGAGCCCGCGGAACGTTCTCTTCTCGCGCCACGCCAGGAACAGGCCGACGAACAGCGCCTCGAACGGCAGGCTCGCCAGTTCCGGTCGGGGTTCGGAGTGAAGGATGAAGCCTACCAGGCACAGCGCGAGGGCGAGGAGGCGCACGCTGCCGGCGACGCCCGATTTCGCCATCGCGCGATCCAGCAGGAACAGCGTCAGCGAAAACGCGATGAACCGATAGAGGCCGATACCGGCGATCCCGAACGCCCAGTACAGCAGGGAGATGATGACCTGGAAGCCCCACGCGACGTAGACGATCGGCTTCCCCGCCATCGTGTAGCTGTAGTGGTCAACGAAAGGACTCAGACCTTTGAAAATCCAGTCCGAGCCCATCTTGATGTGCCAATACAGATCGGGGGAACGAATTTGAAAGATCGAGACGCCGAAGACGAGCGCAGCGAACACGGCCGTGAAGAGGCCGGTGCGGACGTTCACCCGCCAGGACGACATGGGATGGCTGCGATTGTCGGGACTTCGCCGGGGAATGGCAAGCGAAAACGAGTAATCTGGTAAGCCTCACGTGGATCCGATTCCGTTCAACTGGCCGACCCCGGTCGGGCGGGAGCTCGAATATCTACGGCAGGCCGCCGCCAGTGGACATCTGTGTGGCGACGGCCCGTTCACGAAGCGCTGCGAGGCGCTGCTGCAGCAGCACACGGGCGCCGCGCGCGCGCTGCTCACCACGTCGTGCACGCACGCACTGGACATGTCCGCGCTCCTGATGGACGTTCGTCCGGGCGACGAAGTGATCGTGCCGTCGTTCACGTTCGTCTCGACGGCGAACGCGTTCGTGCTGCGCGGCGCGACGCCCGTCTTCGCCGACATCCGCCCCGACACGCTGAACCTCGACGAGCGGCTGCTGCCCTCGCTCATCACGCCGCGAACGAAAGCGATCGCCCTCGTGCACTATGCCGGCATCGGCTGCGAGATGGACGACGTGCTGGCCACCGCGTCACGCGCCGGCGTGGCCGTCGTCGAGGACAACGCGCACGGCCTGCTCGGCCGCTACAAGGGACGGCCACTGGGGTCGTTCGGCGCGCTCGCGACCCTCAGCTTCCACGACACGAAGAACTTCATGTGCGGCGAAGGCGGCGCGTTGCTCGTCAACGACGCACCCCTGATCTCTCGCGCGGAAATCCTGAGAGAGAAAGGCACCAATCGCAGCCGGTTCTTCCGCGGCGAGGTGGACAAGTATAGTTGGGTGGACGTCGGGTCGAGCTACGTGCTCTCGGAGCTGCTTGCCGCATTTCTGCTCGGGCAGCTGGAGGAGCACGAGCGCATTCAGGCGCAGCGCAGGCGGGTGTTCACGACGTACGCGTCCGAGCTGGCGTCATGGGCCGGGCGCAACGGCGTCGCGCTGCCGCACGTGCCCGCCCACTGCGATCCGGCCTGGCACATGTTCTGGGTGCTCCTGCCGGATCTCGAAACGCGCGGGCGGTTCATCGCACACTTGAAGGCGCAAGGCATTCACAGCGTGTTCCACTACCTGCCGCTGCACCTCGCGCCCATGGCCGCGCAGTGGCGTCCACGTCCCGGCGGCTGTCCGGTCGCCGAGCAGTCGAGCGACCGGCTGGCGCGCCTTCCGTTCTTCACGACCATGACCGAGGCCGTACAGGCGCGCGTCATCGACGCCGTTACGGCGTTCGCTGCGTAACGTAGCGCTCGCCTGCCTTGATTCGCGTGCCCGCCGGGACCGTCGCGTGGTCAACGATCACCGCTCCGGCGCCTACGAAGCAGCTGGCGCCGACGCGGCAGCAGCCGCAAACCGTGCTGTTCGGTGACAGAAAGGTGTTGGCCTCGACGATCGAATCGTGGGCCACCACCGCGCCGGGCCAGAGGACGACACCGTCGCCGATCTCGACGCGGCAGTCCACGACGGCGCCCGCCATGATCATCGCGCCGGCGCCAACGCTCGAGTCGCGCCCGACCATCGCGCGCGGGTGCACCAGGCTCGGCATGGCGTACTGGGCCGAGCGAATCCGATCCGTGACGCGCTGCCGGGCCGCAAGGTCGTTGTAGCCGACGGCGTTGACGCACGCGAACGCCGACGGCGCGCAGTTCGTTCTCACCGCGTCGAAAGCTCCGAGCACCGACGGCGCGTCCGGATTCAGATCGTCGATGAACCCGGCGAACTCGTGTCCGCACTCCTCGACGAGTACGCGCACGACCTTGCCGAACGTCGTCGATCCGTAGACGAGAACGTTCACGGCTTGACCGCGGTGAACTGCAGGTACTTGTAGAGGCCGCGCGAGAGCGGCAGGGCGTCCCGAAGGTAGCGATCGACCGTCGCGGCCGCCTCCGCCGACACCCCGTGCAGCACCTTCCCCTGTCCGGCGAACCACTTGTACGTCGTCGTGACCCGGGTGAAGCCGATCGAGCGCAGCAGATCCGCGAACTCGGTCGGATCGATGCCGCCCGTCAGCGCTTTGTTGTATTCGGCGAGGTTGAACACGTCCGCCGGGATTTCGTACTCGCGGGCGACGCGATCGTCCGTATGAAGCACCGATTCGATTTCGTCGCGAACGAGCGCCGAGGACAAGGCGTTGACCTCGTGTTCGACGGCGACGACCGCCGCCCAGAAGTGGCGATTCGGCTCGAGATCGACGTACAGTCCGCCGCCGGCGCGAAGGACGCGAAACGCGTCCGCCGCCACCGCGCCCATGTCGCGCAGGTGGTGAAAGAAGGAATACGCCGTCACCAGGTCGAAGCGGCCGGACGCGAATGGCAGCTGCGAAGCATCGGCCTCCTGCACGTGGATGTTTGGAGCCACCGGGACGCGCGCGAGCATCGCCGGCGTGACGTCCACGCCTTCGATCTCGTCGAACAGATCCGCCGCCAGGCCGATGACGAACCCGGTGCCGCAGCCGATGTCGAGCAGCCGGCCGCCGAACTCCGCCCGCAGACCCGCGAGAATCGCCTTGACCTGCTGGCGGTTCTCCGCCCTGAAATGCGGCTCGCGTTCGTTGTACGTCGCGGCCATCTTCGAGTGAACGACGACGTTAGCGTCCCGGACGTCCATGGGTCTCCGCCGCGCCGAGGTTGAGGGTTTCGTCCACCAGATAGCGGGGACGCGCGAGCACTTCCTGGAAGATGCGGAAGATGTAGACGCCGAGCGTGCCGATGGCCACCATCAGCATGCCGGTCATCCCGGAAAGCAGCAGCACGATGATCGTCAACCCTCGCGGCAGACGCTGGCCGACGACGAAGTACTGCGCGAGGACGACCATGGCATAGACGGACGTCAACGCCACCATGCCAAGGCCGACGGCGGCGAAAGCTTTCGGCGGCAGATCCGTGTACGTGACGAGCGAGTTGAGCGCCAGTCGAAGGCGCTTGCCGAACGAATACGAACTGCGCCCCACGCGCGTGCCCCGGCTGACCGTGACGATCACGTACCGAAAGCCGACGTAAAACATCAGCGGTCCGTACAGCACGTGCCGTTCCGGAAACTCCCGCAGCGCCAGGAGCACCTTGCGCGTGAACGCGCGGAATGTGCCCAGCCTGTGCGGCACCGACACGCCCGTGATCCGCGAAAACACGTGGTGATAGAACGTGGAGGTCAGATCGCGCGGAGAGTCGTCGGCGCCCTCCTTGACGGTATACACGATGTCGCAGCCGTTCGACTCGAGCGCCGAGACGAGCTGCAGCACGTTCTCCGGCTGATCCTCGAGGTCGGCGTCCATGAGCACCAGGACGTCGCCGGACGCGCGATCGAGCGCGGCGGCAATGGCCGGGTGCTGGCCGAAGTTGCGCGACAGGCCGATCACCTTGACGCGCGGATTCAGCGCGGCCAGCTTCGACAAGAGGCTCCACGACCGATCGCGGCTGCCGTCGTTGACGAGCAGCACCTCGTACTCCTCCGCGTGCAGCGACGCCGCGAGCCTCGCGCACAACTCTTCGAGCGTCCGCTCGTTGTTGTAGACGGGAATGAGGACAGAGATCATCGCGTCGGCTGCCGGAACGATCGCCGCTCGGCGGGCAGGTAGTACTCCTCGAGCGAGGCCGGCGGCTGCGCGAAGAAGCCGAGCTTCTGCTTCACGCGGTCGCTCACCGCGCTCAGGTCCATGTCGGCCATGGCCCGCGGGATGTCGATGCGCTGCTTCATGTACGGCCGGCACATGTTGATCGTCAGCGCGTGGCGCCACCAATCCGTGCGGTTCTCGCCGCCGGCGTGCCACAGCCGCGCGTTGAAGAACAGCACCGATCCGGCGGGCGCGACGAGACGGCGGGCCCGCCGGTAGAACTCGTCGTCGGACGGCGGCGCCGACTGCCATTGCGATCGCGGCAGGAACCACGTCGCGCCGTTCTCCTCGGTAAAATCGTCGAGGAGGATGGTGGCGCCCATGTTGGTGACGTAGCCGGGAATGACTCTCGGGCAGTCGGTGTGGACGCGGACCGAATAATTGCGGCCCCGCGGCGGCATCGACGACGACGTGTATGCGTACACGATGCACTCGTCGCCGAGGACGGCGTTGAACGGCTCGACGAGCCGATCGATCTCGAACAACTCGAGAAACGGGCCGCCGTACAGCGCGCACAACATCACCATCGCGTAGTCGCGTGCCGCGGCCGCGCCGTACTTGCGGCTGTCGCACTCGATCGCGGCCGTCAGCTCCCGCTTCGCGCGTTCGACGAACGCCGGCGACAGCACGTCGTCGAGCACGATGTACCCGTCCTCGTCGATCGCGCTCGCGACCTGATCGCGCAGGGCCGTCCATTCGGTCATGCGCGCGCCTCGCTGGCCTCCCGATACCCCCAGACGTACTCGGGTGTCCGATCCCCGCAGCACATCAGCGTGTCAACGATGCTCACGCCGCCGACGAACTCACCGTGCAGCTGCGGATACGGCGGATACGTCCCGTAGTCCTTCCATTCGACCTCGATGCCGGCGCGCTCGTAGCCGGCGACGTCGAGATAGGCCCGCGCGGCCGGACCGCTGATGTAGCGGGTCGCGCCGATCTGCCGCAGCAGCGACAGCAGCCGATCGCTCTTCGACTGGTGAAGCACGAACTCGCGCGAGTCGCGGAACTCGGTCGTGATGCCCAGCAGATCGCGCGCGATCGACCTGATGACGGTCTGGTTCAACTCCGACAGCGACGTCCACGCGCTCGCGTAGATGTCGCGCAGAAACCGTTCGTAGTACGAGAAGTACGGCGCTTTGCGATACGACTGCTCGATGGTCATCCAGTGCTTCCGCGCCCACGTGTCGTCTCGAAGCTGCACGTCGCAAATGCGGCGATCGTTCTGGTTGCCCACCGGGATGGTGAGCCACACCACGCCGTTCGCCGTCTTGACGCGGTTCCGGTTGCGCCAGTCGTTGACCGTGTATTGCACGTCATCGTAAAACACGAACACGTCGGCGTCGTGGATCAGGTCGAAATATCCGCGCCACGGGATGTAGTTCGACTGCAGGACTGCGGCGGTCATCACGTGGGCGACAGCGCAAGGGGGAGAATCGCTGTCGCCTGCGATTGTCGGGACTTCGGCGGTGAATGGCAAGCGAAAACGTCACCGCGGCCGGCGTCCGCCGACTCAGGATCCCGCCAGGCGATTCCTCATCACGCTCAGAAAACGCGCAAGCCGTTCGCGCGTGGTCGGGCGCCTGACCCGTTCGTCGGACCGCTGCACGAACGCCTCGATGTCCGCGCTGCGTGCGCGCGCGTCCGCCTCGCCGAGCTCGATCACTTTCGCAATGTAGTCGGGGTGGAACATCAACAGGCTCAGCATGTCGTTCGACCGCGTTTCGCGGCTGCCGAGACCTCGGACGAGAAACCGGAACGTCCGCGGCAGCGCCGCCTCGAATTCGTTGGCGAGCCGCCCCAGATCCTGCGACGGCCTGAGAACCAGCAGGTCCACGTGTCGCAGGCCGTTCCACGCCTCGGGCGGCAGCCGATCGAGCAGCGCATTGAGCTGCTGCAGGCGCAGCGCGTCGGCGTCGAGCAGGTCCAGGAAGATCGCGTTGAGCAGCACGCCGGCCACCTGAGCCGGCGGCGGATAGCCGCTCACGGCGGGGCGCGCCTCTTCGCGGACGCGAGGATAGCGCGTCGAGACGGCGATGATCTTCCGGGCGCCGAGATGAATCGCGGGCGAAAGCGGCGCGGTCAGCCGGATGCCGCCGTCGCCGTACCACGAGCCCTCGATCTGCACAGCAGGAAAGAAAAACGGCAGCGCCGCCGACGCCATCACGTGATCGAGGGTCAGGCAGCCGTCGGCGCTCGTCCGCTGCGGGTGTTCCCAGGTCACGGCGCGACATCCGCCGGCGTTCTGCACCCACGTCACGGACTGCCCCGTCGTATAGCTCGAGGCCGTGAGCGCCACCGCGTCAAGCCGGCGCGCGGCCACGTTGCCCGTAATAGCAGGCAACCGACCCTCGTCGTCCGGCTTCAAGGTCACGGCCAGCAATTCGCGCAGCGGCGTCGTGTCGAGCAGGCTGCGTGCGCGAGGAGTCCCCGGGGCGCCCCCAGACGCCAGACGGAATCCCCATCGCGTGACGCGCGACGCCAGCTCGCCCGGATCGACGCGGAACACGTGCTCGATGCGCAAGCCCCGCCAAAGCTCGTCAAGCCGGCAGATCGCATCGTCGAAGCGGCCCTCGCGGGCGGCGAGGCAGGTGGCGATGATGCCGCCGGCAGACACGCCCGTGAGGATGCCGGGCACGAGCTCCGGGTACCGCGACGCGAGATACTTCAGAACGCCAATCTGGTACGCGGCTCGCGCGCCGCCGCCGCTCAGCGCCAGCGCCAGTCCCGCGTCACTCGCGGTGCCGAGAGCAGAATTGGAGGACGGCAGAATTGCAGAATGGCAGGATTGAATCCCGAATGCAATCCGACGACGCCGCCCGTCTGCAATTCCGTCGCGCCGATCCTCAGCGAGGCGGGTCGTCGAACACGCCGACGGCGATGTCCGCCGGGTTGTGGCTCGTGACCGCGTATCCGGGAATCGGCGACGTCATCGTCACGTCCGTGGAGCCGAGGTCAACGGTTGTCCGAAAGTCGTCGGACGACACACGTGCAGAGATGGTCGAACCATTGCGGAACAGCGTCAGGTACACGGGCAGGGTGAGGCTCGTGCCGTTGAGGTAGGTCATCTCGCAGCCGGCGCAGGGCCGCGCCATGAACTCGATGCCGCCGTCAGGCTTCGCGTCGAGGATGACCGTCGCCGCGCCGGGATCGAGCCCGTCGCGCAACATCAGGCCCGCCTTAGCAAACGACTGCGCGGCATGCAGATCGACGCGTATGGAGAAGCCGCCAAACTGCGTGTTGACGCCCCAGTGGTAGAACTCGAACGCATCCGCGGTGCCCCAGATGTCTGCGCCGGCCCCTTCCATGATCAGCGGGAAGCTCGGCTGCGTGATGTCGTCCGCGGCGTTGCCGACGAGTCCAGTGTTGCCGATCTCGTCGCTCCACATGCCGGAGGTCAGGAGGCTGAGGCCATGGAGATGTGCCGTGTTCAACCGGCTCGTGTCGTGGCTCGTCACCGCGACGCCGGCGTCGTAGATCTCCGGCACCGTCACGCTCGCCGTCGAACCCACCGGCGTCCAGTTCACCTTGTCTTGCGACACCGACGCGGTGACCGCCGCCGGCGCACCACCGCCCGGGGCAGGCCAGTCGAGCTGGAGCCAGGCCGGCAGCGAGACGCTGCCGCCGCCGAGAAACGCCATGTCCGCGCCGTCGGTCGCGCGCGCCATGAACTCGACGCCGCCGCCGGGCTTAACGTCGAGGATCGCCGTGGCCGCGCCGGCGTCGAGGCCGGCGCGGAGCATGACGCCGGCCTTCGCGAACGGATATGTGTTCTGTAGATCGTCGATGCGTGCGACGAGGTGCTTCGAGCCGCGCATCGGGCGATACAGAAAGTGAAACGCGTCGGCCGTGCCCCAGATGTCGCCGCCCGATCCGCTCACCGTCCAGCCGCCCTGCTGCTCCGACGCGCCGCCGGCCTCGACGACATTGCCGACGTCCGTCGAACTCCAGCCCGGCACCGCCTGCGCCGCCAGCGCGAGGCTGTCGAAGTGCACGGTGTTGAGTTGATTGCGGTCGTGGCTCGTCACCGCGACTCCGACGTCCGGCGACGACGGCAGTTCGACGCTCGCGCGGCCGTACGCATTCCAGTTCTGGCCGTCGCTCGAGATCCAGCCGTTGATGTCGTGACCCGTCCAGCTCAAGCGCAGCCAGATCGGCAGCGACACAGTGCCGCCGCCGACGGCGGTCATCTGAGCCCCGGCGGACGTACGAGCCATGAACTCGAGTCCGCCGTCAGGCTTGACGTCGAGAATCACGGTCGCCGCATTCGCGTCAACGCTCGCTCGAACCATCGTGCCCGCCTTGGCGAATGCGTTCGTGTTCTGGAGATCGTCCACGCGCACGACGACGTAGCCGCTGCCGGACGCCGTCTGACGGAGGAAGTGAAATTCGTCCGACGTGCCCCAGATGTCGGCGCCGCTGCCCTGAACGGTCCAGGTGCCGTTGCTCTGCGTCGCGCTGCCCGGAACGCCGACGTCGCCGACGTCGGTCGATGTCCATGTCTGCGATCGCGCGGGGCTCGCGACCAGTGTGCACAACGCGGTCACGATTGGGACGACGGTCTTCCATCGCATGGCTGGCGGCCTCCTCATCGCGGACGACAACGCCTCGATGCGCAACGAGCGTGGCAACAGCCGTGCCCTCGGGCCTCTGCTCCCGACTCGGGTGCAGTCGCGCGCGAGGAGGCGGCCATGAAATCGAAGCTCATCCTGATCGCGCGCGCCTCGTTGCCGTCATGGACGGCTACATGAACGCGATCTTCACGCTCGACCCGAAGGCCGTGCCGCCGCTTGCGATCGACGTCCGCATGACGGAGGACACCGGCGTGATGGACCTCGGCGAGGCCTGCTCTGGCGCTCGAGAGTCGAACCGACGAGCTTCAGGATCTACGTCGCGGGCTCGCTTACTTGAGCGTGATGACGAGCGTGTCGTACGACGTCGTGCCGATGTTCGAGAACTGGTGCTTCACCGTCTTCGGCACGTACCACACCTTGCCGGCGTCCACGTGCCCCGTCGTCTTCTCACCGTTGATGACGACTTCCATCTCGCCGGGCGTCACCTGCACGGCGATCATGTCGCGCGGGACGACGGACTCGGGATCCCGGTAGCCGGCGGCCACCGTCAAACGCTGAACGGTCGCCCGGTCGTTGTCGAAGATGCGGGTCGCCGTCACGGGCCGGGCCGCCGGCGTCTGAGCCAGACCGTGATATGCGACGGCAGAGACGATCGCTGCCGCGACGGCAACGACGGGGATGAAATGGCGCACGGGAACTCCTTCCGGTGTCTAATGCATGCCTGAGCCGCCGCTCAGCTCCTTCACGAGGTCTCCCAGCACGACCTTCGCGTCGCCGAAGAGCATCCAGGTGTGATCGGAAAAATACAGCTCGTTGTCGATGCCCGCGAACCCGGGGTTCTTGCTGCGCTTGATCGCGAACACCGTGCGCGCCTTGTCGGCCTCGATGATCGGCATGCCGTAGATCGGGCTCGTCTTGTCGGTCTTGGCCGCCGGGTTGACGACGTCGTTCGCGCCGACCACCAGCGCGACGTCGGCCTGGGGCATGTCGTGGTTGATGTCGTCCATCTCGACGAGGTCGGTGTACGGAATGTCCGCTTCGGCGAGCAGCACGTTCATGTGCCCCGGCATGAGGCCCGCCACCGGATGGATCGCGAACTTGACCGTGATGCCGCGCTTCTTCAGCTGATCGTACAGCTCGCGCACCTTGTGCTGCGCCTGCGCGACGGCCATGCCGTAGCCGGGGATGATGACGACGAAGTTCGACTGCTCGAGCACCTGCGCCGCGCCCTCGACCGTCTCCGCTTTGTACTGCTTCTGCTCGCCGCCCGCCTTCACCTGCTGCACCTGGCCAAACGCGCCGAAGAGCACGTTGGTGAACGAGCGGTTCATCGCCTTGCACATGATGATGGCGAGAATCAGCCCGGACGATCCGTCGAGCGCGCCGGCCGTGATGAGCAGCTTGCTGTCGAGGACGAATCCCATCGCGACGGCCGACAGCCCCGCGTACGAATTCAGGATCGCGATCACGGTCGGCATGTCGGCGCCGCCGATCGGGATGATCAGCAGGACGCCGAAGAGCAGCGCGAGCGCGATGATCACCGGGAACAACAGCGGCGCCCACGAGGCCGTCGGATGGATCGCGATCGCCGCGGCGAGCGCAATGGCGCCGGCAAACAACAGGAAGTTGACGACGTTCTGCCCGGGATAGGTCACCGGGCGCT
>CAZOIK010000343.1:0-15169 GCA_964579765.1 uncultured Bifidobacteriaceae bacterium
GTGCAGTTCGTGCGCACCTACTGGCCGGCGGGCACGGCGTACATGATGGACCGCACTACATGCTGCCGGTGCTCTGCGAATCACAGGAGGGCTACCGCAACCTGTGCCGGCTCGTCACGCGCATGAAAATGCGCGCGCCGAAAGGCGAGGGCGCGCTGACGCTCGACGATCTCGACGGCGCTGTCGGCGGTCTCGTCGCGCTCGTCGGACGCGCGGCGCTCGCGGGCCACCGGTTCGGTGTCGGCGGCCTGGTCGATCGGCTCGTCGGCCTCTTCGGCCGCGATCGCACGTACGTCGAGCTGCACCGCCACTTCCGCCGCGAGGAGCGGGCCGACAACGAGACGCTCGTGACGCTGGCGGACGCGTTCCACGTGCCGGTCATCGCGACCAACGGCGTCCGCTTCGCCGCGCCGGAGGGCCGCCCGCTCTTCGACGTCCTGACGTGCATGCATCACCACACGGATCTGGTCCGCGCCGGCCGCCGGCTCGCCCCGAACGCCGAGCGGTATCTCAAGCCGCCGGCCGAGATGGCCGCGCTGTTTGCGGACATACCGGCCGCTGTGGCGCGCACGCGCGAGCTCGCCGATCGCCTGCGGTTCACGATGGCGGATCTCGGCTACCGCTTTCCCGACTACCCGGTGCCGCCCGGCGAGACGCAGGCCAGTTTTCTCCGGAAGATCGCCGACGTCGGCGCGCGCGAGCGCTACCGGCCCTATCACGACCGCGCGCGCGCGCAAATCGCGCGCGAGCTCGCGCTCGTCGAGAAGCTCGATCTCGCCGGCTATTTCCTCATCGTCTGGGACATCGTCAATTTCTGCCGCCAGCACGACATCCTCGTGCAGGGCCGCGGCAGCGCCGCCAACAGCGCTGTCTGCTACAGCCTCGGCATCACCGCCGTCGATCCGGTGGCGATGGACCTGCTCTTCGAGCGGTTCCTCTCTGAAGAGCGCGGCGAGTGGCCCGACATCGACCTCGACCTGCCGAGCGGCGACCGCCGCGAGCGCGTGATCCAGCACGTGTACGAGAAGTACGGGCGCCACGGCGCCGCGATGACCGCCAACGTCATCACGTACCGCGGCCGGAGCGCGGCGCGCGAGGTGGGGAAGGCGCTCGGGATCGACGAGGCGCAGATCGACCGCCTCGCGAAGGTCATGGGGCATTTCGAGTTTCGCGACGCGAATGACGCGCTGCCGAAGCATCTCGCGACGGTCGGCCTCGATCTCGATTCCGATCGCGTCCGCCTGTTCGCGAGGCTGTGGCACGAGATGCAGGATCTGCCGCGGCATCTCGGCCAGCACTCGGGCGGCATGGTCATCTGCCAGGGCCGGCTCGACGCCGTCGTCCCGCTCGAAAACGCCAGCATGCCCGGCCGCGTCGTCGTCCAGTGGGACAAGGACGACTGCGCGGACATGGGCGTCGTGAAAGTGGATCTGCTCGGGCTCGGGATGATGGCGGCGTTGCAGGATGCGCTGGCGATCGTGAACAGGCCGCAGTCCCCAATCTCAAATCCCCAATCCCGGCTCGATCTCGCGCACCTGCCGCAGAACGACCCCGACGTCTACGAGATGCTGCAGACCGCGGACACGATCGGGCTGTTCCAGGTCGAGTCGCGCGCGCAGATGGCGACGCTGCCGCGGCTGCGGCCCACGTGCTTCTACGACGTCGTCGTCCAGGTGGCGATCATCCGGCCTGGGCCGATCGTCGGACAGATGGTGCATCCGTATCTGAACCGGCGCGCGGGGCGTGAGCCGGTGACGTATCCGCATCCGTCGCTCGAGCCGATTCTCAAACGCACGCTCGGCGTGCCGCTCTTCCAGGAACAGCTGCTGCGCATCGCGATGGTGGCCGCGGGGTTCACGGGCGGACAGGCCGAAGACCTGCGCCGCGCGATGGGCTTCAAGCGATCCGAGCAGCGGATGCGGAAGCTCGAAGCGCAGCTGCGCGACGGCATGGCCGCGAAGGGCATTGTCGGCGAGGAGGCCGAGACAATCATCACGGCCATCATGTCGTTTGCGCTGTACGGCTTTCCCGAGTCGCACGCGGCCAGCTTCGCGCTGCTCGCGTACGCGAGCGCGTATCTCAAGGCGCACTACCCGGCGGCGTTCTATGCCGCCCTGCTCAACAACCAGCCGATGGGGTTCTACCATCCCTCGACGCTCGTCAAGGACGCGCAGCGGCGCGGCGTCCGCTTTCACCCGATCGACGTGCAGGTGTCGGACTGGAACTGCACGGTCGAGCAGGACGGCGCGATCCGCCTCGGCCTGCGCTATGTCAGCGGCCTGCGCGAGGAGGTGGGGACGGCGATCGCGGCGGCCCTGAAAGGGCCGCCCTACGGACGGTTTGCTTCGCTCGACGATCTCGTGAATCGCACCGGCCTGCGCCGCGCCGAGCTCGTAACGCTCGCCGACATCGGCGCGCTCAACGCGTTCGGCTACGACCGGCGATCCGCGCTGTGGCAGGCCGAGCAGGCCGCGCGTCCGGCCGGCGAATTGTTGATTGTCGAAGACGATGTCGTCGATCAGGATTGCAGTCCGCTCAAACCGATGACCGAAGCCGAGCGCGTCGTCGCCGACTACGCGGGGACGGGGCTGACGGTGGGCCGGCATCCGATGGCGTTGCGGCGCGACGATCTGGCGACGCGCGGCGTGTCGCGCGCGATCGATCTGCGCACCGCGCGTCAGGGCCGCCGCGTGCGCGTCGCCGGCATGGTGATCACGCGCCAGCGGCCGGGGACGGCGAAGGGCTTCGTCTTCCTCACGCTCGAAGACGAGACCGGCATCGCCAACGTCATCGTCCGGCCGGATCTGTTCCTGCGCGATCGGCTGGTCATCACGGACGAGCCGTTTCTGCTCGTGGACGGCGTGCTGCAGAACCAGGACGGCGTGACGTCGGTCCGCGCCGAGCGCATCGCCGGGCTGCACGCGGGCGGCGTGCAGGACGTCGAGTTCGACGCCCACGATTTTTACTGATGCCCATCCGTTTCGTAATCGCAATGCGCGGTTCCGGCACCGATGGTGCCGCTTTTGCCGCGGTTTGCGCACGCCGCGCCTGGCACCGTCATTGCCCTACCGACACGCGAATTGAATCATTTGGTGACGTGGCGATTTCGTGATCGCCGACCGGCCCGAGATTGCCGATCGCCCACTCACGAATTCACCAAATAGACCCAATTTCTCCAGGGAGACTCCGATGCCAGACCCGAACGCGCACGACGAAGTCGAGCCTGTGGCGGGCACGAAAGAAACGTCGGTGCAGGTGCTGTCGATGCGGATGCGCATTCACGACGTCAACATCGATCGGCCGACGGTCGTGGCCTACTTCAAGAACATTCCAGCGGACAAACAGGAGATCGCGCTCGTCCATGCGCTCGAGGTCGGCGTCGCCGAACTCGCCGCGCGCCGGGAGCGGTTCAAACACTGAGTAACGGGGCTGTATAATCCAGCCCCATGATCATTGCAGTCCTTTCGCTTCTGGCCGCGCTGGCCGGCGGCTCGATTACGGGTGTGGTCCAGGACACGAGCGGCGCGGTGGTGCCGGGCGCGTCCATCACGGCGCACACGCCGGACGGCGACCGCTCGGCCGTCTCGGGCACCGACGGCCGCTTCATCGTGGACGTCCCGACCACCGGCAGTGTGACGATTGTCGTACGCGCGCCGGGGTTTGCCGAGAAGCAGCAGACGGTCGAGCCGGGCGGCTCCCTCGTGACGGTCGTGCTCGCGGCGGCCGCGCTGCGCGAAGACGTCACCGTGACGTCGGCACGCACCGAGCAGCGGCTCGCCGACGTCTCGGCCAGCGTCAGCGTGCTCCGGTCCGACGACATCCGGCAGTCGCCGGCCGTCGCCGTGGACGACGTGCTGCGGCAGTTGCCGACGTTCAGCCTGTTCACGCGATCGAGCAGCATCTCGTCCAACCCGACCTCGCAGGGCGTGTCGCTGCGCGGCATCGGGCCGAGCGGCGTCAGCCGCACGCTCGTGCTGCTCGACGGCATGCCGTTCAACGAGCCGTTCGGCGGATGGGTCTACTGGACGCGCGTCCCGATGGAAGCCACCGACCGCATCGAGGTCGTGGACGGTCCGAGCGCGAACGTCTACGGCAACTACGCGCTCGGCGGCGCCATCAACATCAACACCGCGCAGCCCACGGGGCAGGTCCTCGACGTGCGGACGCAGTACGGCAACGACAACAGCCCGAAGCTCGACTTCTTCGGCGGCGACGTCTTCGGCAAGCTCGGCCTGCTCGTGGACGGCAGCTTCTTCCGCACGGACGGCTTCCCGATCGTGATCGCGAACGAGCGCGGGCTCGTGGACGACAAGGCGAACGACGCGTTCAAGAACGTCAACGTCAAGGCGAATTTCACCGCGACCTCCAACCTGAACGGATTCGTCCGCGGCGGCTACTTCCACGAGAACCGCGACAACGGCAAGCACAGTACGTTTGACGGTACGGAAGAGCACAACAACACGACGTGGAAGTACGTGAGCGGCGGCATCCGTGCCGTCCTGCCCGACTCGAGCGGCCTGCAGGCGAACGCGTTCGGCGATTTCGAGAACTACTTCAGCAACTTTCTGGCGGTGCCGGGCTCCAATCCGCCGCGCAGCATCGGGCGTATGTCGCTCAATCAGACCGTGCCGACGAAGGACACCGGCGGGAACGTGCAGTGGTCGAAGTCGTTCCCGAAGCAGCTCGTGGAGCTCGGGACCGACTGGCACTGGGTCACGGGCGACAGCAACGAGGACGCGCTCGACACGGCGCGCGGCTTCAATCCGGTGACGCACCGCGTCTCGGGCGGCACGCAGCGCAACGTGGGCGCGTACGCGCAGGACATGTTCGCGCCCGTCAACAGCCTGGAGATCACGCTCAGCGCGCGCGTGGACTCGTGGAACAACTACGACGCGCACAATCTCGAGACGACCATCGCCACGGGCCTGCCGACGGCCAACAACAACCCGAACCTGGCCAGCCAGAGCGACACGGTGGTGACGCCGCGCGCGGCCGCCATCTACCACGCGACCGACGCGGTCAGCATCTGGGGCGACATCGGATCCGGCTTCCGCGCCCCGACGCTCAACGAGCTGTACCGGCGGTTCTCGAAGGGCACGGTGCTGACGCTGCCCAACAACGAGCTCGGTCCCGAGCGGCTCCTCGGCGGCGAGCTCGGCGTCAACCTGGCGCCGACGAAGAACTCGACGGCGCGTGTCACCTGGTTCGACAACCGGATCAACGACCCGGTGTCGAACATCACGATCGCGACCAGCGGCGCGAGCGTCACACTGCAGCGTCAGAACCTCGGCCAGACGCGCGTGCAGGGGCTGCAGCTCGACGCCGAGTACCGCGTCAACAGCAAGTGGCGCGTCTCGGGCGGGTATCTGTTCGACCATGCGACGATTTCGGAAAACCCGGCCAACCCGGCCATCGTCGGCAATTTCCTGCAGGAAGTCCCCGAGAACCGCGGCACGTTCCGCATCTCGTACATCGACCCGAAAGTCGCGCTCGTCACCTTCGGCATCGAGGCGGTCGGGCTGCAGTACGACTCGGGCGACGACACGAACACGCGCGCGGTGCCCGGCTACAGCTACCCGGGCCTGCCGGCCTACGCGACGTCCGAGCTGACGATCACGCGTCCGCTCGGCAAGAACGTGGACGTCTTCTTCGCCGCGCAGAATCTCTTCAACCAGGAGTACATCGTCGCCACGCTGCCGACGTCGATCGGATCGCCGCGGCTGGTGAACGGCGGCGTCCGGGTCAGGTTCAACGGACGATGAGCGGGATGGTTCGATTCGCGGTTACGACTGGTGACTGGTGACTGGTGACTGGGGACTACGGTTGGCCAGTTCCTGCGGTGACCGCCAGAAGTCCATCGTCGAGACGCGGTGGACGCAGCCGACGGTGCAGTAGGGCGCGCACCACTTCGGCGTCAGGAACTCGCGCTTGACGTCGTCGATCGTGTAGTGCTCGAGCGGCGTGCCCGGCGTGCCGCGCTGCTGCGAGCAGTAGTGGACGAGGCCCTCTTCGCACACGTACAGATAGCGTGCGCCCGCGCGGCAGCGCCACTCGTTCGGCTGGCCGTCGGCGAGCTTCTCCTGGAAGTTCGTGATCCCTGAATAGAGGTTCTTGAACACCTGCAGCGGCCCGTTGATCGCGGCCGAGACCTCGTCGTACACCTTGCGCTCGACCGGGCCGAGCGGCTTCAGCAGGCCGTCGCCGTCGTGGATGATGCCGATGGAGGTCGAGAAGCCCAGCTCGCGCGCGCGTTTGTTGATCGTCCGCGCGTCTTCGGCGTTCTTGATGCCGCCGCCGAGCACCGAGTTGATGTTCACGTCGAAGGCCGCGTGGTCGCGCAGGTGCTGCAGCTTCTTGTCGAGCACGCGCAGGCTCTTCTTCGACACCTCGTCGGGCTCGACGTTGTCGATGCTGATCTGCAGGAAGTCGAGGCCCGCGTCGTTCAACTGCTCGATCCGCTTCGGCACCAGGTAGTAGCCGTTCGTAATCAGGCCGGCCATCATGCCGTGCTGCCGGATGTGCCGGATCAGATCGTCCAGATCCGGGTGCAGCATCGGCTCGCCGCCGCTGAACGCGACGACGGACGTCCCGAGTTCGGCGAGCTTGTCGATGCGCCGCTTCATCACGTCGGTCGGCACGGGGGGCGACACCTTGTCGTACTCGTTGCAGTAGCCGCAGTCGATGTTGCAGCGGCGGATCGGAATGATCTGCACGAGCAGCGGGTGTGCGGTGTCGAACAGCCCCCGGAGGAACTCGCGCGCCGAACGGACCTTCCGGCCCGCAGTCGTGGTCAGTTTCAGTGAAGACACAGGATCGTGAAATTATATATCGATGATTGTACGGCGGCGGTCGAAGATCGAAGGCTGGGGCGTATTCGCCACCAGGCCTATCACCAAGAACACACGCATCATCCACTACGCGGGCGAAAAGATCTCCAACCAGGAGAGCCTCAAGCGCGAGCTGCGGTACATCCGCAAGGGGCACATCTGGTGCTTCAAGCTCACCAACCGATCGGTGATCGACGCCGGCGTCGGCGGCAACGACGCGCGGTTCATCAACCACTCGTGCCATCCCAACTGTTATATCGACATCAAGCAGGGCGTCATCTGGATTCGCGCGGCGCGCAACATCCGCAAGGGTGAAGAGCTGACCTACGACTACAACACCGACGGAGAGGGTCTCATCGAGTGCCGCTGCACGCCGGGGTGCCAGAGGCTGCTGTAGGTGACGGTCTTCTACCTGCACGGCTTCGTCTCGTCGCCGCAGTCAACCAAGGTGCAGTACTTCGGCGACCGGCTGGCGCGGGCCGGCGTCGAGCTGCGCTGTCCGGATTTCAACCAGCCCGATTTCCGATCGATGACGATGACGCGGATGCTCGGCCAGCTCGAGACCGAGTTGAGCGGCGTGGGCGGGCCGTCGGCGATCATCGGGTCGAGTCTCGGCGCCACGCTTGCGATCCTTGCCGCCGCGCGGTTCGCGCCGCTCGTCGATCGGCTGGTACTGTTGGCGCCGGCCGTGATGTTCGGCGACCCGGAGCACCACCTGCTGCCCGCCGAGCGCATCGCGATGTGGCGGCAGCACGGCGAGTACGAGTTCTTCCACTATGGCTACGGCGAACCGCGGACGCTCGCGTACGCCTTCTACGAGGACTCGCTCAAGTACGACGCGTTTGGTACACTGTTCAGCCAGCCGACCGTGATCGTCCAGGGCACGCGCGACGCCGTGATCGACTGGAGAGACGTGCAGCGGTTCGCCGCGACGCGGCCGAACGTCTGGCTCTCGCTCGTGGACGACGACCATCAGTTGCTCGCGAGTCTGCCGCGGATCTGGAATGAGGTGCAGCCGTTCCTCGGAGTGAAATGACAGCCAGCACCAAATGTCTTTCCCTCTGCGTCCTCCTGTCCTCTGCGGTGGCGAGTTCCGTGGCCCTGGTGGCGGGTTCCATGGCGCAGTCCTTCGAGTCCTCGCGCAGCCTCGAGATGCGCGTCGGCTTCGAGCGTCCTGACGGCAGCCACCAGATTCAGACCATCCCGCTCGAGACCTACGTCGCCCGCGTGCTCGCCGGCGAGGCCGCGCCCGCCAGCCCGCCCGCCGCGCTCGAAGCGCTGGCGATTGCCATCCGCACGTTCGCGGTGATCAACCGCAACCGGCACAACGCCGACGGCTTTGACGTCTGCGACACGACGCACTGTCAGGTCGTGCGCGCGGCGACGCCCGCGACCGAGCGCGCCGCGAATGCGACCGCGGGGCTCGTCCTCGTCCGCAACGGCGTGCCGGTGCCCGTCTACTACTCGGCGTCCTGCGGCGGACGCACGGAAGTGCCGTCGGCTGTCTGGCCCGGTGCCGACGACCCGCCGTACCTGCCGTCGCAGCCCGACGATGCGTGCGAGGGCATGCCGCATTGGACGGCGGACATCAGCGCCGCGGATCTGACGCGGGCGTTCAAGGCGGCCGGATTCCGCGGCGACCGCCTGCGCGACATGAAGATCTCGGGCCGCGATGTCTCGGGCCGTGTGTCAACGCTGCGCCTCAGCGGCTTCACACCCGATCGGATCTCTGGTCAGGATCTCCGCGCCATCGTCGGGCGGACGCTCGGGTGGTTGCTCGTGAAGAGCGCCGCGTTCGAGATGGATCGGGGCGGCGATCGCTATCACTTCGAGGGCCATGGCTACGGCCACGGCGTCGGCATGTGCGTGATCGGCTCGGTCAATCTGGCCGCGCGCGGACAGACCGCGGCGCAGATCCTCGCGCGCTACTACCCGGGCCTCGACATCCTCTCGATCGGCACGCCCATCGCCTCGCCGGCGACGAGTCTCGTGCGGGCGACGCCGCTCCCGTCCATCGCTGCGCGTCCGCCGCTCGTCCTCGGGCCCGCGGAACCGTCGCCCGTCGCGCTCTCGCTTCCCGACGACGACGAGGGGGACCGCACGGCCGTCGAGGCGCTGGCGCTGCGCGCGCGCGACGACGTCGCGAACGTCCTGGGCGTCGCCGCGCCCCGGCGCTTCACTATCCGGTTCCATCCGACGACGCAGAGTTACGAGCGGGCGACAGGGCAGTCGTGGTTCACGTCGGGCGCGATCGTGGGGGGCGAAATTCACCTGCTGCCGCTGGCCGTGCTGCGCGATCGCGGCGTCCTCGAGCGCACGGTGCGGCATGAGGTCGTGCACCTGCTCGTTGACGAAGCCCTTACGAAACGGCCGGCGTGGGTGCGTGAGGGGGCGGCGCTGTATTTCTCGCAGCCGCACGAGACGACGGCCGAGCGGGCGTCTCCGTTCCAGCCCCGGTCGCGGCTGTCGTGTCCGAGCGACGCCGAACTGCTGCAGCCCGTCTCGGCCGGGGCCCTGAGCAACGCCCACGCCCGCGCGCTGGCGTGCTTCGCGCGCCAGGCCGAGGCCGGCCGGGCGTGGCGGGACGTGAAGTAAGACGCGGTAGTAAAATACGCACATGCTGATCAAGAAACCTGCAGACATCCGCAGCTCGGAGATCACGCCCAAGAAGCTCTACCAGACGCGCCGCGAGTTCATCAAAGCCGCGGGCATGGTCGGCGGCGCCGCCATCGGCGTCGAAGTCCTGACCAAAGGCGCCGCGGTGTTGCAGGCCGTGCAGCCGGCCGCGCACGGCCGCAAGTGGCCGAACGTCAAGCCCAATCCCACGTACAGCAACACCAACGGCGAGGTGAAGAACTCGTGGGAGCAGATCACGACGTACAACAACTACTATGAGTTCGGCATCGACAAGGATCAGCCGGCCGAGCTCTCGCGCAACTTCAAGACCGACGGCTGGATGGTCGAAGTGGGCGGCGAGTGCGCCAAGAAGGGCAAGTACTCGATCGACGACATCCTCAAGGGCGAAACCATCGAGGAGCGCGTCTACCGCCACCGCTGCGTCGAAGCGTGGTCGATGGTCATTCCGTGGGACGGCATCCCGCTCGCCAACTTCGTCAAGCGCTGCCAGCCGACGGCCAAAGCCAAGTACGTCAAGTTCACGACGGCGCTCGATCGCCGGCAGATGCCCGGCGTCCGCTCCGACGTCCTCGACTGGCCGTACGTCGAAGGCCTGCGCATGGACGAAGCCATGCACCCGCTGACGATCCTCGTCGTCGGCCTCTACGGCGAGATGCTGCCCAACCAGGACGGCGCGCCGATCCGCCTCGCCGTGCCGTGGAAGTACGGCTTCAAGCACGCGAAGTCGATCGCGAAGATCGAGTTCGTCGAGAAGGAGCCGCTCAACACGTGGCAGCAGACGGCGCCGCGTGAGTACGGCTTCTATGCGAACGTCAACCCCAATGTGAACCACCCGCGGTGGAGCCAGGCGACCGAGCGCCGCATCGGCGAGTTCTTCATGCGGAAGACGCTGATGTTCAACGGCTACGCCGATCAGGTTGCCGGGCTGTATACCGGCATGGATTTGAAGAAATACTTCTGAAGATCATCCGCTTCGTCGTCAAGCCGCTCGTCTTCCTGGCGAGCTTGGCCCCGGCCGCCTACCTCGGGTGGGCGGCCTGGTACGGTCACCTCAGCGCGAACCCGCTCAGCGACATCACCAACGAGACGGGGGTGTGGACGCTGCGGTTCATTTGCATCACGCTCGCGCTGACGCCGCTCCGGCGGGTGACGCGGCTGAACCTCGTCTCGCCGTTCCGCCGCATGATGGGCCTCTTCGCCTTCTTCTACGGCACGCTGCACTTCATGACGTACGTGATCCTCGACCGGTTCGCCGGCCTCGTCGATTTCCCGGGCGGCATGATCTCGTGGACGACGGCGCGGCGGATGGCGGTGTCGATTGGCGGCGACATCGCGATGCGGCCGTTCATCACGGTGGGCTTCACGGCGTTCGTGCTGATGATTCCGCTGGCGATCACGTCCACCACAGGCTGGATCCGCCGGATGGGCGGGAAGAAGTGGGCGCTGCTGCACCGCCTGGTCTACGCAACCGCGATTGCCGGCGTCGTGCACTACTGGTGGCTGGTGAAGGCCGACATCACACGCCCGGAGATCTACGGCGCGATCGTGGCCGTGCTGCTCGCGCTGCGAATTCCGGCCGTCGCGTCCGCCTTCAGGCGGACGTCGTCTGCGCCGAGCGCCCGACGCCGTCCGGCTGAAGCCGGACGCTACGAGCCCGACGCGACGACGGATCGCTGACGTTTACTGGTCGTTCGTCGGCTGGCCCGACTGCAGCAGCGTCTTCCCGTCGAGCACCGCGCGCAGGAACATGCCGCCCGTCTTGCCGTCCTTGAGCGGGTGAATCGTGACCGTGATCTTGTCGCCCGGCTTCACCGAGTGCTTCGTCCAACCGCGGCGTCCCAGGTAGTTCGGGCTCATCCCTTCGATCGCCCATGTGTCCACGCCGCCCTTGTCGTTGGGCACGTCCACGAAGATGAACGTGTGCGGGTTCTCCCACTCGAACTTGCTGACCGTGCCGGTGATCGTCTTTTCGCCGGTCATGTTGAACACCGCGAACGAGTGATGCGCGGAGAGCGGCGCGCCGGCGCCCGCCAGCACGGCCGTCACCAAAATCACCAGACCGCCGAATCGCGAGATCCTCATGTTCACCTTACTTGTGGATGTTGATGCCGGCCTTGCCGTTCGGATCGACGTAGTTGCGGTTGTCCTGCTCGCAGATGTATTCGGCGATCGTCCACGTCCGATGCCGCTTGAGCGTCCGCGTCGTCGTGTAAGGCGCCGCGAGCGCGTCGGGATCGGTGATCGTCGTCTCGATCGTCATCGTATTCGGATCGTCGAGTGTAAAGCGCTCGAGGATCTTCATTTTGTCGCCGTGCGGGACGTTTGGCGCGAGCTCGGTCTGCGGCGAGAAGCCGAACGTCTCGGCGACGAGCGTGCCGTTCTCCCAGTGGCCAATCGACGTGCCGAAGAACTTCGGATCCGGATCGTCGGGCAACGGACGGCCGTCGGTGTAGATGTGGCGCACCTGCGAGTATGCCTCGATGACGATCGTCACGAGGCCGGGCGTCAACAGGAACTCCATCGGGTACGGCTGGCCCATGATGCCCGGCATGCCGGGCGGCAGGCAGTTCGCCGTCTCCTTGTCTTCGGCGGCCTTCGCGACGTTCGCGCTCCGCTTCGCGGCGTACGCCGGCGTGAGCTGCGGACCCGGCGGCGGCCCGCCCGCGCGTCCCCGTCCGCGGCCGCGCCCGCCTCCGCCGAACGCCGATTCCCAGACGCCGGTGAAGTCGGGAAGCTTCGCAAGGGCCGTCCAGTCGGCCGCCGTCGGTGCTTTCGGCGTGAACGTCTCCTGCGCGTAGACGTGGTGGCCGACGTTCGCCGGCCCTGCAATCGCGAGCGCGAGTGTCGCGACGATCGTCCGCGTGGTGCCCCTCATACGCGCAGAGACTAACATGAAACCTACGGCGCGATCGCCACGCGCCCTTCGATGCGCGGCGACACCGTCCCACGCGCGGCGACGTATTTTTCCAGAGCCAGGACGACGAGATCGCCCGACTGCGCGTCAACGAGCACCTTCTGGCCCGGGAACATCGCGTAGCCGTCGCCCCCGTTCATCACGTAGTCGGGCAGCGCGACCGTATACGTCTTCGCCGGGTCGAGCGGCGCGCCGTCAACCATGACGTCGCGGACGCGATTCGCCGGCGGCGCGCGCAGGTCGACGGTCATCGTCACGCCGGAGAGCTGCGGGAACTTGCCCGATCCCATCGGCAGCGACGAGACGCCGTGGCGCAGCGCCTCGAGCAGCACGCGTCCGCTGACGGCAATCTCGCAGACGATGTTGCCGAACGGGTGGATGCCGAGGAGCGTGCGTCGCGTCAATGGCCCGGCGGGGTAGACGCGGCTGCCGCGCGCGCCGCCGGCATTCGACAGCCCCACGTCTGCCTTCACGTCGTCGCGCAACGCGTCGGCGATGAGGTCGCCGAGGGCGGTCTCGCCGACCAGCCGCCGATCCGTGGCGTCGAGCTCCGTGGTCGTCGAGCCGACGACCGCGTCGAGCTCTTTGCCGAGACGCGCCTCGTAGCCGTTCGCCACGGCCGCCGTCGCCGGGTCGTCGGGAATCGCGCTCGTGATCGGAATCAATTCGAAGAAGCGTTCGACCAGACTCGGCGGGCCGGGACGCCGCGACACGTCGAGGCGCGCGACGAACTTCGCGTCCGACCCGGCCTTGCTGATGAGCGTGTGCGCCTCGACGCTCGTGATCGGATAGTGCTCGTGGCCGCCGATGATCAGATCGATCTGCGGGAACCGGCGCGCGAGCTCGCGATCCTCGGCGAAGCCCAGGTGCGTGATCGCGACGATGACGTTCGCGCCGCCGCGCGTCAGCATCGGGAGATATCGCGCGGCCGCGGTCTCCGGATCGACAAGCGTAAACTGCCCGCGCCACGCGGGGGCGATGGCGGACGTGGTGATGCACAGGCCGATGACGCCGACCTTCAGGCCGCCCACGGTGCGAATCGCGTACGGCACTGAACCGCCGATCGGCGCGTGCGTCTTCGCGTCGAGGACGTTCGAGACGACCCACGTGAACTTCGACTCCGCCATGCGCTGCTTGAGCACGTCGATGCCGAAGTCGAACTCGTGGTTGCCGAACGTCGCGTAATCGAGTCCGGCGGCGTTGAGCGTCGCGACCATCTGCTCGCCTTTGAAGACGCTCGACGCGACCGATGGCGACAGAAAGTCGCCCGCGAGCGCCATGATCACCGGATGCCCGCCGGCCGACAGGCGCTGCTTCAGCGTGGCGACGCGAGCCAGGCCGCCGAGGCCGTCAATCGGCACCGTCGAGTAGACGTCGTTGATCTGAAGAAAGGTGAGCTGCGCCTGCTGCTGCGGCGAACCGGGCGCGTCCTGTTGCGCGAGGAGTGGCGGGACGCGCGAGACGGCGGCCGCGACGGCAAGGGCGAACGCGGCGAGCGCGAGCAGGGCGCGGCGGGAAGCAGGGCGAACCACGGCGGAACCCGACCCGATCTTACTCTCCGCGCGGCGCTCCGGGCCCGTTCCGCCGCGTCAGCCACTTGCCGGCTTCGGCCGCCGCGATGACGGCCGCCGGCGGAACGAGACAGACGGCGGCACCCGCGGCAGGCAGTGCGACCGTGTCGAACACGCGCTGGAACGCCGGCACGTAGATCAGGGCGAACTGGAGCAGGACGCCCGCGGCCACGGTCGCGAGCAGCGGCACGTTCGACGTCAGCGGATGATCGGCGACCGACGACGAGCCGGCGCGCACGGTGAGCACGTGCGCCTGCTGCGTCAGCGCGACGGTGGTGAACACCACCGTCTGCCACGC
Source organism: uncultured Bifidobacteriaceae bacterium (assembly GCA_964579765.1). Taxonomy (GTDB): domain Bacteria; phylum Acidobacteriota; class Vicinamibacteria; order Vicinamibacterales; family CAVVIG01; genus DATNBT01. The sequence goes on from CAZOIK010000343.1 coordinate 14,248, forward strand.
CGGGTTGCCGGAGCGGTAGTACCACACGCCCGCCGCGAGACACACCGCGGCGATCACGAGCCCCATCCACACGACCTCGCGGACGACGCGCCGCGAGACGATGTCGTCGCGCGCTGCCGGAGGACGTGTCATGACGCCCGGCTCCGCCGGCTCGAGCGCCAGCATCAGCGCCGTCGGGCCGTCGGTCGCGAGGTTGATCCACAGGATCTGCAGCGGCAGCAGCGGGAGCGGGAGGCCGACGATCGGCCCGAGTGCCACGACGATCAGCTCGGCGGAGTTGGTCGTCAGCAGGTACTTCACGAACTTCTTGACGTTGTCGTAGATGACGCGGCCTTCCTCGACGGCGGCGACGATCGTCGCGAAGTTGTCGTCGAGCAGGACGATGTCGGCGGCTTCCTTGGCGACGTCCGTGCCCGTGACGCCCATGGCGACGCCGATGGTCGCCTGCTTGAGCGCCGGCGCGTCGTTGACGCCGTCCCCTGTCATCGCCACCGCGTGGCCGCGGCGCACGTACGCGTTTACGAGCCGCAGCTTGTGCTCCGGCGCCACGCGCGCGAACACGTGCGTGCGCTCGATGGTCGTGTCGAGCTCGGCCTCGGAGGCGGCATCCACATCGGCGCCGGTCGCGACGCCGCCGTCCGTGTCGATGCCCACGCGCGTCGCGATGGCTCGCGCGGTCAGCGCGTGGTCGCCGGTGATCATGACCGGGACGATGCCGGCCGCACGGCATGCGGCGACGGCCCGCGCCGCTTCCCGTCGAGCCGGGTCGGCGAGCGCCACGAGGCCGAGCAGCACCATGTCGCGCTCCAGCACGCCGGCGTCAGCCTGGTCGTCGCGCGTCCAGCGCACGGCGATGCCGAGCACGCGCATGCCGTCCGCGGCCAGCCGATCGGCCGCGGCCGCGACGCGCGCCTCCCATGCG
>CAZOIK010000344.1:0-4519 GCA_964579765.1 uncultured Bifidobacteriaceae bacterium
CCCCAGTGGCACACCGTGCCGTCGGCCTCGCTCGTGTAGCACCGGCCGCCGACATGCGGCTCGATGACGGCCTGCTGCATCGGCTTCCTGCCGATGTGGTGCGTGCGCGGCCACCACGTGTCGAAGCCCGCGGTGAACACCTCGAATGCACGCGCGACGTCCGCCTTCACCGTCACGCTCTTCTTCACGGTCGTCGCTTCCGTTGTCATCGTCATTGGTCGCTCCGATATGCAGGCCTGAAGGCCTGCACTACATGCGTTTCTTCTCTGCCGCTCGCTTGAACGCGTCGAGCGCCTGATCCCAGAACCGATCGAAGTACTCGCGCAGCGCCTGCAGCCCCTCGGGATTGAGCTCGTAGATCCGGTTGCGCCCGACACGCCGCTCGCGCACGACGCGCGCGTCCTTGAGCACGCGCAGGTGCTTCGAGATCGCCGGACGACTGACGTCGAAGTGATCGGCGAGCTCGTTCACGCCGTGCGGGCGTCCGAGCAGGTACTCGAGCACGGCGCGGCGCGTGGGATCGGCCACGGCCCGGAACGCCAGGTCACGGGCCGAATGCGTAACCATATGGTTACGTATATTCGAGCGCCGGGCGATCTGTCAAGGTCGGCGCAACGCACGGTCCGCCTGAAGGCGGACACTACAGATGTGATGCCGCGTCGCCGGGAATTTACACAGGCGAAACCACGAAACGGCGGGCTCGCGATACTGTGACGACGTGATCCTTCAGGACCAGCCGCCGGTCACGTTGCCGCCGCCCGTCCCCAGTGGCGCGCCGGCGCCGCAGGCGGCTCCGCCCGTGACGCCCAAGATTCAGGTCGCGGGGATGAACTTCTATTACGGCGCGCGGCGCGCGCTCGAAGGCATCAACCTGAACGTGCAGCCCAATCAGGTGACGGCGTTCATCGGGCCCTCGGGCTGCGGCAAGTCCACGTTCCTGCGGTCGCTCAACCGCATGAACGACACGATTCCCGGCACGCGCGTCGAGGGCTCGGTGCGCATCGACGGCGAAGACATCTACGCGCCCTCGGTGGACGTCGTCGATCTGCGGCGGCGGGTCGGCATGGTGTTCCAGAAGTCGAACCCGTTTCCGAAGTCGATCTTCGACAACGTCGCGTACGGCCTGCGCATCAACCGGCTGACGAAGTCGCGCGAGGAGCTGCGCGGGCGCGTCGAGGCGAGCCTGCAGGCGGCGGCGCTGTGGGACGAGGTCAAGGACCGGCTGCAGACGTCGGCGCTCGCGCTCTCCGGCGGACAGCAGCAGCGCCTCTGCATCGCGCGCGCGCTCGCCGTCGAGCCCGAGATCGTGCTGATGGACGAGCCGGCGTCGGCGCTCGACCCGATTGCGACGCAGCGCATCGAGGAGCTGATCTACCAGCTCAAGAGCCGCTACACGATCGTGATCGTGACGCACAACATGCAGCAGGCGGCGCGCGTGTCGGACGTGACCGCGTTCTTCTGGCTGGGCAAGCTCGTCGAGTGCGATCGCACGAACAAGATCTTCACCGCGCCGGCGCAGAAGCTGACGGAAGACTACGTGACCGGTCGATTCGGATAATCATGGAGCCGATGGAACGCCATCCGCGTCATTTTCAGGACGAACTGGAACAGCTCAAGACGCGGCTGCTCGAGATGGGCGGCCTCGCCGAGGAACAGGTGCGCGTCGCGGTCAAGGCGCTCGTGGACCGCGACCGCGAGCTCGTGGAGCTCGTGCTGCACGGCGACGAGGCGATCAACAAGCTGCACATCGAGATCGACGGCCGCTGCTTCTCGCTCCTGGCGCTGCACCAGCCGATGGCCGTCGACCTGCGGGCGATCGTGTCGGCGGTCAAGATCAACACCGACCTCGAACGGGTCGGCGACCTCGCCATCAACATCGCCGAGGCCGCGCGGCGCTACGCGCAGCACCCGCCCGTCAAGAAGCTGATCGACATCCCGCGCATGGCGGCGATCGCGCAGAGCATGCTCCGCGACGCGCTCGACGCGTTCGTGCGCCGCGACACCGACCTCGCGCAGCACGTCTTGAACGAAGACGACAAGCTCGACGCGCTGAAGACCCAGATTTTCCGGGAGCTGCTGACCTACATGCTCCAGGATCCGACCACGATCGAGCCCGCCCTCGACCTGATCCTCATCTCGCGGCACCTCGAGCGCATCGGCGACCACGCCACCAACATCGCCGAGGACGTCATCTTCATGGTCTCCGCCCGCGACGTCCGCCACCACGCCGACGAGGGCCAGCCGTCGCGGTAGCCGCACGAGAATTGTAGAATTGCGGATTGCAGAATTGCAGAATTGAGGGATGGCCGCCCCCGAGCAGCCGTCGAAGGTAGAATTGTGCGTGTTCTGCCGGCGGCATCCGATCGATCCCGCCTGGCGGCCCTTCTGCAGCGAGCGATGCAAACTACAGGATCTGGCCCGGTGGGCGGACGAGTCGTACCGCGTCCCGTCGGAGCCCCTGACCGACCCCGACGAGGACCATGGCTGACACGCTGACCATCACCGACAACCGGACGGGCAAGAGCTACGAGGTCCCGATTACCGACGGCACGATTCGGGCCATGGACCTCAGGAAGATCAAGGTCGCGGCGGACGACTTCGGGCTCATGACATACGACCCGGCGTTCCTCAACACCGCGAACTGCCGCAGCGCCATCACCTACATCGACGGCGACAAAGGCATCCTCCTCTACCGCGGCTACCCGATCGAGCAACTGGCGGAACAGAGCGACTACCTCGAAACGGCCTACCTGATCCTCTTCGGCGAGCTCCCCACCGCGACCCAGTTGCAGCAGTGGACGCAGCAGATCACGAACCACACGATGCTGCACGAGAACATCAAGAAGTTCATGGAGGGCTTCCAGTACGACGCCCATCCGATGGGCATCTTCCTGAGCACGGTCGGCGCGCTCTCGACGTTCTATCCCGGCGCCAAGCACATCTTCGACAAAGACTCGCGCATGCGGCAGACGCACCGCCTGATCGCGAAGGTGCCGAGCATCGCCGCGTACGCGTACCGCCACAGCATCGGGCGTCCCTACAACTACCCGGACAACGAGCTGAGCTTCGCCGGCAACTTCCTGAACATGCTGTTCAAGATGACCGAAGTGAAGTACCAGCCCAATCCGGTGCTCACGCGCGCGCTCGACGTGCTCTTCATCCTGCACGCCGATCACGAGCAGAACTGCAGCACCACGACGATGCGGACGGTCGGCAGCTCGCATGTCGATCCGTACTCGGCGCTCGCCGGCGCGTCGGCGGCGCTCTACGGCCCGCTGCACGGCGGCGCGAACGAAGCGGTGCTGCGGATGCTCAACGAGATCGGATCGGTCGGCAAGGTCCCCGAGTTCATCAAGCGGGTGAAGTCGGGCGAAGGCAGCAAGCTGATGGGATTTGGCCACCGCGTCTACAAGAGCTACGACCCGCGCGCGAAGGTCATCAAGCGCATCGCCGATCTCGTGTTCGCCGTCACGGGCAAGAACCCGCTGCTCGACATCGCGCTCGAGCTCGAGCGGATCGCGCTGCAGGACGACTACTTCGTCACGCGCAAGCTCTACCCGAACGTGGACTTCTACTCCGGCCTCATCTACCAGGCGATGGGCTTCCCGATGGAGATGTTCCCGGTGCTCTTCGCCATCCCCCGCACCGCCGGCTGGGTTGCGCAGTGGGAGGAGATGCTCCTCGATCAGGAGCAGAAGATCGCGCGTCCGCGCCAGATTTACACCGGCGCCGCCAAGCGCGACTACGTGCCGAGGGACAAGCGATCGTGAGACGAACGGCGTTCTCCGCGATCGCGGCGTTGACCGTCCTCGTCGCCTCCGCGATCCCGGCGCGCGCGCAGACGCCCCCGACGTTCGACTCGAACCGCGCGTGGGAGCACTTGCGGCGGATGGTCGCCATCGGGCCGCGGCCGGCGGGCTCGCCGGCCATCGAACAGACGCGCAAGTACATCAAGGCACAGCTCGCCGCGATCGGCCTCACGCCGACCGAGCAGGCGTGGGACGACGAGACGCCGCTCGGGAAAGTGCACATGGTCAACCTGATCGTGCGCATTCCCGGGGCGACGACGGATCGCCTCGCCGTCACCGGCCACTACGACACGAAGCTCTTTCGCAACATCCGGTTCGTCGGCGCGAGCGACGGCGGCTCGAGCGCGGCGTTTCTCCTCGAGTTCGCGCGCGATCTCAAGGCGCGGCGGAACCGGATGACGATCGACCTGGTCTTCCTCGACGGCGAGGAGGCGGTCGTGGACTGGCGCGGCACCGATCACACGTACGGCAGCCGCCACTACGTCGAGGCGGCGCGCCGCGACGGCTCGATCGCCTCGCTCAAGGCGATGATTCTCGTGGACATGATCGGCGATCGCGACCTCGGCATCCGCAAGGACTCGTTCTCGACGCCGTGGCTGACCGACGTCATCTGGGACACGGCCGCGACGATGCACCTGAGCGGCGTCTTTCTCCCGGCGGTGACGAGCGTCGAGGACGACCACCTGCCGTTCCTCTCGGCCGGGGTGCCG
>CAZOIK010000345.1:0-4189 GCA_964579765.1 uncultured Bifidobacteriaceae bacterium
CCTGCGGATGGAGCACGCGTGTGCGGCGCGGGCCTTTCAGGCCCGCGACTACTTGGCCAGCGGATCGGGCCGCAGCTGGAACTTCACCAGCTTGCTCGTGTTGCCCTTGCCGCCTTCGGCGTGAAACGGCGCGCGTGTCGCGTAGGTCGTGAAGATCGCGCGCCCTTTCCATCCGCCGTTCGGGTTGTCGATGCGCCCGTCCATGCCTTTCGCGAAAAATCCCATCGGATACGGCACGTGGAACGAGAGGAACTTGCCGTCAACGAGCGCCGAGAGCGCTTCCGACTGGTTGGCGGTGGCGATCGGAATGTCCTTGCCGAGGCCGAGGAAGTCGAAGCGATCGACGAAGTCGTAGTACGCCGCCTCGGCGCTCGCGCTGTCGATGGCGCCCTTGTAGTTGGGACCGGGCAGCGGATAGAGCGTCCAGCCCTCGGGGCAGTGCTGGCCGGTGGCGGTCGGGCCGTTGAGCGGGCCCGTGCACTTGCGGCGATCGAAGCTCGCGAGATGCCCGCTCGACAGCACCGTCCAGACGACGCCCTTGCTGTCCACGTCCATGCCGCGCGGCGAGAAGCCCTGCACGCGGGCCTTCGGGTTGTTCCACGGCACCTCGTAGTACTCGGCGAGCGCCGTCTCCGGCGGATGCGAACCGGGGATGAACCGCACGAGCGCGCCCGGCATGCCCTGCACCGATCCCCACACCGATCCATCTGGTGCCGGCGAGTCGCCGTAATAGGAGACGTTGATGCGGCGATCCTTCGCCGGATCCGGCGGCTGATTCGGTTCGGTGTACGCGTCGCGTTTGCCGTTGCCGTTGTAGTCGAGGACGAACGCGCTCCAGCCCTGCGCCTGCTTCTCGTCGTGCGTCTTGTCCCAGATGCGCGTGTCGAACCAGCCCTCGATGCCCGCCGGGCCGAACGACGACCACAGCACGTCGTGGTCGTCCATGTTGACGTGGCCCCACGTGAAGCACGTGTCGATCGTCGTGAGCTGTTTCGTCTTCGGGTCGTACATCTCGAGGCCGCGCTGCCCCTGTCTGATTGGGAACAGCTTCGCCGACGCGAGATCGGATCCCTCGCGGCACCACGCGGGCGTCTGCGGCTTGCGCACGCGCGCCGCGGCCCAGACACGTCCCTGCTTGTCCATCGAGAAGCTGTGGACGGTCGTCTTGCTGTTCCAGATCGCTTCGTCGCCCCAGTACGGCGACGCGGCCGCCGGCGGCTGATCGCCCGAGCTCGGCGTGTCGGGATCGCGGACGATCAGCTTGATCTGGCTCGCGGTGTTCGTCTTCGGATCGACGACGGGCAGGTAGTCGCCGCTCTCTTCGAGCGCGCCGTAGATCGGGCCGTTCGCGTTGACGGTGGGATTGCGCTTGTCGCTCGAGATCTCGTCATGCAGGTACGTCTTCGGATCGGCCCAGTCCCACATGCTGATGACGACGCTCCGCTCGCGGCCCTGCGGGCGCTGCGGCGTCGCGTCGGGCAGCGCGCCCTTCGCGATGCGATCCGTCCAGTCGGCGTACATCGCCAGCGCGCGCTGGCGTCCGACCTGCGTGAACCGCGCGCTCATGCCGCCGCCCGCCTGGCCGGCCTGAATCCGCCGATCCCACGCGGCCTTCAGATCGCCGTGTACTTCGTCGAGGATGCTCTTGGGAATCGTCCGCGTCGCCGGGCCGCCCATCTGATGGCAGCCGGTGCAGCCGTCGATGCTGATCACCTGCCGGATCCACTCGCCCTGGCTGTGGATGTTGGGCGAGATGCCGTTGCCGCTCTCGCCGGTGCCGGGAAAATCGCTCTTCGGCGGCACCTGCAGCAGCGCAAACCAGTACTGCGCCGGAAAGTACTGCGCCGCCGCGCGCCGGTCGGGCGCCGTGACCGCCGTGAGCCGCAGCACCTTGCCCGGCGCCGCCTGCGTTTTCGGCGAGTCCACGAGGCCGTAGCCGCGGACCCACACGTCGTACTCGGCCTTCGGCAGATCGGGAATGACGAACCGCCCGCGATCGTCGGTGACGACGCTCTTGATGAAGCGGGTGGGCAGGCTTCTCGTTTCTGCAATGACCCAGACGCCGGCCTCCGGGCCCTGCGGCCCGGTCACGGTGCCGCCGATATCGTCTGTGTCGATGGCCGGCGGCGCCGTGTTGGACGCCTGCTGTCCAGCGGTTACCATTACGAGCGTTGCGAGGAACACACCCGCGAGTCCGAGAGTCTTTGACGGCATACGGCCTCCTTCGACGGACGCCATCCTACTGCCATCGGCCCGGAAGTTGCACGGATGAGGTGCCATGAGGAACCCGCTCACCGCCTGCGCCTGGATGCTCGCGTCGGCCTGCCTGCTGGCCGCGCCGCGGGTGGCGTCGGCCGACGTCCTGACGTATACCTGCCAGCCGAAGGCGGATGCCCCGCCCGCTCAGTGGTTCGGAGGGCCGTGGCTGAAGCCGGTCCGGCTGCAGATCGACACGGCCGCCAGGGACGTCGAGCTCCGCGACGCCGACAACAAGCTCATCAAGGCCAGCGAGCAGTCGGCGCACCTGGCCAGCCTGAACAACCACCAAATCGACATCGCAGTAGACGACAGCGTAATCCGCTGGGGCGTGGTGCAGATGTGGGGGTTCAGCGGCTACATCGATCGCAAAAGCGGGCAGCTCGACATGCTGTGGGTCAACTCGCTCGGCTACAGCCCCGACACGCTCACCCGTCAGTTTCACGGCACCTGCCAGCCTCGTTGAACGGCTGAGCCGGCGGCCCCTCGGCGCCACGGCGGGGGCCCGGGATCCGCAGAAGTGCGGCCCCGGCAATACTTTGAGCTCAAATTAAATGTCCGGTATGCTGGGGAGGAATGCGGCAGTCAATCCGCTTCGTCCTGGGCCTGGTCACCGCGCTCGCGCTCGTCACATGGGGCGCGTCGGTCATCGTGCATCGCACGACCAGCGCCTGGTTCGAGAACGACCTTCGGCTGCGCGCGCAGCTGGCCGTCACCGGCGCGCGCCAGGATCTCGTGTCGCACTGGGGCGCGGCCTCGAGCGGCGACCTCCTGCGCCTGCTGACTGAGCTCACCCGCGACGAGCGCATCCTGGCCGCGGCCGCGTGCGACGCGGATCTGTCGATGCTCGCCAAAACGGCTGACTATCCGGCCGAGTTCGGTTGCCAGCGGGTCGGGCCGTACGTCCGATCGGTCGAAGCGAGCGCCGAGCCGATCTGGGCGCCGTGGCACTCGGTCGCCTCCGTGCCCGGCGGCAACATCCACGTGAGCGCGATTCCCGTCACCGACGCGGGCCGGGCGCTCGGCTTCGTCGTGCTGGCGCACGATCTCAGCTTCATCGACCGCCGCGAAGACAAGATGCGCCAGTTCCTGCTGGTCGCGTTCGGGTTTCTCGCGGTGGCGGCGTCGGTCGTCACGCTCGCCGCGACGCGGTGGCTCTGGACCGGCTGGAGCAACGAGCTCCGCCGCTTCCTGCGCGGCGACACCACGCGGCCGGAGTTCGGCCCGCTGATGCGCGACGTACGCGAGTTCGTCGATCACATCCTGCTCGAGACCCGGCGCGACAGCGAATCGGGCGCGTGGACGCCCGAGCGGCTGAAGCAGGCGCTCACGCGCTATCTCCAGGGCGAGAAAGTCGTCATTGTCGCGAACCGCGAGCCGTACATCCATCAGCGGACGGCAGACGGCGGCGTCGAGGTCGTGCATCCGGCGAGCGGGCTGGTGACGGCGCTCGAACCCGTGATGCGCGCGTGCTCCGGCGTCTGGGTCGCGCACGGCAGCGGCTCGGCCGATCGCGCCATGGTGGACGCGCGGGATCGCGTCGCGGTCCCGCCCGGTGAAGAGTCGTACTACATCCGGCGGCTGTGGCTCTCGCCCGAGGAGGAACGCGGCTACTACTACGGGTTCTCGAACGAGGGCCTCTGGCCGCTCTGCCACCTCGCGCACGCGCGGCCGATCTTCCGGCGCGAAGACTGGGAGCACTATCAAACGGTCAACCGGCGCTTCGCCGACGCCGCGTGCCAGGAAGTGGACTCGGACGATCCGATCGTCCTCATCCAGGACTATCACTTCGCGCTGGCGCCGAAGCTGATCCGCGATCGGCTGCCGCGCGCGACGGTCATCATGTTCTGGCACATCCCGTGGCCGAATGCGGAACGAATGGGAATTTGTCCATGGCGTCACGAGTTGCTGGAGGGCCTGCTGGGCAACAGCA
>CAZOIK010000346.1:0-4743 GCA_964579765.1 uncultured Bifidobacteriaceae bacterium
GGCGGGGTGCTCCACTGGGGGGTTGGGCGTTGGTGTTTGGCGGGGGCGCGGGGCCCCCCGCCCCCCCCCGGGACCGTGATCGACGGATCGCAGATGTTCGTCGAGCGCTGGATTCCGCGCGAGGTGCGGCATCCGTATCCGGTGGTCCTGGTGCACGGCGGCTACGGCCAGGGCAGCGACTGGCTGAGTCCGCCTTCCGCCGAGACCACCTCGGCGCAGGTGCCGCGCGGCTGGGTGAGCGTGTTCCTCGAGCAGGGTTACGCCGTCCACGTCGTCGATCGGCCGGGCCAGGGACGCAATCCGTACCAGCCGTTCGTGCACGGCCTGTTCGACGCGCAGGCGCCGACGTTCGAGAAGGTCGCCGCGGAACTGAAGCGCGAGGCGACCGACCCGCTGGTCGCGCAGACGATCGCGCCGCTCAATCAGCCGATGGCGCCAAACGGCGCGACGCAGGCGCTCTGGCGCAGCCGCGGCGCGCTGCTCCTCGACGACATCGGGCCGGCGATCTTCGTCACGCACGGCGACGGCGCGACGTTCGCGCGCGTCGCCGCCGAGGCGCGGCCGGCGCTCGTGAAGGGCGCGGTGGCCGTGGCGTCGATGCAGCCGTCGGCTGAGTGGATCGCATCGACGCTGCCGCCGCTCGAGGCGGGCGCGCCGCCGCCGCGCGGCCTCGACCCCAACGTCAACCGCGAGTCCACGGCGCTCCGCCTCGCGGACCAGGGCGGCTTCTGGGTCGGCGTCCGGAAGAAGGCGATGCCCTACGGCACGATCGCGCAGGGCCAGATGTTCGTGCAGTACATGATCCCCGCCGAGCGCCGGCATCCATACCCGGTGATCCTCGTGCACGGCGGCGGCGGACAGGGCACGCACATGATGGGCCTCGGCCGGCGCCCGGGCTGGGTGCACTACTTCGTGCAGGCCGGCTACGCCGTGTACTGGCTCGATCGCCCGAGCTACGGCCGCTCGCCGTACCATCCCGACGCGCTCGGGCCGAGCCACTTGAACAACGTCCCGCCGTTCGAAGGCTTGATTGCCGCACCCAACGTGTTCAAGACCGCGCAGTGGCCCGGGCCCGGCGGCATCGACGATCCGTTCATCAATCAGTTCATGGCGTGCGAGTCGGGCAACACGGCCGACGAGGCGTTCCACTCGGATCTGGCGTGGGCCGGCGGCGTCGAGCTCGTCGATCGCCTCGGCCCGTCCATCGTCCACGGCCACGCGTTCGGCGGGTTCTTCGGCTGGGGCGTCGCCGATCGGCGGCCGGCGCTCGTGAAAGGGATCGTCTGCATCGAGATCAACGGCAACCCGTTCGCGCGCCAGCTGCGCTGGGGACTGACGGCGCTGCCGATGACGTACGACCCGCCGGCGGCGTCGCCGGCCGACTTCCGGCTCGTCGATCGCGTGCCGCCGCCCGATTCGCCGCGGCCGATCGCCAACCCGTACAAGCTGCAGGCCGAGCCCGCGCGGAAGTGGAAGAACCTGAAGGGGATTCCGATCGCGTGGATGACGAGCGAGTTTGGCGCCGGCGGATCGCCGGTGGCCAACGTCGCGTTCCTCGAGCAGGTGGGCTGCTCGGTCGAGCTGCTCCGCCTGCGCGACGCGGGCATCCTCGGCAACGGCAACCTGATGCCGCTGGAGAAGAACAACCACGAAGTGTTCGGGATGCTGAGCGGCTGGCTCGATCGCCACCGGCTGTGAGTAGAAGGCGTTCGGTCGCTGTGATCCACGTGTCTTGCGCTGACGTTCGCGGGTGGCGTCGCGGCGTCTGTGATGGCCCAGCAGCCGTCACCGCCGCGTCGTCGTTCGCGAGCCCCACGCCGTGCGGCCCTCTCTCGAAAATGTGCATTTCAGCGGGGACACCTGCTTTGCGCAGCGCAAGGTAGTAGTAGACGCTGTTCTCCGCTGGCACGACTCTGTCCGCTAGGCCGGACTGGAAATGTGGCGCGCCCGGCCGGAATTGAACCGGCGGCCCCCCGCTTAGGAGGCATTCGGCGATCGTCACTCCTAGTGTTTAGTCGCGCTTTGTTGCGTCTGACTGTTCGCGACTGTTGCAGATTGCGCCCCGTCGTGTGGCGGTGTTCCGCCTGCCGTGTCAATCGGTGTCAACCGGACGCGCTGTGCATCGAATCGCTTCATCGCGGCGTGATTCCCGGCCAACGTCGTCGCCAGATACGTGCTCGTCTGCGCGATGTTCGTGTGGCCGAGCCACTCCCGAATCGTGTGGAGCTCGACGCCGCCCTCGAGCCAGCGCGAGCCGGCTTCCCGCCGCAGATCGTGGAAGTGCAGATCCTGAAGCTTGGCGCGCGCGCACGCGGCCTGCCAGGCCGTCTTGATCGCCCCATGGCGCTGTCCGATCTCGTTCCCGAAGACGTAGAGGGTCTGGTCGAGCTGCTCGTCGTCAGCGAGCTTGAGGCCCACGCGCAAGGCCGTCTGGCGCATCTCGAGGATGACCTTCAGCCGATCCGAGATCGGCACCCGCCGCGCGCGCGCCGTCTTCGTCTTGTCCGCCGGCAGCCACAGATCCCGCCGGGCCCCGTCGAGTGTCACCTGATGCCACTGGAGCGTCAGCAGCTCGCCCTTCCGACACCCAGTCTCTAGTGCGGCTTCGACGAGCGCTCGCAGGAACGTATTCCCCGCGGCGTCGATCGCCGCCAAGAGCGCGTCCTGCTCGCCGGGCTGCAGCCGCCGCGAGCGCGCCCGTTCGCGGGTCAGCCGCACGATCGTCCGATCCGCCCGTTTGAATGGCGTCCGCTCGACGATCTGCTTGTCGACCGCCCAGTTGAACGCCGCGCGAAGCATCCGGAGGTCCCGATTCGCCGCCACTTCCCCGCCGACGGCATTCGACTCCTTTCGGCCCGCTTGCGCGCGCATCGCCCGGGCGCGTCGTCCTTCCCGCAGCCGCTCGAGCACGTCGGCGTTGACGTCCACGACGAGCCAGTCTCCGAACGCCGCAGCCGTCCCATCAGGTCGGTTGACGGGTTGCCGCACGATGGCGCCGACCTGATACGCGTGCCGCGCGGGCGAGGCCAGGTGCGCCAGGTGCCGCTCCTCGTACATGGCGAGCAGTTGCCGGACGGTCAACGTCTCGGCGATCGGCTTGATCGGCGCCGGCGGCAACAGCGTGCCCTTCGGGTCGATCAGCTCGCGCTCGCGGGCCGTCAGGGCGTTGTCGATGATCGCCTGGCGCAGCCGATTCGCCTGCTCGATCGCGACGGTCTTGCTGTCGACGTGCGTCTCGAGCACGACGTCGAGGCTCTTCCGGAAGCGAACGGCGCTGCCGCGGCGCTTGAAGCTGAACCACCAGGGATGACGGCATTTCAGCCGATCACGGCAGGTGCAGATTTTGTAGACCGTCGGACTCATTCCTTAAACACATCGAGATACCGCAGCGCGTCGCGACATCCCATGTCCTCGTCCGCCAACTGAATGACATCATGAAAGTACCGTTTCACGATGTTCTGTTCGCCGCGCCTTAACCCCTTTGCTGAACCGAAAATATCGGCAGGCTTCTTGCCCATTCCCTTCAGCCGCCTCGGCAGACCAATGCGAGCGAGATTGTCTGGGTCGTAGGCGAAGCCAAGGAAACATAGATGTTTTGCTGAGATGACTGCTTCGACTGCCGCAGATCGCGCCTTGTCATCGAGCGCCTCTGATACAACGGTAATCCTTGTGGCGCTGTCTTCGAGCCATTGGATCGTGTCGCGCGTGTACGCGCCGGAAGCCAAGACAGCAAAGTCGTCGGGCAGATCAGGCAGCACGCCGTGAACGTGAATGATTGGGATGGCTCGGTGCAGCGCGCTCAGATCGATCGAATTGCCTCGATAGATAGCACACACCGCGCGCTCAAAACGCGTCTCGATATTCGAATCGAAATTGAAGGTTACAAATCGAACGCCGGCATTGCCGCTGATGAAGTCCTCGGGCGTCCGCGCGCCCTTCCGCATTTTGTCGACGATGTAACCAAGCCAGTCCTCTGCAGGGGCGACTTCACGATTCGCGCTCTCTCGGATCTCGATGCCGAGCAGCGCTGCGATTAACAACTTGCCAGTGCGAACAACCTCTGGCCATGAATGCCGGGCTTCTAGAAAGGCGTCGATCGATTGAGCTGGATGATGACGAAGGTCCTTCAGCGTGTTCTTCAGGCCGTGAACGTCTCGGCGGAGCCCGTCACTCAAGAGACGAAACACCGGATGGCCTTCACGAAGCGCCAACGCTTTCGTGTGCAGTTCTGCGGCCGTCGGTAACCCATATGGAACGCTCGCGCCGGCCCCCACGACGAAGGTCGTTTCGATCGAGATCATTTCGCCTCGCCCTCTGTCCAGCCGTTGCGCGCGTAGTCCTGCCGGAACACGTCAGCGACGTACCGGGCCTCAGCGTCATCGCCGCAGCGCCGGCCGATGATGATCTCGTCGTCGTGGCGGAGGATCACTTCGAGGCCGGCGCCGGCGTCGCGGTCATCGCGCAGCTCGCACGTGGCCACGCGTCCGTCGCGCGCGAGGCTCCAGATCTGGTCGCCGTGCGGCCGCGCGACGCGCTCCGGCATCGGCGTCCAGCCGGGCGGCGTCGGGTTCCAGCGCTCCTTGGTCATGCTCACCGTCTCGACGCCGCGCCGACCGATTCCACGGCCGCGCGCCGAAGGTCCGCGTGCGACTCGGCGTAGATGCCGAGCAGGATTTCCGGCCGCTTCCAGTTGCCGATCTCCTGGACCGTCCGCACGTCGACGCCGGCGTGCAGCATCCGCGT
>CAZOIK010000347.1:0-4705 GCA_964579765.1 uncultured Bifidobacteriaceae bacterium
GCGCCGACGCAGGCGGCGGCATGCGCGAGCATGCGGCGCTGCGCTGCCGCGAGCACCGCCAGGTCGGGCTCGTGACGTCGCCAGCGGATGTCGGGATCGCGGCGCAGCGTGCCGAGGCCGGAGCAGGGCGCATCGACGAGCACGCAGTCGAAGGTCTCGCGGAACGGCAGCGGCTGCTCGATGTCGGCCTGCACGATGCGGACGTTGGCGGCGCCGCTCGTGGCCACGGTCCGAGCGAGCAGGGCGACGCGCGCGCCGCGCACGTCGCAGGCGACGATGAGCCCGCGTGCGCCCATCGCGGCGGCCATCGCCGTCGTCTTGCCGCCCGGAGAGGCGCAGGTGTCGAGGACGCGTGCGCCCGGCGCCGGCGCCGGCAGGCGCGCGACCAGCTGCGAGGCCTCGTCCTGGACGACGAACCATCCGTCGCGCGCCGCCTCTGTCTGCAGCGCGCGCCCGGCGGTCACGACTAACGCATCCGGTGCCCACCGGCCCTCGGTGACCAACACATCCTCGCGGTCGAGCCTGGCGACGAGCGCCGCTTTCGTCGTCCTGAGCGTGTTCACGCGCAGCGTCAGCCGCGCGGGCTCGTTGTTGAACCGCATCCACTGCTCGGCACGATCGAAGCCGAGCCGATCGAGCCACCGGGCCGCCAGCCACCGCGGATGCGAGAGCGTCGTCGAAAGGTAGTCGAGCGCCGCATCGCGGTTGGAGAGGTCGGCCGGCCGAGGCGGCAGCGGCAGGTGCGCGCGGCCGCGCGGGAGGGATCGAAGAACGGCATTGACAAATCCCGACGCGCTGCGTTTCTTCACGCGGCGCGTCAGATCGACCGCGTCGTCCACCCCGGCGGCCGCCGGCACGCGCGTCAGATGAAGGAGTTGATAGGCGCTCAGGCGCAGAATCGTGAGGACTTCCGGATCCAGACGCTCGACCGGGCGCCGGGCGAACGTTGCGATCAGGTGGTCGAGCGCCGCGCGGTGGCGGAGGACGCCGGCGGCGATTTCAGCAGCCAGCGCGCGGTCGCGGTCGTCGCGCATCGCCTCGCGCGCGTGCGCGAGCGCCGACGGCAGATCGGTGCGTCCCGAGGCCACGGCCCGGAGCACCTCGAACGCGGCGACGCGCGCCGTGGCGATCATGCCGACGGACGAAGGAGCGTGCCCGGCGCAAGCGCATGACCGGCGAGAAAATCGCGCGCCGACATGGGCCGCTTGCCTTCGGCCTGCAGTTCCAGCAGATCGAGGGTGCCTTCGCCCGTGGCGACCGACAGGCGCTCGCCGGTCGCCTCGAGGACGGTGCCCGGCGCTTTCGTCGAGGTGCCGCTGCCCGGGCGCGACCGATGGAGGATGAGCCGCCGCCCGTCCGCGAACGTCACCGCGTGCGGCCACGGATGGAGGCCGCGAATCACGTTGTGGATCCTGAACGCCGGCCAGTTCCAGTCCACGACGCCGTCGTCTCTGGTCAACCGCGGCGCGTATGTCGCCGCCTCGTCGTCCTGCGGCGTTTCGTGCGCACGGCCGGCGGCGACGTCGTCGATCGTGCGCACGAGGAGCTCGGCGCCGAGGCGCGCCAGCTCGCGTTCGAGCTCCTCGCTCGTCGCGTCTTCGGGAATTGGCACGCGCTCGGCCGCGAGCATCGGTCCGGCGTCGAGCGCGCGCACCATGCGCATGATCGTGACGCCGGTTGACGCGTCGCCGTTGACGATCGCGCGCTGAATGGGCGCGGCGCCGCGATAGCGGGGGAGCAGCGAGGCGTGGACGTTGACCATCCCGAGGCGCGGCGTCCGCAGCAGCGAGTCGGTGAGAATCTGCCCGTACGCCGCGACGACGCCGATGTCGGAGCGCAGGGCGGCGAGGTCGGCGGCGAACTCTGGGGTTTTGACCGACGCCGGTTGGAGGACGGGAAGGCCGGCAGCCAGCGCCGTCTCCTTCACGGGCGACGCGGCCATCTTCTGTCCACGGCCTCGTGGCCGATCGGGTTGCGTCACGACGGCGGCGATCCGATGCCGCGACGAGAGCAGCGCCTCGAGCGTGGGCACGGCGAACGCGGGCGTCCCGAAAAAGACGACGGTTAGCGGCGCCGCGTCTACCATTTTCCGGCGCGCGTCAGCTTCCTGATCTTGCGCACGATCAAGTCGCGCTTGATGCCGCGCAGGTGATCGATGAACAGGGTGCCGTCGAGATGATCCATCTCGTGCTGAAAGGCGCGGGCCAGCAGGCCGGTGCCTTCGCGCTCGTGTTCGGCGCCGTCGCGGTCGAGGCCTTTCACGACCGCGCGCGTCGGGCGGACGACCGTCGCTTCGAACCCAGGAATGCTCAGGCAGCCTTCTTCCTGGAGTTGCATCCCCTCGCGGGCGACGAAGCGCGGGTTGATCATCACGATCAGCCCGTGCGGATCGCGTCCGACGGAGATGTCCACCACGAAGATCCGCAGCGGCACGCCGACCTGCGGCGCCGCAAGACCCACGCCCGGCGCCGCGTACATGGTCTCGATCATGTCGCCGATGAGCGTGTCGATCTCAGGCGTGATGGCCGTAACGTCCGAGGCTTTCTCGTGCAGGACGCCGTCGCCGTACTTGAGGATTGGGCGGATCACGACGTGTGCGCTCTACGACTCTGCGATGCTCGTCTGGCTGTCAGGATCGGACAAAGCGCGCGGTGGTGCGCTCTCTGAAGGCGCGCAGGTTCGTCACGAGCTCCTCGACGGAATCGCCGCCGAACTTCTCGACGAGCGCGTCCGCGAGGACGAACGCCACCATGGCCTCGGCGACGACGGCCGCGGCCGGCACGGCACAGACGTCGCTGCGCTCGATGGCCGCGGGGCTCTCCGCCATCGTCGTCAGATCGACGGAGCGGAGCGGCTTCATGAGCGTCGCGATCGGCTTCATGTAGATTGACACTCGGACGTCTTCGCCGTTGGTGACGCCGCCCTCGAGGCCGCCGGCGTTGTTCGTCGGACGGGTGACGGCGACGCCGCTCGGCGGGCGCGCACCGGCGCGCGGGAGGATCTCGTCGTGGATGCGCGACCCGGGAAGCGACGCGGCGTCGGGCCCGCGGCCGATGCCCACCGCCTTGATCGCGGGGATGGACATCAACGCCTGCGCGAGCCGTCCGTCGAGCTTGCGATCCCACTGCACGTAGCTGCCGAGGCCGGGCGGGATGCCGCGGACGACGACCTCGAAAGCGCCGCCCATCGTGTCGCCGGCCTCGCGGGCGCGATCGATTTCCGCGATCATCTCCTTCTCGAGATCCAGATCGACGCAGTGGATCGGCGAGTCCGCCGGGATGGCGCGCGCCTCGTCGAAGCTGACGGCGAGCGGATCGGGCAGCGCGATCGAGCCGATGGAGAAGACGTGGCTCGCGATCTCGGCGCCGACGGCCGCGAGGAGCTGGCGTGAGAGCGCGCCGACGGCGACGCGTGCGGCCGTCTCGCGCGCGCTGGCGCGCTCGAGCACGTTGCGGATGTCGTCGTGGCCGTACTTCACGACGCCGGCCAGATCGGCGTGGCCAGGGCGCGGCCGCGTGACGGCGGGACGATCGCTGCCGGTCGCGTCGGGCGGTTCCGTCGCCTCGACGTGCATCGTCTTCTGCCAGTTCTCCCAATCCTTGTTGGGAATCATCAGCGCGATCGGCGCCCCGGTCGTGTTACCGGGCCGGATGCCGCTGAGCGCTTCGGCGCGCTCCGACTCGATCGCCATGCGGCGGCCGCGTCCGTAGCCGCCCTGGCGGCGGCGCAGCTGCGCGGTGACGGCGTCGAAGTCGATCGGCAGCCCGGCGGGCATGCCTTCGAGAATCGCGAGCAGCGCCTTGCCGTGCGACTCGCCGGCCGTCAGAAATCGCAGCATGGAGGCTCAATTGTAGCCGAAAAATTTGCAGCGTCCGGTCGGCTCCGCGCCGTTCGTGTCGCGTGATGTCGCGTCGATCGCGCGGGCGGCGTTCTTGCAGAGGCGCGCGGCTCGAAGCGTGATGCCCGAGGTGGACTGCGTCGCCGATCGATTCGTGATGATCGATCGCATGTGCGCGATCGATCTCGCGACGGGCGACACGGTGAGGATGATCCTCTCCGCGGCCGGCGATCGCGTTCGCGAGCTGCAGTGGGTGATGCAGTGCGACGCGGCGTACGGCCGATGGTCGTCATCCGCCGACGCGCTCGTGGACTACGGACGATGCGGTGACGCGCGTGTGTTCGAAGCGTGGCAGCCAGCTGGTCGCGCGCGTGCCTCGGGCGTGGCAGTCGATCTGCGTCACGTCGAGCGGCGCGTCGAGGCCGCGTTGGCCGAGCTGTGCGACGCGCCGGGGCCGGCGTCGCGAGCCATCTGCGTGTACGGCCCAGAGGGGTGCGGCAAGTCAACCGTGCTGCGGCGCCTCGCCCGCAGCGCGCGTCTGCAGGGCTTCCTGCCGTTCTCCGTGGCGCTGCTCGAGTCGCCGTTCGCCGTGGTGCTCGAAGGGCGCTCGGTGCTCCTGCTCGCCGACGGGGGCGAGAGCGGATGGCGGGCGTTCGTGGACGTGGCGCTGCGGTCGGCGCGACCGCACGTGATCGTGCGCGCGTCTCGCGACGATCTGCCGGGAGTGCCGGCGGTCCGGATCGAGCGACTGCCGGCGGATGCCCTGGTGGCGGCGACGAGCGGCGGCGCGCCGCCGGCGCGAATCCGCCGCGCCGCGGCGCGGGCGGACGGCAACCCGGGTCGGTTCGTCAGGCTCCTTCAAGGCGT
>CAZOIK010000348.1:0-3084 GCA_964579765.1 uncultured Bifidobacteriaceae bacterium
CGCTGGAGCGCGCTGCCGGACTGACCGTTCACGACCCGGGGGGACCAGATGATTCAGCGCACGACGAAACGACTCAGCTTACGCGCGCTCGTCGTGGACGACGAGCTGCCGACGCCGACGGCCGAAGGCCGCGCCGCCCGCGCGCTGGTGCAGGAACTGCGCGGGCGCGGCATCGAGGTCGTCGAGGCCTGGTCGGCCGAGGACGGCATGTCGGTGGTCGTCTCCGACTCGGCCATCCACGCCATCCTGCTCGACTGGACGCTCGGCACCGATCCCGACCACGTGCGGGCGCGGCGGCTGCTCGCGTTCGTGCGATCGCGCAACGACAAGATCCCGATCTTCCTGATGGCCGAGCGCGACGAGGCCTCCTCGATTCCGATCGACGTCATGGCGATGGTCAACGAGTACATCTGGACCATCGAGGACACGGCCGCCTTCGTCGGCGGCCGCGTGTCGGCCGCCATGCGCCGCTACCTCGACGTGCTGCTCCCGCCGCTCGCCGCCGCGCTGATGAAGTTCGGCCAGTCGTACGAATACTCCTGGCACACGCCTGGCCATACCGGCGGCACGGCGTTCCTGAAGTCGCCGGTCGGCCGTATCTTCTTCGACTACTTCGGCGAGAACCTGCTGCGGTCGGACCTCTCCATCAGCGTCAGCGACCTCGGCTCGCTGCTCGATCACACGGGGCCAATCGGCGAGCACGAGAAGTACGCCGCCCGCGTCTTCGGCGCCGATCGCACGTATTGCGTGACCAACGGCACCTCGACGGCCAACCGCGTCATCTTCACGGCCGCCGTCGGCGACCGACAGATCGCGCTGTGCGATCGCAATTGCCACAAGTCGATCGAGCACGGGCTCGTGCTCACGGGCGCGATCCCGGTCTACCTCGTGCCGCTGCGCAACCGCTACGGGCTCATCGGGCCGATCGCGCCGGCGCGCCTGACGGCGGCCGCCGTCGCCGCCGCCATCGCCGGCCACCCGCTCGTCGGCGACGCGAGCGACGTCCGCCCGGTGTACGCCGTCGTCACCAACTCGACGTACGACGGCCTCTGCTACAACGCCCGGCGGGTCGAGGACCTGCTCGACAGCAGCGTCGATCGCCTCCACTTCGACGAAGCGTGGTACGCCTACGCCCGCTTCAACCCGATCTACCGCGGACGCTACGCGATGCGCGGCGACCCGAAGCCGCACAGCGGGCCCACCGTGTTCGCGACGCACTCGACGCACAAGCTGCTTGCGGCGCTCTCGCAGGCGTCGCTCCTGCACATCCGCGACGGCCGCGGCGCGATCCCGCATCAGCGGTTCAACGAGTCGTTCATGATGCACGCCTCGACCTCGCCGTTCTACCCGCTGATCGTCTCCAACGACATCGCGGCCGCGATGATGGACGGCCCCGGCGGCCGCGCGCTCACCGACGAGTCGATCGGGGAGGCCGTCGCCTTCCGTCAGACGATGGGCCGCGTCCACGCGGAGTTCGTCGAGAAGAGCGACTGGTTCTTCAACACCTGGAATCCGGACACGGTGACGAACGAGCGCGGCGAGGTGGTGCCCTTCGCACAGGCCTCGACGGAGTTCCTGTCGTCGAGCCCCGACCCGTGGGTACTGCACCCCGGCGACGCGTGGCACGGGTTCGTGGACATCGAAGACGGTTACTGCATGCTCGATCCGATCAAGGTCTCCGTCGTCACGCCCGGCGTGACCGACTCGGGCGCCCTCGGCGTCGCCGGCATTCCCGCGACGCTCGTGACCGCTTATCTGCACGGGCGCGGCGTTGAAGTCGAGAAGACGACCGACTTCACCATCCTGTTTCTCTTCTCCATCGGGATCACGAAAGGCAAGTGGGGCACGCTCCTCAACGCCCTGCTCGACTTCAAGCGCGACTACGACGCCAACACGAGCCTGACCGAAGCGCTGCCGCAGCTGGTCGCCGCGCATCCGGACACGTACCGCGATCTCGGTCTGCGCGACCTCGCGGATCGGATGTTCGCGCACCTCAAGGCGTCGCGCCAGACGCACTGGCTCGCCGAGGCGTTCTCGACGCTGCCGCGCCAAGTGATGTCGCCCCGCGACGCGTATCAGCAACTCGTGCGCGCGCAGATCGAGTCGGTGCCGCTCGACGAGCTCGCGGATCACGTCCTCGCCACGAGCGTCGTGCCCTACCCGCCCGGCATTCCGATGCTCATGCCCGGCGAGGCCACCGGCGGCGACGACGGCCCGTATCTCAGCTACCTCCGCGCGCTGTGTTCGTGGGACCGGCAGTTTCCGGGCTTCGGACACGACACGCACGGCGTCGAGCCGCGCAACGGGACGTATTTCGTGCAGTGCCTCGCGGGCGTCCGCCCGGAGCGCATGAAGATCGAGCACTACGAGATCGAGGCGGGTGTCGCATGAAGCGCGCGAAGCCGGTTGCACTCGCGACGCCCGAGCCATCCGCGCCCGGAGCGTTCGGCGTCCACAGCGAAGTCGGCGCGTTACGCGTCGTCATGGTGTGCCGGCCGGGGTTGGCGCATCAGCGGCTGACGCCCGGCAACCGCGCGGACCTGCTGTTCGACGACGTGCTGTGGGTGCAGGAAGCGCAGCGCGATCACTACGACTTCGTGCTCAAGATGCGCGAGCGCGGCGTCGAGGTGCTCGACCTGCACGATCTGCTCGCCGAGACGCTCGAGGATCCCGACGCGCGCGCCTGGGTGCTCGACCGCCGGATCACGGCGAACGACGTCGGCGGCGCCACCGCGCCGGTGCTGCGCGCGTGGCTCGACAGCGTCCCCGCCGCCGTCCTCGCCGAGCACCTGATCGGCGGCGTCGCGATTCTCGATCTCCCGCGCAGCGATCAGTCGGCGATGCTGGCCGACGCCTACGGCGACACCGATTTCGTCGTGCCGCCCATCCCGAACTCGATCTTCCAGCGCGACCCGTCCTGCTGGATCTACGGCGGGCTGACGTGCAACCCGATGTTCTGGCCGGCGCGGCGTCCTGAAACGCTCCTGCAGCGCGCCGTCTACCGCTTCCACCCGCGGTTCAAGGACGCCGGCGTCCGGATCTGGTGGGGCGACTCGGACGAGTCGCACGGCGGCGCGACGCTCG
>CAZOIK010000349.1:0-3278 GCA_964579765.1 uncultured Bifidobacteriaceae bacterium
GAGCGGCGTGTCGCCCGCGACGGCGTCGGCGATGTACTGATCCACCGTCTTCTTCGACTGGATCTTGCCGAACGTGTCGCTGTTGCCGTCGCGCTGCGCGATCGGTCCCATGCCGTTGAGGAACGCCGAGCTCGCGCCGAGGTGGATCGACGCGCCCCACGGCGCGCGCATCTTGCTCACCGTGACGAGCTGGTCACGGAACGGCTCGAGCGGCTGCATCACCTGCTTGAACTGGAAGTTCGGGCCGGGCGTGTCCGGATGCCACGTCGCCGGGAAGACGCCGTTCGGCATGTACACCGCGCCGAACCGGAACGGCGTGCCCGCGGCGGTTTTCGCCTGCGCGGTCAGCGCCGGCACCATGGCGTCGAGCAGCGGCAGCGCCATCGCCGCGCCGAACGTGCCTCGGATGAACGTGCGCCGCGACAGATGCTTCTTCGTGATGATCATGGCTACTGTTCCTTCGACTGAGCGACAGTGGTGGCCGGCGCCGACGGTTCGACGGTCCGCATCTGGAACAACGGGCTCTCGACGATGCCCGTGATGATCGCCGAGAAATGATAGTCCTCGCGGGCCGCGTCACGGACGATTTTCCGGACGACCGGCATGTCGGACGGCTCGAGCCCGCGGCCGAGTGCATAGGTCAGCAGCCGCGTCGTGAACGTCGTCGCGAATGCCTCCGGGCGCTTGAGAATCGCCTCGCGCAGCGCGATCGGGCCGTCCACTTTCGTGCCGTCGGCGAGGACGCCGGCCGAGTCGATCGGCGCGCCGTTCTCGGACGTCTCGCGCCACTGCCCGACCGAGTTGAAGTGCTCGAGCGCGAAGCCCGGCGGGTCGATGATGCGGTGGCAGCCCGCGCACGGCTGGTTCTTCCGGTGCCGCTCGAGCTGCTCGCGCACGGTCGCCGGCTTGCCGGCCGCGTTCTTGTTGCTTTCCTCGAGCGTCGGGACGTTCGGCGGCGGCGGAGGCGGCGGCGTGTCGAGGAACGTGCTGAGAATGTATTTGCCGCGGTACACCGGCGACGTGCGCGTCGCGACCGCCGTCAACGACAGCACGCTGCCCTGGCCGAGCAGGCCGAAGCGGTTCGGATCCGTCAGCGTCACCATCCGGAAGCGCTCGCCGTAGACGCCCGGGATGCCGTAGTGCTTCGCGAGCCGCTCGTTGACGAACGTGTAGTTGGCGTCGAGCAGCTCGAGGATGCTGCGGTTCTCGCGCAGGATGTGGCCGAAGAGCATCTCGGTCTCGCGGCGGAACGCGCGGCGCGTGTTGTCGTCGAAGTCCGGGAACATCAGCAGGTCGGGCTGGACCTTCGACTCGAGGTTGCGCAGCTGCAGCCACTGGCCGGCGAAGTTGCTGACGAGCGCGTCGGCGCGGTCGTCGGCGATCATGCGCCGCACCTGCGAGGCCAGAGCGCCCGGCGCGCGCAGCGTGCCCGCAGCCGCCGCGTTCAGCAGCGCGTCGTCCGGGATGCTGCTCCAGAGGAAGAACGACAGCCGCGACGCGAGATCGACCTGCGTCACCTGATGCGCGGCGCCTGCGGTGAGGCCCGCCGGATCCTTCTCGATGCGATAGAGGAACGACGGGCTCGCGAGGATGCGCGCGAGGCCCGAGCGGATGCCCGCGTTGAAGTCAGCGCCCCGCGCGCGGGCCTGTGCGTAGAACTTCATCGGTGCGGCGACGTCGGCGGCCGACACTGGACGGCGATACGCGCGCCGTGCGAGCGCCGTCAAGATCCGTGTCGCGCATCCGCTTTCGTCGGCGGGCTTCGCGGGCGTGCAGACGAAAATCCTGTCGCGGCTCGGCGTCTCGCTGATGCCCGTGACCTTGTACGGTCCTTCGACCATCACGGCCTTGAGGCGCGGGAGGCCGGTAATCAGGTGCACTTCCTGGCTGTCGCGGCGCGCCGGCTGCCACACGTCCTGCCGC
The DNA here is from genome assembly GCA_964579765.1 of uncultured Bifidobacteriaceae bacterium. Lineage (GTDB taxonomy): Bacteria > Acidobacteriota > Vicinamibacteria > Vicinamibacterales > CAVVIG01 > DATNBT01. Next base: position 1,924 of record CAZOIK010000349.1, read on the forward strand.
ACCGCCGGGCGATCGCGCCACGTGTAGCCGACCTCGTGTTCGCCGGCCGTCACGCGCACGCGGCCCGCCATCCGCTCGTCGATGACGACGCGCGCCTCGTTCATGTCGCGCGCCTGCACCTCGTGGTCCTTCGGCCCGCCGATCTGCGCCGAGTACACCTCCGCGCCGTCGATCGTGATGACGAAGGTGTACGGCTGGTCGTTGCCCTCGACGCCCGAATAGCCTTCCTCGACGCCGCGAACCAGGCGTCCCGACAGCTTGTACTCGCCGTCGGCGGGAAACACGTGCCGCACGACCGTGCCGCCGCGCGTGCCGAGCGGCAGGCCCTCGATGTAGCCGCTCTGCGTGAACTCGCGGCTGATCGGGTATTCAGTCGTGCCCGGCGGCACCGCCGTGTCGCCGACCGCCATCGTCGCGATGCGCTGGGCGGCGGTGAGGTAGCGCTCGAGCAGGAGCGGCGACGTCTTGAGCGACGTCGCGATGTTGTCGAAGCCGAACTCGGCGCCGTCGGTCGGCAGGAGCGACGCGGCGTCCACGTCGAGCGCGAGCAGATCGCGAATCGCGTTGCCGTACTCGGCGCGGTTCAGCCGGTGCACGACGAAGCGGCCGGGCGTGGCCTTCCCCGCCCACGCGCGATCGAGCGAGGTCGCGAGCCACGCCGTGAAGGCGGCGTACTCCGGCTCGCTCGGGTGCTTCACGCCCTGCGGCGGCATGGCGCGCACGGCCAGCTTGCGCAGCACGCGCTCCCACGTCGCCGCGTTCGGCAGCAGGTCGTCGGTGCTCGCGGATTCGAGGTTGACCGGGTCGTTCGCCGGGTTCTTGACGCGATTGTTGTGGCAGCCGACGCAGTTCTGGTTGAGCCACGCGCGGTACTTTCCCGCCTCGGTCGCGGCCGGCCCCGAGCGGGGGGCCTGCGCGAACGCGCTGGCACCGAATGCCACGAACACGACCGCCGCGAGCGCCGTCTTCACTTCGCGGCGTCCTTCGATTCGTCCTTGGTGGCCGCGGGCAGCGGCGGCGGCTGCGGCGTCGGATCGTTCGGCCCGAGGTGCATCAGCTCGCGCACGGCGGCGATGACCTGCTCGCGCGTGTCGCGACGCGGACGCCACACGCCCGGATCCTGTTGCATCTGCGCGGCCGTGACCGGCGGATCCGGCTTCTCGGCGAGCATGAGCGGCGTCTGGTTGTCCTTGTTCACGGCGTCGAGCTTCGCGCCGGCGGCGACGAGCGCGCGAATCGCGTCCACGCGCCGCGCGGTGACCGCCTGGTGCAGCAGCGACGATCCGTCCGGCGCCTTCGCGTTCGCGTCCGCGCCGGCGGCGAGCAGCACCTTCAACGCGTCGATCGGATCGCGA
>CAZOIK010000350.1:0-19764 GCA_964579765.1 uncultured Bifidobacteriaceae bacterium
GGCCGCCTGAAGATCGACACGGTCGTCATCCGCGGCGTGAACGACGACGAACTGGTGCCGCTGATCGAGTTCGCCAAGACGGTCAACGCCGAAGTGCGCTTCATCGAGTACATGGACGTCGGCGGCGCGACGAAGTGGTCGGCCGATCGCGTCGTCGCGCGCCGCGACATCCTCGCGCGGCTCGAGGAGCGCTACGGCCGCATCGAGCCGATCGTCGAGCAGTCCTCCGCGCCGGCCGATCGCTACTCGCTTCCCGACGGCACGACGTTCGGGGTCATCTCGTCTACGACGCAGCCGTTCTGCGGCAGCTGCGATCGCAGCCGGCTGACGGCCGACGGCATGTGGTATCTGTGCCTCTATGCGCCGCGCGGCCTCGATCTGCGCGGCGCGCTGCGCCGCGGCGCCGGTCGCGACGAGATCGCGTCACTCATTCGCCAGGGCTGGACCGCGCGCACCGACCGCGGCGCAGAAGATCGCCTGGCGCTCGGCGACCGCCGCGCGTTCGTCCCGATGAACGCGCTGAAGAAAGATCCGCACCTCGAGATGCACACGCGCGGCGGGTAGCCCGCCGCCAGCGGCAGTGCAGGCCTTCAGGCCTGCCTGTCCGGCGGACCTGAAGGTCCGCACTACAGCTCAGGGCCGGCGGCCAGGCGCGGGCGCCGCGGGAACGGGCAGCGCGAACGCGACGAGCTCGCCCGCGGGACGGCCGGCGGTGGCGACGACGACGAACTGCCGGCCTTGATACATGTAGGTCATCGGCACGCCAGTCTGACTGCCGGGCATCGGGAGCTCGGCGATGTTCTCGCCCGTCTTCTTGTCGTACGCGTGCAGCAGCGCGCGCCCGCCCGATCCTTCCCCGCCAATCAGCAGCGTCTTCGTGATGGCGAACGAGGCCTGCGACGGAAAGCCGGTCGGCGGCACATTCGTCAGCCCGAGCCGCGCGAACGCCTCCTTGACGTTCGGCGGCGTGTCGCCGTTCGGCACCTGCCACGCAATCTCGCCCGTGTTCATGTTGTACGCGGTGATGCGTCCGTACGGCGGCTTGAGCAGCGGCAGCCCCTCGATGTTCGGAACCTGCCCTCCGCGCCCGGCCGTGTACGCGGCCTTGTCCGGATCGGGCGGATCGGTTTTCACGACGCCGGCGACGAACGGTCGCGTGATCGAGCCGATGTAGACGAATCCGGTCTCAGGATCCACCCCGCCCGACGGCCAGTTCGCGCCGCCGCCGAACCCGGGCGCGACGATCGTCCCGCGATTGACGCCGGGCACGACCAGCGAGGGCGGCGCAAACGGCCCGCCCAGGCGATACGGTCCGTTCTTGATCGCCTCGAGCGCCTTGGCGCGCAGCTCCGGCGTGAAGTCGATCAGATCGTCGGTCTTGATCCCCACGACGTCGTACGCCGGCGGCTTGCTCGGAATCGGCTGCGTCTTCGCGGTCCACTCGGTCGGCACTTCCGTCTGCTCGACGGCGACGTCCGGAATCGGCCACACGGGCTGGCCGTTCGTGCGATCGAGCACCCACACGAGCGCCATCTTCCCCGTCTGCGCGATGGCTTTGATCGGGCGCCCGTCCACTCTGATGTCGAGCAGCATCGGGTGCACCGGCATGTCGTAGTCCCAGATGTCGTGGTGAATGAGCTGCTTGAACCACTTCATCTTCCCGGTCTTGATGTCGAGGCAGACGATCGAGTCTGAAAACAGATTGTCGCCCGGACGATGGCCGCCGTAGCCGTCGTTGGTCGGCGACTCGGTCGCCAGGTAGACGTTCCCGAGCTCGTCATCCGCGGAGAACGGCCCCCACACACCGGTGTTGCCGGTGTATTCGGCCGACTCCTTCAACCACGTCTCGTAGCCCTTCTCGCCGAAGCGCGGGATCGTGTGGAACACCCAGCGCTTCTTGCCGGTGCGGACGTCGAACGCCATGACGTCGCCCTTGACGTTTTCCTTGTTGGGCTGCGTGCCGCCCTGCGTCAGCGCGGGGCCGATGACGATCACGCCGTTGCTCACCACCGGCGCCGAGCTGTTGCCGATGCGGCCGGTCGGATCGAGCGGCGTCGTCAGATCGAGCTGTTTAAAGAGATCGACCGATCCGTTGTCACCGAAGCTGCGGACGGGAACGCCGGTTTTCGCGTCGAGCGCGACGAGCTGAAACCCCGGCGTGACGGTGATGACGCGCGCGTCGTTGCCTTCTGCCCAGTACGCGACGCCGCGCGTGACCTTGCGCGGCGCCTTGTCGAAGCGGACGCCTTCGTCGGGCCGCCACGTCCAGAGCGTCTCGCCCGTGCCGGGATTGGCCGCGACGACGGTGCGGCGCGGGCCGACGGTGAAGTAAAGAACGCCGCCGGCCATAATCGGCGTCGTCTCGCTGTTGCCGCCGCCGAAGTTGTCGAACTTCCAGCTCCAGGCCACCTGGAGGTTCTTGACGTTGTCGCGGTTGATCTGGTCGTACGGCGCGTAGCTCGTGCTGCCCGAGTCGGCGGCATACGATCGCCACTCGCCGTCCCTGGCGCCGTGCTGGGCGAGGCCCGGACGCCCCGCCACGACGAACGCCGCCGCAGATGCATACGCTGCGAGTCGAAGTACACGCGACATCGGTTCCCTCCGCGTTGACGGGGGATCTATATCACGTTGCGGCGATGGACGCGGCCCTGAAAGGGCCGCGCTACGCCTTGGGTTCTTCGCCGGCGTCGAATTTGCCGAACAGGAGCAGCGACACGGCCTCGCGCAGGCCTTTGACCGTGCAGGGCTTGTCGAGAAACGCCTCGTCCGCCCAGAGCATGGTCTTCTCTTTGAACAGGCGGTCGCTGTAGCCGGTGAGGTAGAGCACTTTGAGTCCGGGCTCGGTCTGGCGCAGCACGCGCGCGAGCTCGTCGCCGGTCATGCCCGGCATCATCACGTCGGTCACGAGCGCGCCGAGCGGGCCGACCTTCTTCGCCGTCTCGATGGCTTCGGGCCCGCTGTTGGCCATGGCGGTCTTGTAGCCGGCGTCGCGCAGCACGCGATCCACGAACCGCAGCACGGCTTCTTCGTCGTCCACGACGAGCACCGGGCCCTGCGGCGCAGGACCTTTGAGCAGCTTGTTCGCCAGCGTCTTGATCGATCCGATGACGGAAGCTTCAGGCGCCAAAGTGTTCCCCTTATTCTACGTGACGTCCACGATGCCGTGGCGTTCGAGACGACGGTACAGCGCCCGCCGGCTGATGCCGAGCACCTTGGCGGCCGCCATGCGATTGCCGTTCACCTGCCGCAGCACCTCGACGATGTGCCCGCGCTCGACGGCATGCAGCGCCGCCGGCCGCGGCGGCGTACTCGGCGCGCTCGCTGCACGCTCCTGCGCAGGCTGACTCGGCCCCGGCGCAGGCCCGAGGCTGCCGGCGATCTCGCGCTCGGTGATCAGGTTGCCCTCGGCCAGCATACACGCGCGTTCCACCACGTTCTTGAGCTCACGGACGTTGCCCGGCCACGGCGCCGAGAGCAGCAGGCGCTCGGCGGCGGGAGTGATGCCCGTGAGCGGTTTGCGTATCCGCTGCGCGGAGTCGCCCATGAACGCCGCCGTCAGATACGGGATGTCCTCGCGGCGATCGCGCAGCGGCGGCAGGCCCACTTCGACGACGTTGAGCCGGTAGAACAGATCGTCGCGGAACCGTCCGGCGGCCACTTCCTCGCGCAGGTCTCGGTTGGTCGCCGCGATGACGGTGACGTCCACGCGCTTGGTGTGGAGCGAGCCGACGCGCTGCACCTCGCCGAATTCGAGCGCGCGCAGCAGCTTCGCCTGCACGGTGAGCGGCAGCTCGCCGACCTCGTCGAGAAAGAGCGTCGCGCCTTGTGCCGCCTCGAACAACCCGGGCTTCGAGTCCACGGCGCCGGTGAACGCGCCGCGCACGTGGCCGAACAGCTCGCTCTCGAACAACGTCGTGACGACGGCCGAGCAGTTGACCGTGACGAACGGTCTGGCGCGCCGCGGGCCCGCCTGGTGAAAGGCGCGCGCCGCGAGCTCCTTCCCCGTGCCCGTTTCGCCGGTGAGCAGCACGGCCTTCGCGTGCGGTGCCAGCCGCTGAATCAGGCTGAACACCTCCAGCATCGCCGGGCTGCGGCCGAGCATGCCGCAGAATTCGAGCTGCCGGGCCACGGCGCTCTCGAGCGCGACGACCTGCGCCCGCCGCGTCAGCTCGACGCGGATGTCGCCGAGGACCTTGCGCAGGCGATCGAAGTCGAACGGCTTGGTCAGATATTCGCGGGCCCCGAGCTTGATGGCTTCGACCGCGCTGTCAACGGCGCCGTGGCCGGTCATCAGGATGACTTCGCAGCCCGGCACGGTCCGGCGGATCTCGCGCAGCAGATCGAGGCCGTTCACGTCGGGCATGCGCAGATCGACCATGGCGAGGTCGGCCGGCTTGCGCAGCAGGAGGCGCATGGCGTCGCTGCCGCTCGAACACGTCATGACGTCGAAGCCGGCCTTGTGCGCGATGCGCTCGATCAGCTTCAAGACCGGCACTTCGTCATCGACGACGAGCAGCGACGGACGCGCGGCGACGGGCCACGACGCGGCCGCAGAGGATCGGAGAGCCATGGGAGTCACCGGTACACGCGTCCAAGAACCGTGCCCGAGCTCAACTGGGCGATTTCAGCTACGTTTTGGGGCGATCCGTGCGGAGCGGCGGCCGCACAGTGTGCGGTTATGGAACGTCAGCGCAAGAATCGTGCGCTAGCGCACACCGACGGCGTTGCGGACGGCCATCGCGAGCACCGCGCCGAGCGCCGCGCCCGCGAGCACCAGCGCCGCCACCGGCCGATCCTCGATCGCGTAGACGAAGACGATCCCGATGCCGCTGCCGATGGCGAACGTCAGCAGCGCTTTGCTGAGGCGCGTCCAGATGCCGCCGGGACATCGGTGGCCCTCTGTGAGAAATCCCATGCACTTCGGACACGTCGCCATGTGTGTTGGTGCCGCGATCGTAACACGCGTCCGGCCGATTACGACGCCGGGGCGGCGTCGAGCCACACCCGCACACGCGGCGGCGTCTTGACCTCGAGGCGCGTGCCTTTCGGCAGATCGACGGGGCGCGCGAACCAGTAGCGCTGACTCCAGCCTGGACGCGCGGAAAATCCGGCGACGCTCACGCGCGTGCCGTCGGGTCGCACGGCGTCCACGTCGATCCGCGCGTCGCCGCCCACGGCGTCGGCGCCGACCGCGATGCCGCGAACGTGCGCGTCGAAGGCCGCGGCCTCCCCCGGCCGCAGCGTCACCTCGCGAATCGATCGCGTGCCGGGCGCCGCGGCGAAGTAGAGGCCGATCGTGCTGCGATCGGACGCCACCTTGTTCTCGAGCGTCCAGTTCTTCTTGTAGTGCATCCGCACGACCAGCTGGTCGCCGGCGCGCCACGCGAACCCGAGGCCCGCACCGGGAGCGACCGGAGCGGCGCCCGGAAGCCACGTCCTGACGATCACGTCGGGCTCCGTGCCGCCGGCCCGCCTGGTGAAGACGATCGCGTCGTGCACGATGGCCGGATTGCCCGGCTGCACGTCGGCGAGCGCGATCATCCGGTCGCGGTCGGCGCTCTCGCGCAGCACGAACTCGCGCGTGTCTTCGGCTTTGTCTGCCGGCAGCGTGACGCCGGCGGCGACGGGGATCACCAGATCCGGACGTCCGTGCGGCCAGCGCCGAGACGTCGATGGCGCGGCGGCGCGCAGCGGCGGACCCGGCGGCGTCCCGCCGCTCGCCCAGGTCAGGACGACGTCGAGGTCGCGCGCCGAGAGCATATGAACGTCGCGCAGCGGCGTGACGCTGGGATCGCCGTACCACGGCGGCATGTGGCCGGTGGTCAGCTCCAGACGAATCGACTCGGCCCAGGGCCGCGTGTCCTCGTACGTCAAGAGCGACATCGGCGCGATGCCGCCCGACACGTGGCATCCGCCGCAGTGGTCCTTGAGGATCGGATACACGTCCTCGGAGAACGTGTACTTCGACAGCACCGGCTTATGCCCCTCGACACGCGGCACCGCCAGCAGCGCCAACAGCGCGACGACCGCCATGTAGTGCAGGCCTTCAGGCCTGCCCGAGCCGCCGAACCTGACGGTCCGCACGACACGAGTCCTCATCGCGCGAACACCTGCTCGACGTCGCGTGCCGCCGCGGCCAGCGCGTCATAGGCCTGCTGGACGTCGTCTTTGTTGCCGGTGTCGCCCGCGGCGTCGATCTCCCAGGCCGCCCGGACGAGGCGTTCGATCGCGACCTGCGCGGCCGGACGCCGCGCGCCGGGCAGCGCCGCCGTCCGGATGTCGAGCCACAGCGCCAGGTCCTTGGCCTGGAACGCCGGCACCCACACCTCGTTGAACGCGCGCTTCTTCACCAGCGCCTCCACCGTCGCGACACGTTCGGCGAGCAGCTTTCGCACGGCGCCGAGGTCGTCCGGCACTTCGAAGAGCGGCGCGGCCGGCGTGGACACGGGCTCTTTGTCCACCGACAGCTCGCCGAACGTGAAGTCGAAGCGGTACTCGTCCCCGCCTTTCGTGAAGCGGATCTTCGCCGTCATGTCCGCGGGCAGCCGCAGGCGGCCGACGTGCGCCTCGAGGTAGTCGCCGTCGCGCGACACGGTCAGCGGAAACGCCGCGAGCTCGGTCGTCGTGCGCGTCTTCGGGTCGAAGGTCTCTTTCGTGACGATGCGCCCGGTCACCGCGTCGCGCAGCGCGGGCGCGAGCGGCTTCGTGTAGTCGTCGTAGAGATAGACGCGGAGCACGTCCCCGACGTACGCGCCTTCGAGATGATGCCAGAGATCCCCGGCCATGAAGAACTGGCCGCCGTGCCGCGGGTTGTGGTTCGCGTGCGTAGACTGCGTGTAGCGCGCCTCCATCGGCGAGCCGTCCGCGCATCGCCCGCGCACGGGGCGATCGATCTCCGGATGGTCGGCGCACGTCCACGTGACGGTCGCCGTCACCGGCACGAGATCGCGCCGGCAGATCGGACACTTCCCCGGATTCTGTTCGTTGACAATCGCGTGGACCGGACAGCTCCACACGCTCTCGGTCTGCGGCTCCTGCGCATGAACGTAGGGCGACCCGTTCAGGGTCGCCAACAGCGCGACGATCACGCAAAGCGCCGGCCCGCGGGCCTGCAAGGCCCGCCCTACGAGAACGCGCATGGTTCACCCGGCGGTCGGCATGTGAAATCCGGCGGACGTGGCGTGGGTCGCCGGCCAGCGCGTCGTGATCGCTTTCGTGCGCGTGTAGAACGCGATGCCCTCGGGGCCGTACACGTGCAGGTCGCCGAAGAGCGACTGTTTCCAGCCGCCGAACGAGAAGAACGCCATCGGCACCGGAATCGCGACGTTGACGCCGACCATCCCGACCTCGATCGCATCCTCGTACTTTCGCGCCGCCGCGCCGGAGCTCGTAAAGAGCGCCGTGCCGTTGCCGTACTGATTGCGATTGACGATGCCGATCGCCTCGTCCAGCGAGTCGGCGCGCAGGACGACGAGGACCGGGCCGAAGATCTCGTCTTTGTAGATCGACATCGCGGGCGTCACGCGATCGAAGAGCGTCGGCCCGACGAAGAACCCGCGCTCGTAGCCTTCGACCTCGAGGCCGCGGCCGTCCACGACGAGCGTCGCGCCGTCGGCCACGCCCGCGTCGATGTAGCCCGTCACGCGATCGCGATGCGCGGCCGTCACGAGCGGCCCCATCTCCATGCCGTCAGCCGCGCCCGGACCGACCCGAAGCTGGCGCGCCTTGGCCGCGATCTTCGCGACGAGCGGGTCAGCGGCGCCGCCGACGGCGACGACGGCCGAAATCGCCATGCAGCGCTCACCCGCCGATCCGTACGCCGCGCCCATCAGGGCATCGACGGTGAAGTCGAGGTCCGCGTCCGGAAGCACCACGGCGTGATTCTTCGCGCCGCCGAGCGCCTGGACGCGCTTCCCGTTGGCGGCGGCCGTCGCGTAGATGTACTTCGCGATCGGCGTCGAGCCGACGAACGAGACCGCCTTGACGTCCGGATGCTGGAGGATGGCGTCAACCGCGTCTTTGTCGCCGTGCACGACGTTGAAGACGCCGTCGGGCAGCCCGGCCTCCTTGAGCAGCTCCGCCAGGCGGACGGCGCAGGACGGATCCTTCTCCGATGGCTTCAGCACAAAGGTGTTGCCGCAGGCGAGCGCCATCGGGAACATCCACATCGGCACCATCGCGGGAAAGTTGAACGGCGTGATGCCGGCGCAGACGCCGAGCGGCTGCAGGCGTGAATGCGCGTCCACGCCGCGGCCGACCTGCTCCGAGTACGCGCCCTTCAGCAGCTCCGGCGCGCCGACGGCGTACTCGACCACCTCGATGCCGCGCTGCACGGATCCCATCGCGTCGAGAAACACCTTGCCGTGCTCCTCGGTGATGAGCGCCGCGAGCTCCTTCTGATGCTTCTCGACGAGATCGCGAAAGCGATTGAGCACCCGGGCGCGGCGCACCGCCGGGGTGTCGCGCCACGCGGGGAACGCCGCGGCGGCGGCCGTGACGGCCGCATCGACGTCCGCCGCGTCCGCGAACGGCACCGTCCGAATGACCTGCCCCGTCGCCGGGTTGGTGACCTCGCCGAACCGCGCGCTCTTCGACGCGGCAGGCTGTCCGTTGATCCAGAGCGGCACGCGCGTGGCCGCGGGAGATGAAAGCGTCGTGCTCGACATAAGCGCCTACAGTACTATATCCGCGCCATGAAGGTGACCCGCGCCGTCTCCGTCGCGCTCGCCGCCGTCGCTCTGTGCGCCGCCGTCCGGCCGCGCATGGCGGCCCAGGCGCCGTCGTCCCCCGCGATCGACGCGGCATTCCAGAAGTTCTGGGACGCGACGTCGCCGGCCGACGCCGCGAAGCAGGTGGACGGGGTGCTCAAGACGGGCGTCGGCTTCGACGAGGCGCTTCGGCGTCTGAAGCGCGGACGCCCCTACAGAGATCAGAAGACCGGCGTCGTGATGACGACGAACCGTACCGGCGATCGCGTCGAACACTACTACGCGATCAACGTGCCCGAGCACTACGATCCGTCGAAGCGCTATCAGGTCAGGTTCCAGCTGCACGGCGGCGTCATGGGCCGCACGACGAATCAACCGAGGAATTCCGGCGCGATCGGCAATCTGGCGGGCGACACGGATCAGTTCTACGTCCTGCCGTACGGCTGGGCCGACGCGCCCTGGTGGAGCGAGGACCAGATCGACAACCTCGACGCCATCGTGGACGCGTTGAAGCGCACCTACAACATCGACGAGAACCGCGTCGTCCTCTCCGGCGTGTCCGACGGCGCGACGGGCGCGTACTACGTCGGCATGCGCGACACGACGCCGTTTGCGAGCTTTCTGCCGCTGAACGGGTTCATCCTCGTGCTCGCGAACCCCGACACGGGCATTCGCGACGCGCTCTTCCCGAACAACCTCCTCGACAAGCCGATGTTCGTCGTCAACGGCGGGCGCGATCGCCTGTATCCGATCGTCGCCGTCGAACCGTACGTCCTGCACTTGAAGAGGGCGGGCGTGTCGATCGACTACCATCCGCAGCCGCTCGGCGAGCACAACACGGCGTGGTGGCCCGACGTGAAGGCGTCGTACGAGGAGTTCGTCAGCGAGCATCCGCGCGAGCCGTCGCCGGCGAAGCTGACCTGGGAGACCGCCGACCTCGCGCGCAACCGCGCGCACTGGCTCGTGATCGACAGACTCGGCAAGACGTCGAGCGACGCGGCGAACCTGCCGGATGCCAATGCGTACGGCGCCGACGGCCCCGCCGTCCCGCTCTTCGAGCATCGCCAGCGATCGGGACGCGCGGACGTCGTGCGCACCGGAAATCACGTCGAAGCGGTGTCGCGCGGGGTGAGCGAATTCACACTGCTCGTCTCGCCCGACGCGTTCGATCTGTCGCAGCCGATCACCGTCACGGCGAACGGCACGACCGTGTTCGACGGCCGGGTGCAGCCGAGCGTCGCCACGCTGCTGAAGTGGGCCGCGCGCGACAACGACCGGACGATGCTCTACGCGGCGGAGATCGACGTCACGCTGCCGCGGTGACGTGTAGTGCAGGCCTTCAGGCCTGCGCCTTCAGGCCTGGCTTTCAGCGGCCTGCGGCCGAACGTTCCCGCCCGCGCCGCGCTGCCTCGATTGTGGCGATGTCGATCTTCTTCATCGGCATCATCGCCTCGAAGACGCGCTTTGCCTCATCGCCACCGGCCGCAAGCGCATCGGTGAGGGCTCGCGGAGCCGCCTCATGTGCATCCTTTCCCGCGCTCCTTGTTGGCGACGGACCGGTAGCTCTGCTCGACGAGCGAGGCACAGCCGCCGCGTCCTCGCGAACACCGGCCTCGCGAAGATCGACGACGTCTGCACTACTCCCCCTGCGGCGCGTTCCGAATCGTCTTCACCATCTCCGCGTAGGTCTGAATTTCGCCGTGGATCGGGACCTGCTTGTCCACCTTCAGCTTGCGCACCTTCTCGATGTTGTCGATGACGTTCTGGCCCCAGTGATGGAACTGCCACGTCGAGTCGTAGAGATCCGCCTGCACCAGGATTTTGTCCTTCGGCACATACGCGAAGAGGTTCGTGCCCTCGCGCGGGTTGTCCTTCAGGTGATAGAGGTCCACCTCCATCGCCTTGTCCTTGAGGACCATCGAATCGTCCACGGATTCGAACTTTGCCTCGCGCGGATGCATCTGCAGCTCGTCGGGCACGATCGTGTGCTTGCGCGCGAGCAGGTCCTTGAAGAAGGGAATGTTGTCCTTGTACGTGATGACCGTCAGGCCTTCGGCCACCGCCACGCGCAGGCCGCCCGAGTGATCGAAGTGGTGATGCGAGACGACGACCTCGGTCAGCGGCTTCGACGACAGCGTCCGCGCCTTGTCGATCACGGCCTTGGATCGCGCCTCGTTGAGCGGCACCTCGAAGAGCGTGAGATGATCGTCGAACTCGAAGACGACGCTGCGGTGGTTGCCCGAGCCGGCGAGCCACCAGATGCCTTTCGCCACCGGCTCGGCCGAGACGACAATCGGCGCCGCGTTGGGCGGCACGGCCGCCGACTTGACGGCGTCGGGCGCGGCGAGACCGGACGCGTCGCCGTCGATCGTGTTCTTCGACACCTGCAGGTCGAACTGCAGGTACTTGTCCATGCTCGTCGTCAGCCGCTTCGGCAGCTTCACGCCGCCGACGTCCTCGTAGTTCGCGAACGTCGTGTCGATGGCCACGTCGCCCATGTTCGCGTTGTCGCGCATGGTCGTCATCCGCGACGGCAGCTTCGTGACGCCGTCGATCGCCAGCGTGACGTGCTCGCCGGTCGGCGTCTCGACTTCGACGATCTCCTGACCGTTGGCCGAGCGATATCCGGTGAGCTTCGCCGCCGGGTCGAGCGCCGCGCGGACGAGCACGAGCGGATGCTGCAGCATCTCCAGCCGGCGATCCTCCGCGGTCGCCGCCGACGCTCTGGCCGCGCCGTTCGGTCCGGCGTTGAACGCGATGTCGCCGTCGAGCCCCTGATCCTGCCGCTGCGTGTTCGAGTTGGCGAACAGGAACTGTGCGACGCGGACCTGCTGCATCCGCATGCGATGGTTCGGCAGATCGATCGTGCGCGTGAACTCGGTGATCTTCCACACCGGCAGATCGCTGTCGGGCATCGTGTTCTGCCCCGCGTTCGGCGCGCTGCCCTGGCCTTCGACGGTCAGCGTCTTCACGGCCATGATCCGGTCGCGACCGCCCATGGCGTCCGCGGCATCGACGACGGCCTGGAGTTCAGGGGGCCTGCGGCTGCAGCCGGCCGCCGCGACAACCACGAGGACGACGAGGAGGCGGAAGGTGTGTTTCATGCGGCGGAGTGTACACGAAAGGTCTGGGATAAGATCCGTCACTATGAAGCTGCTGTCCGCCTTGGCCCTGGCCGCCGCTCTCGCGATCGCCGCGCCCGTACCGCCGGCGTCAGTCCGCGTGTACGTCTTCGACGGCGGCATGCTCGAAGGCGGCGACGTCTCCCGCTTCAGCCTGAAAAAAGAGGAGATGGCCACCACCGACATGTCGGTCGCCGCCTATCTGATCGTGCATCCGAAGGGCACGCTCATCTGGGACACGGGCGCGCTGCCCGACAGCGAGATCACCGCGCCGGGCAGAACGACGCGCTACCGCATCGTCCTGCCGAGCGGCGCCGAGCGGTTCGTGACGACGTCGAAGACGCTGGTGTCGCAGCTCGCGTCCACCGGCTACACGCCGCGCGACATCACCTATCTGGCGCTCTCTCACTATCACTACGACCACACGGGCAACGCGAACATGTTCGCCGGCTCGACGTGGCTGACGCGGCAGGTCGAGCGCGACGTCATGTTCCCGCAGAAACCGAACGCGCTGACGCGTCCCGAGACGTACTCGAGGCTGAAGACCAGCAAGACCACCGTCATCACGACGAGCGACTACGACGTCTTCGGCGACGGCACGGTCGTCCTCAAGCTGACGCCCGGGCATACGCCCGGGCACCAGGTGCTGTTCGTGAAGCTCGCGAAGACCGGGCCGCTCGTGATTTCAGGCGACCTCTATCACTATCCGGAAGAGCGACGGCTGCACCGCGTGCCGACGTTCGACACCGATCCGGCGCAGACGGCGGCGTCGCGCGCCGCGCTCGAGACGTTCATGCGGAAGGCGGGCGCGCAGCTCTGGATCCAGCACGATCTGATCGGCACCCGGAAGCTCAACAAGGCGCCGGCGTTCTACGAGTAGCCGATGGCGCTGATCCCGATTGCGCCGGGCCTCGCGATCGACGAGAACGACCTGACCGAGCGGTTCGTGCGCGCGTCCGGGCCAGGCGGACAGAACGTCAACAAGGTGGCGACGGCGGTCGAGCTCCGCTTCGATCTCCCGCGCTCCGCGCTGCCGGACGACGTCAAGGCTCGCGTGCGCGCGCTCGCCGGTCACCGCGTAGGCGGCGACGGCAGCCTGACGATCGACAGCCGCGTGTTTCGCTCGCAGGAGCGCAACCGCGAGGCCGCGCGCGCGCGCCTCGTCGAGCTCGTCCGGCGAGCGGCGACGCCGCCGCGGCGCCGGCGACCGACCAAGCCAAGCAAAGCGTCGCGCGAGAAGCGAATCGAGTCGAAGAAGCGGCGCGGCGGAGTCAAAGCGCTGCGCCGCGGATCGCGCGACGAGTAGGCCGGCTCGACTAGTTCGCCGCGGGACGCGTGACGTCCACCGCGGGCAGCGCGGCGTCCGCCACCACCGGGCTCGCGACCGGGGTCAGCTTCTCGTAGTAGTCGTGGACGAACTTGCGCAGTTCGGGATGGCCCCAGAACGTCTCGAACTTGTAGTGCTTCATCTCCTGATAGGCCCGATCCTCCGTCCAGCCGTACTTCGTCATGCGATACACCGCCGTCATCACGCCCGTGCGGTGCTGGCCGCCCTGGCAGTGCACGTACACCGGCTGCCGCGCGGGATCGTTCACGAGGGACAGAAACTGCCGCACGGCCGCATCCGACGGCCGCTCTGACGTCGTCAACGGGATGCGGACGAACGTCATCCCCTGCTGCTCCACCTGCGCGCGTTCGTTCTCACGGCCGTTGCGCGTGAGATCGATCACCGTCTTGACGCCAAGCGCAGCGAGGTCCGCGTAGTCGTGGCCGTCGGGTTGCGCGCCGCGATAGTAGTCGTCGTCGATCTTGCCGAAGTTGTCGATGCGGACGTGCGACAGCGCGGCGGCGTACGCGGGCGGCGCGGGCGGCGCAGCGTACACGGATGAGGTGCCGATCGTCAGAGCGAGTGCGAGCGGCGCGGTGACGCGCCGGACAAAGTGACGATGTACGTTCATGAGCTCCGTTCCTTGGGTATGCGGGTCAGTCTGAAGGTTCCAATCATGGTGCCAGATTCCGTCGTCGCAAAGCGGAACGTTTTGCAGTCGAGCGTCGCCGAATTCAAACACATCTGCGGAGTGCGTCTTGCATTCATCAGCTACTGAAGATGACGGGCAGAACCCTGATTCTGTTCGCAGCTCTTGCGGCGGCGGCCGAGCCCGCACACAGCTCTGCCGTGTCGCATGCGACGACGTCCGGCGAGTCCGCACGCGTGCTGTCGCACGACGCGCGTGTCGAGTTTCTGCGGCGTGCACAAGTTTGGACGCCGACGAAGGTCAATCAGCTGGATCTGCGCGCCGGCCCGGACGTGCCCGGCGCGTTCGCGCCGGATGGGCTCGTCGAGTGCGACTTCGTGCCGTCGCCGCGCTCGGGCAGCTCGAAGAAATTCGAGTGTCGGGTCGCCGACGGCCGCGTCGTGAAAATCAGGTACGGCGCGGACAACCCCGAGGTCGAGGGCAGCATTCTCGCGACGCGCCTGCTCTGGGCGCTGGGGTTCGGCGCCGACATCGCCACGCCCGTACGTCTGGTCTGCCATGGCTGCTCCGCCGATCCGTGGAACGATCGCGACCTGGTCGGCGCCTCGCACGTCTTCGACGTCGCGACCGTCGAGTGGAAGATGCCGGGACACGACCTGAAAGCCGATCCCGACGGCTGGGCGTGGCCCGAGCTCGATCTCGTGGACGACACGCAGGGCGGCGCCCCGCGCTATCAGCGTGACGCGCTGAAGCTGCTCGCCGTCTTCATCCAGCACACGGACAACAAAGCCATTCAGCAGCGCTTTCACTGCCTGCCCGGCGGGATCGCCGACGACGGCGCCTGCACGAAGCCGCTGCTTCTGGTGAAGGACCTGGGTCTGACCTTCGGCCGGGCGAACTACTTCGATCGCAGCGTGACATCGAGCGTGAACTTCGCGCTGTGGTCGCGCACGCCGATCTGGCGGGACAGAGCCGCGTGCATCGGCCACCTCGCCCGGTCGAGCGCGGGCACGCTCGGCGACCCGAAGATCGGCGAAGCCGGCCGGTCGTTCCTGTCCGCGCTGCTCGCCATGCTCGGCGAGCGGCAGCTCCACGATCTGTTCGCCGTCGGCCACGTCGAGCGGCGCAGCCGGAAGCCCGGAAGCGACGAGCCGCCCGCCAGCGTGGACGACTGGGTGCGCGCCTTCGACGCGAAGCGCGCCGACATCGCGGCGACGCGGTGTCCGTCGTAACCGGGGAGAGGGTCGATGCGAAACGCGCTCTCACAACTTCCGCCGCAGTGGCCCAGCGTGGTCCACGCCCTCATCCTCCTGCCCACGGCCGCGGCGCTGGGAGCGGCGCTCGGCATGGTCCGGCCAATCCGCAAGTCGCTCGTGCCGCGCTCCTCGCACGTGATCCAGACGCAGGTGCTGCTCGCCATCGTCGGCACCGTCATCATGCTCGTCGTCGCCGAAAGCCTCGCGCGCGCCTTCGCCATCGTCGGCGCCGCCGGCCTGGTGCGCTATCGCGCGCGCATCGACGACCCGAAGGACGCCGGCGTCCTGCTCGTCGCGCTCGCCGCGGGCCTCGCGGTCGGCACCGGACTGCTGATGCTCGCGACGTTGTCCTGTGCCTTCGTCGTTGGCGTCCTCTGGCTGCTCGAGTCGATCGAACCGCCCGACCACGCGCGCTTCGATCTCACGATCGACACGAAAGACTCCGCGGAGCTGCGGCCGCGCGTCGAACATGCGCTGCGGCAGAAGGGCGTGCGCTACGAGCTGTGGGGGTCGTCGCCCGCGCGGCTGCGCTACGAGGTCACGCTGCCGCTGCACCTGAAGACGCAGAAGCTGACGAAGATCATCAAGAAGCTCAACGGGCACAACGGCACGAACGTCGAGTGGAGCATCAAGAAGTTCAAGACGGTGCAGACCTAGGCGTCGCCGTCGAGGAGCCGCTGATGAACGTCCTCGAGACGCGGACGGCCGTGCGTGTAGTCGATGACCCAGATGTGGTCGAACTGCGCGTTCGGCCAGTCTGGCGCGTGCCTGACGCCGAGCGCCCGCGCCAGCTTCCGCAGCGTCCCGTGATGCCAGCAGACCAGCACGATCTTGCCCGCGTATCTCGGGTCGTTGAGCACGTCGTGCGCGAGCAGCGCGTAGTCGCCCTCCCTGAACCGGTTGTCGATCGGCAGGTGCAGCGCCCGCGCCAGCGGCTCCACCGTCTCGACGGGCCGATTGCTGCTCTTCGACGCTCTGGTCGCGACGACGATCTGTGGGGCCGGCAGACGCCCCGCGAACAGCCGCGGCAACGCCTGTGCGCGGCGATAGCCGCGCGGGGCGAGGTTGACGTCGTGCACGCCGTTGTCTTCGCCGTGACGCATCAGCATGACGGCCGCGGGCGCGTCGTGTCCGGTCCGCGCAGAGGCCACCGCCGCCGCGGCCGCGCTGCCGCAGACGGCGACGAGAAACGCGCGCCGATCGATCGCACGCACGCGGCGAACGGTGCAAGAAGCAGTCCCCGCCCTCGCGGCCGCGGATGCGGCGCCCGGTCGTGAACAACCGCCGGACGGCGATCGAGCAGACGATCGAGCAGGCGAACGACGCGGCGTCACCGCCCAGCGACCGCGATCACGCGTAAGCGGCGCGACACAGCGACCCGGTCAGGCACCCGCGCGTCTCGGCGCCAGCGCGGCGACGGCGACGACGAGCTCGACCGGGTCGATCGGCTTGACGAGGTGCATCTGGAAACCGCTGGCGAGTGACGTGACGCGATCCTGCGGCCGCGCGTACGCGGTCAGCGCCGCGGCCGGCACCTGCCGGACCGGCGCCTCCATCTGCCGGACGGCGCGGATCAGCTGCAGCCCGTCCATGTCGGGCATGCCGATGTCGGCGATGAGGACGTCCGGCACGCGCGCCCGCAGGAGCTCGATCGCGGCGGCCGCCGACGCGGCCGTCGTGACGCGCGCGCCCGACTGTTCGAGCGCGGCCTGCAGCAGCCGCAGCGAGTCCTCCTCGTCGTCTACCGCGAGCACGTGGATGCCGTGGAGGCTCGGCGCGGCGTCCATGCCCGGCGCCTGGCGATCGGACGACGGATGATCGCGGCGCCCGGCCGCCGCGCGCTCGTGGACGATCATCAGCGGCAGCGAGACGACGAACGTGGCGCCCCGTCCCGGGCCGTCGCTGTGCGCGGCAATGCGGCCGCCGTGGAGCTCCGTCAGCTGCTTCGCGATGCCGAGGCCGAGGCCGAGCCCGCCGTGCTCACGCGCGAACGTCGCGTCGGCCTGCCGGAAGTGTTCGAACACGTACGGGAGGAACGCCGGGTCGATGCCCTGGCCGGTGTCGCTGACGGTGATCTCCACGTGCGAGTTGACACGCGTCAGCCGGAGCTGCACTTTGCCGCCACGCGGCGTGAACTTGATCGCGTTCGACAGGACGTTCCAGACGATCTGCTGCAGCCGATCGGAGTCGCCGGAGACCGACGCCGAAATCGGGTCGATCACCGCCTCGAGATTCACGCCCTTGGCGGTCGCCGCCGGCATGACGGTCGCCAGGGCGTCGTGCAGGATCGCCGGCAGGTCCACGGGCTCGACGTTCAGCCGCAGCCGTCCGGCGACGATGCGCGAGACGTCGAGGACGTCTTCGATGATCTGCCGGAGCGACGTCGCGTTGCGCTCGATGACTTCGAGCGCCGACGCCGCGCGCGCCGGCGCAATGGTCCCGAGCCGCAGCATCCGCGCGTAGCCCAGCACGGCGTTGAGCGGCGTGCGGAGCTCGTGCGAGAGCGTCGCGAGAAACTCGTCTTTCAGCCGGTTCGCCTCGCGGGCCCGGTCGTACGCGCGGGCGTTCTCCACGGCGAGCGACGCGCGCGCCGCCAGCTCCTGCGCAAACCGCACGTCCGCTTCGGTGTACTCGCGGCCCGATTCGCTGCTGACGAACGTCAGCACGCCGAACGCGCGGCCGTGCGCCAGCAGCGGCACGCACATGTACGACGCGAGGTTGAGCGTCTCGAGCAGACGCCGATGCTCGTCGTCACGCGCGCTCGCCTCCACCAGCGCCTTCGGGATGATCGACATGAACGTCGGACTCCCGGTGCGCAGCGCCGCGTGGACGCCGTGGGGCGCCTCGGGATCGGCCGGATAGCGTTCCTGCAGCGCCTGCGCCAGCGCCACTTTCGCCGGATCGACGTGCGCGACCGCCAGCCGCTGGAGCCGGTTGCGATCGTCGAGCACGTCCACGGCGCACCAGTCGCCGATCGCGGGTACGGCGAGGCGCGCCACGCGCGCCAGCGTGTCCTCGTAGTCGAGCGACGACGCGAGGACGGCGCCGGCCTCGGCCAGAAACGCCGCCTGCCGCTGCGCGCGCTCCGACTCGGCGCGCAGCCGCTGCTCCTGCTGGTACAGCTCGGCGGCCGTCAGCGAGGCGCCGACGAGGTTCGCGAGCGCGCCGCCCACGCGCACGTCGATGTCGCGATAGCGCTGCCGCGCGCGCGAATAGAACACCATCGTCGCGGTCCGCGCGCCGCGGACGGTCAGCGGATAGACGATCATCGACGCGACGCCGGCGCGCGCGTACTCGTCGCGCAGGTGCGCGACCAGCGGCTCGGCCGTCACGTCCTCCACGACGAGCGGTTCGGTGAACGGCACGACGTCGGTCGCCGACTCCCCGCTCGATCCCGCGACGCGGCGCGCGAACTCGTCCGACACGCCGGCCGATCGCACGATCGTCCAGGCCCCCTCGGCGCCGACGCGCCAGACGGCGTACCCGTCGGCCGCGAACGCGCCGCGTGCCACCTCGAGCGACGCCGACAGCACGGAGTCCACGTCGGGCGACGCCAGGATCGACCCGGACGCGGCGACGAGCGTCATCAGGCGCTGCTGCAGCTCGTGCAGCTCGCCTTCCATGCGCTTGCGCGCCGAGATGTCGCGCGTGATCGTCGAGGCGCCGACAATCTGCCCGCGCTCGTCGTAAATCGGCGACACGGCCACCGACACGTCGATGAGACGCCCGCCCTTCGTGCCGCGAAGGGTGTCGAAGGGCGCGACGACGTGCCCGGTACGCACCGATTCGAGAATCCGATCCTCTTCGTCCTGGCGGTCGGACGGAATCAGCATGCGCACCGGCCGACCGATCGCCTCGACGGCGGTGTAGCCGAAGAGGCGCTCCGCGCCGGCATTCCACGAGGTGATAGTGCCGGTCAGGTCTTTGCTGACGATGGCGTCGTCGGACGATTGCACGATCGCGGCGAGCCGCAGCGCGGCGTCGGGAGGCAGGATGGTCACGCGGTCTCGCTCATGCGGATTCGCTCACCGATTCCTTCGCGCCGGCACGCGGCTCCTCCACGACGTGCGTTCGCCCGACGATCGGAATCCGGACGACGAAGACTGCGCCCTGGTGCGATCCGGCGCTGTGCGCGCTGATCGAGCCGCCGTGCAGCTCGACCAGATGCCGCGCGATCGACAGGCCGAGGCCAAGCCCCGACACGGCGCGCGTCGGCGAACCGTCCTGCTGGCGAAACCGCTCGAAGACGTGCGGCAGGAACTCGGGATCGATGCCGCGGCCGTTGTCCTTGACGAGCAGCTGCAGATCGCCGCCGTCCCGCTGCACGTGCGTTTCCACCCGGCCGCCGCTCTGGCTGAACTTGATCGCGTTGTGCAGCAGGTTCCAGAGCACCTGCTGCAGGCGGACCGCGTCGGCCCGGATTTCGCCGACGTCCGGATCGACGAGCGCCATCAGCGTCACGCCGCGCGCGTCGGCCGCCGGCTGCAGGCTCTGCATGGTCGTCTGCACGAGCAGGCCGGCGTTCACGCGCGACAGCTCGAGGCGCAGGTTGCCCGACATCAGCCGGTTCATGTCGAGCAGGTCGTCGATGAGCTTGGCCTGGATCTGCGCGTTGCGGGTGATGACCGCGAGCGCCGAGTGGACCTCGCGAATCGGCTTGCCGCTCTCGAGAATCGACAGCCAGCCGAGCACCGCGTTCATC
>CAZOIK010000351.1:0-4291 GCA_964579765.1 uncultured Bifidobacteriaceae bacterium
CGCTCGCCGGGCCCGCACTGGAGCGGGAATACGGGCACGGCGCGATGCACGAACAGCCACGGCGCGAGGCCGTCGAGACGATCGGCTTCGACGAGCACTGGCGGACACTGCATCGCTTCGCAGAGCTGATGGACGACCGCGCGCGCTTCGAGGGCGTCGGCCGATCGCACGATCAATACCTCGGGTGCGCCGGCGGACGCGAGTTGGTGCGCGAACGACGCGACCGCCGCGTCCGTCTCGCTGCCGAGCGGCACCGGCATCGTGATCTCGAGCGGGCGCGTGCCCGGCCACATCGCGCGTACGCCCTGCAGAGCGAGACTGATCGGGATCGGCGCCGAGAGACGGCGCTCTGACAGCGGAAGATCGTCGGCGCTCACGTTCAGGATGCCGTGGCGCACGGCTTCGCCGTGGCCGATGACCTGAATCGCGTGCGCGCCGAGGCTTTCGCCGAAGGCGCGCGCGAGCAGGCCGACGGTCGGGCGGTGTCCCGCGAGCGGTGCCTGCAATTCGGCGATGACGTGCCCGACCTGGACGTCTTCCTCGGCCGCCATCGCCAGGCGCAGGCAGAGGATCTCGACGAGCGTGAGCGAGAATGCGCCGGCGAGCTCGACGATGGCCGCGTCGTGCTCGACCGGCGTCTCGAGGGATGCGCGGAACGCGGCGAGCAGCGGCGATTCGCGATCGACGGAGGCCGCCGCCGATCGCAGGCGCGCGCGGACGCCGCTGTCGATCGTCGGGCAGGCGCCGGCCAGCGGCACCAGGCCCGCGAGGGTGAACGCGTAGATGTCGTTCATGCGCCACCTTCGACGTCGTAGTGGAAGTGCACCACGCGCGCGAACCACGGCACGTAACCAGGGTCGAGATCGAGGCCCACGCGCCTGATTCGGAGATCGACCGCCGACATCGGCAGCGTGATGTCAATGTTCGTCGGAGTTGCGCGGATGCGTCCTGGTCGCGCGAGGATCTCGCGCACGCTCATCCGCATGTGCCGGCGGCACCAGCGCCGGACCGCGCAGGCCCAGAGCCGCTCGGTCAGCTCGGGCGCCGCGCGCAGCCGCTGCAGATGCGAGAGTGAAGGCGGACGAGCAAGCGGATCGCGCGCGTCCGACGCGTGCAGGCCGTCGATGTCCTCGAGCAGGGGCTGAAGGATCGGGTCTTCGAACGCGACGCCCGCCTGCCGCGCGAGGCGGAGAAGCACGCGCGCGACAAAGTGCGTCAGCCTCAGCTCCGCGTGGGCGTCGAGCAGCGGCACGATGCCCGTGTGCCGGAGGGCATGAAGCAGGAAGTACACGCCGGCCCCCTCGGTGGCGTGCTCTAGGCGGCCCGACGGCTCGATGGCGTCCTCGCTCTCGCGAGCGCCTGTGACATCGCGTGCGCTCGAGCGCTGAGTGCCGTCCGCTGTCGTGCCGGCGTTGCCATGCGTCCGCCGGCCGCGCCGGTCGCGCATCGAGGCGTCATCGCGACGGCCGAGGGACACGGGCGCGTCGAGAACAGAACGCGCGATCTGTTGCGCGTCGCCGCCCGACGACAGATCGGGCGCGGCCTCGAGCACCGCCAGCACGGCGAGAAACACCACGCGCGGGTCGTCGTCTGCAAGGTGCTGGCGCGCCTCGTGGAGGAGAGCGGCCGTACGCGATCGCAGCCGCGGCATAGTAGCGTGCGAGCGTTCGGCTCCGCGGCTCGGCGCCGCGTGACCGCTGGTGACTGACGAGAGCCATCGCACTACCGTCGGCCGCCGGATTCGCTCGAGCAGGCGGCGTATGCCGTCCCGATCGAGCGACGGCAGCAGCTCGCGCGCCACGCCGGCCCAGCCGGCCTCCTGCACGTGCCAGTAGTCGAGGAGCTGCTCGATGCGATCCTCGAGCGGCAGCGCAGCCGGGACGCCCGTCGCCCGCGCCCAGTACCACTCGCGCGCGGCGTCGCCGCGCAGCAGGCGCGCGAGCAGGAGCCGCCGGGCCTCGTGCGCACTTCCGAAGAAGACGGCGTCGGCCGCGGCACTGCGCGGATCGGACACGGCGACGGCCTCGCGGCCGAGGGTCAGCAGATGGCGCGATCCGCGCGCGATCCAGTCGGACGCCGGCTGCCGCCGATCCATCGGCGGCAGGCGCAGCCGGCGGAAGAAGTACACGCGGCCCTGATCCTCGCCGGGCAGCGACGTAAGCCGCAGCACCTCTTCGACCAGCATCTGCGCGGTCGATCGCCCGGTCGAATCGGGCAGCCGCAGGCGCAGCCGCTTTACGTGGCGGGCCCCCCGATCGACGACGGACTGGCGGAGAAAGGCCTGCATCAGCGCAGCGCGCGCGACGCGTTGATCCGCAGCGTGCCCTCCGGGTCGTCGTTGAGGAACTGCACGTGCGTGGTGTCGTCGAGAAACGTGTTGGGCTGGTAGACGGTCGTCACCTTCGCCGACACATGGGCCGTGTCGAGGTCGTCCACGATCGCGCGCGCCGCGAGCGAGCCGTCCTTCTGATAGAGCAGGACCGGCATGCCGTGTGCCACGCGCGAGGAGGACGACGTCAGCGAGACGAGTCCGCCGACGGCCGGCTTGATTCGCGCCGCCACCTCGCCGGCGATGATGTCTGTGACCGGCGCGTGGCTGGCCACAAGAATCGACGTACGCACCATGTCGCTCATGAACGCGACGGCCGCGGTAAGGCCGGTGTCGATCTGCGTGAACAGCCAGTCCACGAGCATCTGCATCTGCTGTCGATCGACGTAGTCCTGCGCGTTCCAGCCCGGCAGGATGTTCAGCGTGCGAAGGCTCACGCCCTGGCCGTCGCCGCGCAGGTACTCGGCCCACTGCAGGCGCGCCGCTGGCAGCGCGGCGCAGACGCGCAGATACAGCGCGGTCGCGACCTTGGAGACGTTCTGGACGATCGTCGCGACGTCACTCGCGATCTCGAGGTGGACGGCGTCGGAGGCGACGAGATCGTTGATGGCGGCGACGTTGAAGATCGCCGTCTTCTGCGACGCCCAGCTGAGCGTCGCGAGGGGCACCGGGTCGTAGGTGGAGCGCTGCTGGACGAAGCTGGTCACCACACCCTGCTGCGACTCGAAGACGGCGGCGATTGCGTCGCCGTACGGGCCTGGATGGGACGTCGCGGACGACTGGGCCGGCGCGGTCTGCAGGCGAACGGCAGCGCGAACGCGCATTTGCGAGGCGATGTCGATGAACTGCTGCGGATGCTCGAGCTTCGCGAGCAGATCGGCGGTTGCGGGCAGCCACGACGCCGGCGCCTCGCGCAGCAGCGACGCGAGCTCGCGCAGCTCCGGCGGAATGATCGCGGTGGACTGGAGCGCGGCCGGCACCGGGCTCTCCACGTTCGCCGGCACGAGTTGCCGCGACGGCACGTCGGCCTCCACCTGCAGCGTGGCCGCACGCGTGAGGACGATGAAGGGGACGTTCTGCAAGGTGGCGGTGCGCCGCGCGTTGACGGCGTCCACGCGCGTCTGCTCGTCCGCGAGCAGTCCGTTGACGAGCGACAGATTGCCGCGCGCGTCGGCGAGCTGGTTGTCGGTCTGCGCGATGCCCGCCTCGGCGCGGCTCAGGCTCGACTGAATCGACGACAGTGAGATGGCCACTTCGCCCAGGAACTGCTTGTAGAGCGCGATGCGCGCCTCGACGGCGCGCAGCAGAAGCGTGTGGTGCTCGAGCGTCGTGATGCCGCCGGAAAAGACAGTGGATTCGTCGGCGTCGCTCGACAGCCCGGCCTTGCTGATGCTCGCATAGATTGCGCTCGTGTTCTTCCGGACGTCCGCGATTGTGTAGGTCGTCAGCTTGAAGGTGCCGGGTTGCTTCGGGTCTTCCTCCTGAACGAGGATCTCCAGGTCGTCAACCGTGATGCCGAAGTCCTGCGCGAGCACGGTGTCCAGAAATCCCGTGCGTGCAGCCAGCGAGTACTGTAGCGCTTCGTTCGAGGGCGACGTCTTGAGCCGCTCGGCGATGTTCAGCGTGCGCAGGTTGAACTGCAGGCCGACCATCGGCAACTGCCCCGTCACGTCGTCTGTCGCCGGCAAAGCCGTCTGCGACGGCAGCTCGCTGATCGCTGTGATTGGCGTCAGCGACGCAATCTTCGTGATCGACGTCAGGCCGCCCAGATTGGTGAGGCTCGGCGCGGCCTTGGTGAGCGTGAGCGAGGGACTCTTCGGCAGGTTGAGGACGAGCGATTTCGCCTTCAGGCTGCTCGTGGGTGTGGTCGCGCTGGTTGACACTTTCCCGGACGGCGTCGAGGAGGGCGTAGCGCCGATCGAGTCGAGATAGGCCGTCAGGTCCTGGGCCGTGGCAGTGGCG
>CAZOIK010000352.1:0-11325 GCA_964579765.1 uncultured Bifidobacteriaceae bacterium
AGATGGTTCGTCGGCTCGTCGAGGAGCAGGAGGTCGGGCGACTGCAGCAGCAGCCGGCACAGCGCGACCCGCCGCCGCTCGCCGCCCGAGAGCGTCGTCACGGCGGCGTCGGGCGGCGGCAGCCGCAGCGCGTCCATCGCGAGATCGAGGCGCGAGTCGAGATCCCAGGCGTTGGCCGCGTCGATCTTGTCCTGGATGCGCGCCTGCTCGTCGAGGACCTTCTCCATCTCCTCGGGCGAGAGATCCTCGCCGAGCTTCTCGTTGACCTGGTCGTAGCGCGTCAGCAGCGCCTTGACGTCGGCGACGCCCTCCTCGACGTTGCCGAGCACGGTCTTCTTCGGGTCGAGCCGCGGCTCCTGGTGCAGGAAGCCGACCGAGACGCCGTCGGCGGGAAACGCTTCGCCGAGAAAGCTCGTGTCCTCGCCCGCCATGATCTTCAGCAGCGAGCTCTTGCCGGCGCCGTTCAGGCCGAGCACGCCGATCTTGGCGCCGGGCAGGAACGAGAGCCAGATGTCGTCGAGCACTCTGGCGTCGGGAGGATGCACTTTCCCGAGGCCCTTCATTGTGTAGATGAACTGAGGCATAGGAACTCTATATTGTACTCCGTGGTGCGACGGATCCTTCACATCGACATGGACGCGTTCTACGCGTCGGTCGAACAGCGCGACGATCCGACGATCAGAGGCAAGCCCGTCGCCGTCGGCGGCTCACCCACCGGCCGCGGCGTCGTCGCCGCGGCGAGCTACGAAGCGCGCGCGTTCGGCGTCCACTCCGCGATGTCGATGGCGCGCGCGGTGCGGCTGTGTCCGCAGCTCGTCGTCGTCCGGCCCGACTTCCAGAAGTACCGCGCGGCCTCGAACGCCGTGTTCTCGATCTTTCGCGAAGTGACGCCGCTCGTCGAAGGCCTGTCGCTCGACGAAGCCTATCTGGACGTGACCGAGAACGCGTGGGGCGAGCCGCTCGGCACGACCGTGGCCAAACGCATCAAGGCGCGCATTCTCGAGGAGACGCGGCTGACCGCCTCGGCCGGCGTGGCGCCGAACAAGTTTCTGGCGAAGGTCGCGTCCGGCTGGAAGAAGCCCGACGGCCTGACCGTCATCAGCCCCGAGCGCGTCGAGCCGTTCCTGCAGCAGCTGCCCGTGGACGCACTCTGGGGCGTCGGCCCCGTGACGGCGAAGAAGCTGCGGGGGCGCGGCGTCGAACGCCTCGTGGACGTGCGGACGACGGATGAGCGATTGCTGCGGGAGGCGGTCGGCAGCCTGGCGGACTGGCTGCGCCAGCTCGCGAACGGCGTCGATGACCGCCCGGTGACGCCGCACCGCGAGGCCAAATCGTCGGGCACGGAGAACACGTATCCGGAAGATCTCGTGGACATCGCCGTCATCCGCGAGGAGATCGCCGAGATGGCCGGGCACGCCGTAAGCTGGCTGGCGCGCAAAGCGCTGACGGCGCGGACGGTCACCATCAAGGTGCGTTACTCCGATTTCACCACCCTGACACGCAGTCACACCGCGGCGCCCACGCGCGACGAGGCGGCGCTGACGTCGCGCGCCGTCGCGCTGCTCGACAAGACGGAGGCCGGGCGCCGTCCCGTGCGGCTGCTCGGCGTGTCGGTCCACAACTTCTCCACCGGCGGCGAACTGCCGTTGTTCGACTCGGTGCTATGATCGCGCTGTGTTGAAAGGAACGCGCGACGCCCTCGTCAAGAAGCTCCAGCCCGTGAGCATCCACGGCCAGATGTCGGTGGATGTGTACTTCACCGATCTCTCCGATCCGGACGGCCAGGTCAACGTCGCCCGCGTCGGCCACGAAGCCGTCGATTCGACGATCGAACCCGGCGACACGGTCAAGCTCGAGTACCTCGTCGGGCAGGTGGTCAAGGTGTCGCGGGTCGTTCCGGTCTAAACTCTCCCTCGCGTGATTTCCGCAGAGGACGCCCTCGCGCGGCTGCGCGAAGGCAACCGGCGCTTCGTCGCCGGCCAGCCCACCACGCCGCCGCTCACGAGCTACGAGCGCCGGGCGCTCGCGGCCGATCAGTCGCCGTTCGCCATCATCCTCGGCTGCTCCGACTCGCGCGTGCCCGCCGAGCTCGTGTTCGACCAGGGCTTCGGGGATCTGTTCGTCATCCGCGTTGCCGGCAACATCGTCGCGCCGTCACAGGTTGGGAGCGTCGAGTTCGCGGCCGCCAAGTTCGGCACAAAGCTCGTCGTCGTAATGGGGCACTCCGGCTGCGGCGCGATCACGGCCGCGGTCGAGGAGCTGCTCGACGGCGCGCAGCCCGAGTCGAAGAGCCTCAAGTCGATCGTCGATCGCGTGCGCCCGTCGGTCGAGACCGTCATCGCCGTCAACCGCCACATGGATCGCAAGACGCTGATCCGAGAAGCCGTCCGCGCCAACGTCCGCGCGTCGGTCGATCATCTGCGTCACGGGTCCGAACTGCTGGAGCGGCTGACGCAGACCGACGGTCTCGTTATCGTCGGCGCGAAGTACTCGCTCGACACCGGCGTGGTGGCGTTCCTCGACGTGTAGCGCCGGCCTTCAGGCCTGTCTGGCCCGCGTCCGCACATCGGTTTTTCAGTCTGCACCGCACAATAGTCCTCGTACGAGGACAGTTTGACCGCGTACATGGTCTCGGATCACCGTGCGGATGACGGTCTGACCTGGTACGAGCTCGCGCGCACCCGGTGACAGGTGCCGCAATACCCGTGCGGATGACCGTTTGCCTGCGGCGGACGACGATCGCGCGCGTGCGGATGACAGTCTGCTCGTGAACAAGGTGCAGTTGCGCGCGTGCGGACGACGATCGCGCCCGTGCAGGTGAGAATCGCGCGGCCGCAACCGATACTCTGCGGCTCGCAACCTCTGATCGCGCGGCTCGGCGGCCTGTGTGCGGTCCGCGCCGCATGTTTCAGCGTCTGCGGGGAACGTATGCGCGCGCGCGCCGACACGTAGAACGGCCGCGCGCGAGCCTGCACGCCGGAATTCTGTCAGTGACGACGGGGATTCAGACCGTCTCCACCCTTCGCTCGTAGCGCCGCGCGAGTTTCACGGCCCACATGTGGACGGACGGAACGACGGCGCATCGTGTCCCGTCGTACGCCGTCCACATCAGCACGCCCCATGCAATCGCGAACGCGAGGTCGGCGCCCCATCGGACGTCCTTCGCGAGCACCCTGACGAACCACGGCGAGACGGCCTCGACGACATGCAGGGTGCCGATGGCCACGGCAGTCATCGCGGCGAGCAGCATCGAGTGCACCGCGTGAAAGCGAATCGACCACAGATGGCCGTTGTGGCGCGAGGTGAGTAGCAACGCACCCGCGAAGGGGGGACAGACGTAGCACAGCAGGCGCGCCGTCCCATCCGAGAGCGAGTCGAGAGCCACCTGAAGCGCCGAGAGCCAGCGGGGTTTCGTCCAGAGGGTCATCGCGGCTGCTCCTTGCGCTGTGAAACAGCGCCACCCGATGCGTCCGATCGGGTTCGACGAACTCAGCCGCAACATTCGTACCTGTAAACGCGGTCGAAATTTCTCGGAAAAACGCCGTTCACGGCCGGTATTGGCATGAAGAAATTACACGGACGATGTAAACGAACGCATCAACCCAGCCCTGTAGCGGCCGGGCTTGCCGTACGTGACGAATCGCTTCAACCTCAGGAACGGAGACTCGACCACGCGCCAGCTGACGAGCGCGACGGCCGTCGTCAGCGCGTACGCCGAGAGCACGAAGAGCGCGTTGCCCGGCAGGTGCGAGCCGGCGACGAGCGGCAGCCGGCGCGACGGGAGGACGCTCGTGCCAAGCCACCAGATCACGAGCTGGTGCCAGACGTACATGCCGTAGCTGTAGCGGCCGAAGAAACGCAGGACCGGATGCGTCCAGAGCCGCGCCTGCGCGCGCCCTGCAGGTGCGCTCACTGCGCCGACGATCATCGTGCCGCCAAGCAACGCGAGCGCGGGATAGCCCGCGATTTGAGTGAGCGCGCCTTCGGGCTCGAGCAGGTCGCGTCGGTAGACGGCGACGAGCGTCGCGACAGCGGCGACGGCCACCGGCGCCGTCCACCGCTGCAGCCGCCGCCACGCCCCGGCGTCGCGCGCCAGCGCGGCGCTGACGGCGCCGAGCACGAGGCCATCGACACGCGTCGGCAGAAGGACGTACACGGCCGTCGAAGGTCCATACGCCGCGACGACGAACGCGCGGCACGCGATTGCCGCGATCTCGATCGCGAGCGCCGATCGAATCAACGTGCGCCGGCTCGTCGCCATCACGACCACCGGCCAGGCGATGTAGAACTGCTCTTCGACCGACAGCGACCACAGATGACCCGTGTGCCACGCGGCCGCCGACCAGCCGTGCCGCGCAATCATCGCGTTCACGAGATACGTCCAGTACCACGGCTGCGCGGCGCGCAGGCGCGACGCGTCGGCGAGGGTCGTCACGCCGACGGCCGGCGCGATGACGGTCGCACACGCGACGAAGATCAGATACAGGGGAAAGATTCTCAGGACGCGGCGCGCATAGAACGTGCGGAAGTACGCCGGACTGCCCTTCGCGTCGAGCAGGATGCCGGTGATCAGGAATCCGGAGAGGACGAAGAACAGATCGACGCCAATCCAGCCCATGCCGAGCAGGCCCTGGACTATCTGCTCGTGAGAACCGGCATACGGGAGGCCGCGCGCGGCGTGATACGTCAGGACGGCGAGAATGGCGAGCCCGCGGACGCCGTCGAGCGCCGGGATGTGCCCGGCGTTCTCTTTGTAGGCGACGACGTTCCCCTGCGCAGACAGTTGTTTCCGCTCCACTGGCAACCGCCGAGCGGTTGAGCAAAGAGCGATCCACGGGATGGCCTTACGGCCGCTGAATGGTGACGGACTTCAGCTCGACGCGGGTGTTGGGGGTCTCGCCGGTACGGGGCGTCTGCTCGATCTGCTGCACGACGTTCATGCCGTCCACGACGCGGGCAAAGGCCGTGTAGTTGCCGTCGAGCGCCGGCGGCGCGTCGCCGGTGACGATGAAGAACGACGTGGTCGCCTCGGCGCCGTTCCCCCGCGCCATCGAGACGACGCCCTTCACGTGCTTCGTGTCGTTGATCTCCGGCGCGAGCGGGCGAATCAGCGTCTGCTGCTTCTCGGTCAACGGCGTGGCGCGCGTGTTCATCGCACCGGTTTGAATCACGAATCCGGGCGCGACGCGGTGAAACGCGACGCCGGTGTAGACGCCGGCATCCGCAAGCCGCAGAAACTGGCGGACGGTTTCCGGCGCCTTGTCGGCGAGAAATTCGATCGTGATCGGGCCGTCGCTCGTGTCGAGCACGGCGCGGTACGACCCCAGCTGCTGCACGGTGTCGTGGACGTAGAGCACCGGCGGCGTGTCGCGGATCGTCACCTTCCTGATCTCGACGCGCTCGGTGGCCACGCCCTTCTCGTCCACCGGCGTCTCCGAGATCTTCTGCACGACCTCGATGCCGTCCGAGACGTGGCCGAACACGGTGTACTTGCCGTCGAGGCCCGGCTGATCGACGACCGCGATGAAGAACTGCTGACCGGCGCTGTCGGGCCTGCCGGGAATCGTCACGGCCGCCACCGACCCGCGCGTCATCTTCGCCGCCCGCGGCTCGTCCTTCACGGCGTTGAGCCCGCCGCTGCCCCACTGCGCGCGCTTCGCCGGATCCCTCGTCAGCGGATCGCCGCCCTGCACGATCCCGTACTTGATCATCTTGTGGAAGACGGTCCCGTCGTACCCGCCTTCCGCCGCGATCTTCGTGAAGTACGCCGTCGTCAGCGGCGCCGCGGACGGATCGAGATCGACGACGAACGTGCCCGCCGTCGTCTCGACGACGGCCTGCTTCGGCGCGGGCGCGGGCGCGGCCGCCTGCAGCAGTCCGACGAGCCACGCCAGCGCCAGCGCCGTCATGACGGCTGCGCCATCACGCGCGACGCGTGCCAGATGTAGTGGAAGCCCGAGAGCAGCGTGATCGCCAGCGAGGCGTAGACGCACACGTCAACCACGCGCGAATGATAGCCGAGATAGTTGAACAGCATCGCCGTCGAAATGGTGACGATGTAGATGGCGGTGGCCATCTTGCCGAAGATCGACGGCTGGAACGTCCGCCGTCCGATCGCGAGGTTCACGATCGCGACGGTCACGACGATGCAGACGTCGCGGCTGATGACGAGCGCGGTCAGCCAGATCGGCAGCCGGTTCCGGAGCCCGAGGCCGGGAATCGTCAGCACCACGAACGCGCTGACGAGCATCAGCTTGTCGGCCATGGGATCGAGCCACGCGCCCAGGGTCGTCTTCTGTCCCGAGCGGCGCGCGATCACGCCGTCGAGCGCGTCGGTGATGCCCGCGACGGCGAACACGGCCAGCGCCCACCCGCGCTCGCGCTCGACGATGAGGACGATGAAGGCGGGGATGAGCAGCATCCGCAGCAGCGTGAGCTGGTTCGCCACCGTGAACACGGCGTCGCTCGTCTCCGGCCCGAGCGTGGGCGTCGCCTGGCTACTTGCCGCCATGATCGGCGAGGGCTTCGACGCGGCTGACGGCCGCCACTGCGTCCGCGCCCGTCACGACTTTCGACGGCTGAAAGCTGTTGTTGGGTCCCGTGTGCATGACGCCCGCCGCCACCACCATCGACGCCGCGGGGTACGCGAGGTGCGTCGGACCGAGATCGGAGAACTTCATGCGCGCGGCCTGCCAGCTCCGCGCGCGGACCGGATCGGCGACCGCGAGCCGCGCGAGCAGGCGGCTCATCGCGATCGCGAGATCGCTGCGGCGGACGACGCCGCGCGGCTGGAAGGTGTGGTTGTCGAACGGATCGAGGAGGCCGGCGCGCGCGACGGCGAGAATCCACGTCGCGGCCCAGTGCGAGCGCACGTCCGTGACGACCACCGGCTCTTTGCGCCGCCCCGCCTGCACGAGCGCCGGCAGCCGGATGCCGATGAGCGCCGCGAGCTCTCCCCGCGTCAGCTGCGCCGTCTTCTCGATCGCGCGGTACTCCTGCGGGAGATGCGCCGCTTCGGCGCGCGCCTTCGCGTCGTCCAGCTTCGCCTCGAGCGCGTCGCCCGGCTCGACGACGAGCGCCTCGCCGTACCAGCGCACTGCGCCGTCGAAGTCGCCGCGCGCCGACAGGAGATCGCCAATCTGCACCATGGCCGCCGTGTCGCCGGCGTCGAGCGACACGGCCTTCTGCAGGTCCGTGAGGGCCGCGTCGGGCGCGCCGCGCTTGACTTCGACGTCCGCGCGCTCGCGATAGAGAAACGCGCTGTCGGGCGACGCGGCGATCGCGTCCGTATAAGACCTGGCCGCGTCGTCGAGCCGGCCGTCCTTCACGGCCTGCCGCGCCGCGGCGAGCTGCTGCTCCACGCCCTTGAACTGGAGCGCGTCCACGCGGCGCTTGACGTCCACGAGCGACGGGTTGACGGCGACCGCCGACTGGAACGCGAACAGCGCGTCGCGGTCGCGCCCGAGCGCGAGAAACGCCTCGCCGCCGCCGACGAGCGCCGGGACGTAGCGCGCGTCCGCCGCCAGCGCCTTCTCGAAGTGCGGAAGCGCGGCCTTCGCGTCCTTGCGCGCGAGCGCGAGATAGCCGAGCGAGGTCTCGGCCGGGTAGAAGCCCGGCGCCGCCTTCAGCGCGAGCGTGAACTCGCGCTCGGCGCTCGCGAAGTCGCCGGCTTGCAGCAAGCGCCAGCCGCGCGCCTGGCCGGCGACCGCGACCGGATACGCGCTGAACGACTCGGGCACCGTCGGCTCGACGAAGTCCTGCACCGCCGCCGCCGTCGGCGTCGGGAGCGGCGCCCGGTGCGCGCAGGCCGCGCTGATCGCCGCGACAGCCGCCGCGACGACGACACCCGTCTTCACTCTCGTCACAACCGGAATTTTACCTCTCGGCACGGCCGGGCGCGCTGACGCGATCGATGAGACGGCGCGGCACGTCGGCGACGATCACGACGCGCCCGTCGCGCGCCTCGTGCACGACGACGCGCGCGTATCGGTACACGCGGCCGATCCGCTCGCGATCGTCCGGATCGTCGGGATCGAAGGTCAGCGTCATCCGGACGACGTCGAGCGCCAGCCGCGACGCGACCGTCTCGACGAGCTCGTCAACGCCGTCCCTGGTCAGCGCCGAGATCAGGAGCGCGGCGGGGTCCTGCTCCTGCAGCCGCCGGCGCTCGTCGGGCGTCAGCGCGTCGCACTTGTTGTAGACCTCGAGCATCGGCACCTCGAGCGCGCCGACCTCCTCGAGGACCCGGCGCACGGCGTCCATGCGGCGGTCGCGATCGGCCGCCGACGCGTCGATGACGTGCAGGATGAGGTCGGCGTCGGCGACCTCCTCGAGCGTCGCGCGGAACGCGGCGACCAGCGCGTGCGGCAGACGGTCGATGAACCCGACCGTGTCGGAGACCAGCAGCTCGCGGTTGTCGGGCAGCCGCACCTGACGCACGAGCGGATCGAGCGTGACAAACAGCGCGTCGGACGCGACGGCGTCCGCGTGCGTCAGCACGTTGAAGAGCGTCGTCTTGCCGGCGTTGGTGTAGCCGACCAGCGCGACGGTCGGCACCGAGGCCTTGTGGCGGCGCTCGCGGAGCTGCGCCCGGCGCTGCCGCACGTGCTCGATGTCGTCGGTGAGCGCGTGGATGCGCGTCCGGATGCGGCGGCGGTCCGTCTCGAGCTTCGTTTCGCCGGGGCCGCGCGTGCCGATCCCGCCGCCGAGCCGCGACAGCGCCGCGCCGGCGCCGACGAGCCGCGGCAGCAGGTACTTCAGCTGCGCGAGCTCGACCTGCAGCTTGCCCTCGCGCGTCTTCGCGCGTCTCGCGAAGATGTCGAGGATGAGCTGCGTGCGGTCGATGACCTTGCGGCCGACCTGCTCTTCGACGTGCCTGAGCTGCGCCGGCGTCAGCTCGTTGTCGAAGACGACGACGTCCACGCGCATCTCGGCGCACGAGGCCGCGAGAATCTTGATCTTGCCGGCGCCGAGAAACGTCGAGGAATCCGGCTTCGGCCGCTCCTGCAGCACGCGCAGGACGACCTCCGCGCCGGCCGCCTCGGCGAGGCCCGCCAGCTCGTCCATCGATCGCTCGGCCGCGTGCCGGCGCATGGCGCCGGTGATCAGGCCCACTAGCGCCGAGCGTTCGCGCATGCCTGCACCTCGTCGAAGTCGATGGCGCCCGGACGAATCAGATGGACGCCGTCGTCGGTCGCCGCGACGATCGTCGAGGGCGGTCCGCCGGGCGTCCGGCCCGCGTCGAGCAGCAGATCCACGTCGCTCGACGCGAACACGCGCGCGATGTGCTCGGGATCGTCCGACGGCGGTTCGCCGCTCAGGTTGGCGCTCGTCGCGGTCAGCGGGATCCCGCACGCGCGACAGAGGTCCCGCGTCACGTCGTGGTCGGGCACGCGGACCCCCACGCGGTCGCTGCCGCCGGTGAGCTCCGGGGCGATTGACGGCGGACGCGCGATGAGCAGCGTCAGCGGCCCCGGCCAGTAGCGCGCGGCCAGCCGCCGCTCCATCGCCGACAGACCGCCCAGCCGCGCGATCACCTGGTCGAGATCGGCCGCGACGAGCGCGATGCCGCGCGCCGCGGAACGACCCTTGACGGCGAACAGCCGCTCGATTGCGGGCGTCGAAAACGGATCCACCGCGAGGCCGTAGAGCGTGTCGGTCGGGATGGCGACGACGCCTCCGCCGCCGACGACGGCCGCGGCGGCGGCGAGCGCCTGCACGCGGGCCCGCGGATCCCCTCCGATCGCGATGCGTCGCATGCCGGCCGCCGTGTCAGAAGCGAATTTTCACGTCCTTCTTCGCGGTCACGTGGATGCTGTCGATGAAGCGGATCCGGTGCGGGTTGTTCTGCATGATCACCGAGCTGGTGCGCACGCCGTCGCCGAAGAAGCGCACGCCCTTCATGAGCGTGCCTTCGGTGACGCCCGTGGCGGCGAAGATGATGTCGTTGCCCGGCGCGAGATCCCTCGAGCGGTAGATCTTCTTGAAGTCGGTGATGCCCATCGCGCGGCAGCGCTCTTCGTGCTCGGGCTTGTTGATGACGAGCCGCGCGAAAATCTCGCCGTTGAGGCACCGCATGGCCGCGGCGGTCAGCACGCCTTCGGGCGCGCCGCCCGTGCCCATCAGCGCGTGGACGCCCGTGCCGCGCGCGGCGGCCGTGATGCCGGCCGACAGATCGCCGTCGCCGATCAGGCGGATGCGCGCGCCGGTCCTGCGGATGTCGGCGATCAGCTTCTCGTGCCGCGGCCGGTCGAGGACGATGACGACCAGGTCGTCGATGTCGCGATCGAGGCACTTCGCGATCGCGTTGAGGTTGTCCTCGACGCTCGCGTCCAGATGCACGGCGTGCTTCGAGCTCGGGCCGACGACGAGCTTCTCCATGTAGAGATCGGGCGCGTGCAGCAGCCCGCCCTTGTCGGACGCGGCCATGACGGCAATCGCCCCCGGCGTGCCGAGCGCGCAGAGGTTGGTGCCCTCGAGCGGATCGACGGCGATGTCGATCTCGTCGTACTTGATGCTCTTGCCGTTCGACAGGTGCGCCTCGCCGACCTTCTCGCCGATGTAGAGCATCGGCGCCTCGTCGCGCTCGCCTTCGCCGATGACGATCGTGCCGTCGATCGGCAGCGTGTCCATCACCTTGCGCATCGTTTCGACGGCCACCTGGTCGGAATTATGGCGGTCGCCCTGCCCCATCGTGTGCGCGCAGGCAATGGCCGCTTGTTCGACAACGCGTAAGAATTCGAGCGAAAGATCTGAGTCCATAAATAAGAGGTCGGAGGTTGGAGGTTGGAGGTCAGGGATCGGGAATCAGGAACTGAGAATCACGGACGCCATGGCGGCAGCTCGCAGCGCGAAGGCCGGTCGCTACGATAGCCCAAAAGATAGTCGGCTTGCATCACCGTGTGGATTTCTCGCGTGCCCTCGTAGATGACCGCGCCTTTGCAGTTGCGATAGTAGCGGCCGACCGGATATTCGTCGGAGTAGCCGTTCGCGCCGTGCACCTGCACGGCATCCGACGCCGCGCGCTCCGACGCGACCGTCGCGAACCACTTGGCCAGGCTGGTTTCCCGCGTGTTGCGGCGTCCCTGGTTCTTCAACCACCCCGAACGGAGCCAGAGCAGCCGGGCCGCCTGGTAGTCCGATTCCATCTGCGCGATCATCTGCTTCACGAGCTGGTGCTGTGCAATCTCCACGCCGAAGGCATGGCGGTCCTTCGCGTAGCGGACGCTCGCGTCGCGGCACGCGCGAATGAGGCCCGTCGCGCCCGCGGCGACGGTGTAGCGGCCCTGATCGAGCGAGAACATCGCGATCTTGAAGCCCTCGCCT
>CAZOIK010000353.1:0-8038 GCA_964579765.1 uncultured Bifidobacteriaceae bacterium
CGCACCCGAACGTCGCGCCGCACTTGGACCAACGCTTCTCTTTGTCGAACACTTTGGCTCAGATGTGGGGCAGGCCTTCAGGCCTGCTTTCCACGACGGACCTGAAGGTCCGCACTACGGCTTGATTGTATAGACAAAATCCACGGTCGTCGTCTGCCCGTCCCTGACCTCGACGGTCTTGCTGAGCGTTCCGAGCGCTTCCTGCCAAGCGGTGATGGTGCGCTTGCCGGCCGGGACGTGCTCGATGGTGAACGTCCCATGCTCCCCTTCGCTGACGGCGAAGTACGGATGCGACACGACGCCGACCCAGGCGGTCATCCAGCGGTGCACGTCGCACCCGACGCGCAGCATCTCCTCGCCTTTGAGCGTCAGCTTGACGCTCATCCCCGCCTGCGGCGTGCTCTGGTTGATCGTGCTGCCCTTGGCCGAGTCGGCGTGGACGTTGTGCAACCAGTTGTCGCTGTTCTTGACGAGCAGCGTCTGCCCGACGCGCGCCCCGATCACGCGCGGCACGTAGATGCAGCCTTTCTGATCGATCTCGACCGGCTGCGACGGCACCGGCGTGCCGGGAAACGAGCCTTCGACCTTGACGAAGACATTGCCGAGCGTGTTGCCGTCGCCGACGAGGTAGATCTGATTGACCGTGAGCTTGCCGCGGTTCGCGGCGGCGCACATGGGATCCATGCCCATGTGGATGACGCGGTTGCCCGGCTCAGGACCCGTGAAGCGGACGCGCCCTCTGACTGTGCCGCCGGCGGCAGCGGCGGAAGCGGGCAGGACGAGTGCAACGGCCAGAGCGATGCAGGCCTGAGGGCCTGCACTACGCCTGGCCGATACGTGCGCTATGACGCCTGCTTGCGGACGGAGCCCGCCCGCGCCTTCAGCCGATCGGCGGCGTCGGGCGGGTACCAATACTTCAGGTGGCATTGCTCACACGCCTCGTCGATGTCTTCACCGGCGTTCTGGAGCCCGTCGGCGTCCTTCCGGTCGATCGCGTCGAGGGCTTTCTTCGCGGCGTCCTGCAGCCCATGCGCGCGCTGGATGAACGTCGCACGGTCGCCGTCGATGATCTCCTGGATGTCTTCAGGGCCGAGCTCGACGTCGGGGTTGTCCGCCTTCTCCCCCGGCCTGGCCACTCTCCGCCCGTTCATCATGAGGAGATTCGGCGCCTCGATGAGCGTGATGGCCTTGCGGCGCACGTCCTTCCACTCTTCGTCCGTGCGCGGACGACGCTCGTCCACGCCTTTTCTCGTGACGATGGTGGCAACCGAGTCCCAGAGGAAGTCGGCCGACGGATCGACCTCCGAGTCCATGAGGTCTTTGATGGTGCCTGTCAGGCGGTAATCAGGAACCGCGGCAGGCGCGGACGCCGTGGCCGTGGTTGTCGCCGCGGGCGCGGGCGTTCCGGCTTTCGACGTCGAACACGCGGCCAGCGCCAGCAGCCCGACAAAGGCTGCGCACAACGCGGCGAACGTCCTCATCTTCATCGACACCACTCCCCGAGCGGACACACGAATTGCAGAATGGCAGAATCGAAGGATTGCAGAATTGATTGCAGGATGTGACGCGCAGACTTACGCGGTGGGCGGGACCGCAGCATCGAAGGACTGATTCACTCTCTCAATCAATCCTGCAATTTTGCAATCCCGCCATCCTGCAATTCTCTAGTCGAAGGTGCCGCCCCACTTCCAGCCGTCGGACGGCCGGGTGATGGTGCGCATCCGCAGCCGGTGGTCTTCCGGATTGCGGCCCGGGTTGCCCGTGATGATCACGTGGTCGCCCGGCTTCAGCGTCTCGCGCGTCACGCCCTGACGGTTGAGCTGGAGCCCGGCGCCCCACTCTACGGCGTAACGGACGGGGTTGCCCTGCGCGTCCTTGCCCTCGACGTGCACGAACGAGTGCGGGTTCCTGAAGAGGAACTGCACCAGGTCGCCTTCCACCGTTTCCGTCTTGTCCTCGAAGTACGTCGCCGCAAACGAATGGTGCGCCGACGCGGGGACGACGGAGTACGCCAGCGCGCCCAGGAACGTCGCTGCCGTCAGCCCAAGAAGCCACGTGCGTTTCATCGGAATGCCTCCGTGCGGGCCGTGTGAACCCGCCAATTCGCCCAAGACAATAGCACGGCGCGCAGCACGCCGTACCTCCCAGAAAGTGGTACTCCCGGTCAGTGACAGGTTACTGACCGTTGTTTTGGCCGACTTTTCGCCCTTTCGAAATCGTGAGCGCCCGGTGCGCCACATAAGTAATGTCCACGGGCGTCTCATCCATGGCCCTGACTTTCAACACCACCTGGTAATAGCGAGGCAGCGCGCCGTTCGTCCTGAGGCGGGCGACGAGCTGCGAGGCCAGGTCTGGATCGGTCATCGCCTGCACGGCGCCGACGACGCTGGCGAGCTGATTGCCCTCGAAATAAAGAATGGATCCGTTGCCATAGAGACCCGGCAGGCTGCTGATGAGCGCGTGGCTCTCTTCGATCTCCTGCGACCCGGTTTTCGTGCGCGTGTCGGCGAGAAACGCCTGCTCGCCCGGCCCCGGCTTCAGGTTCCTGACGCCTTCTGGCGTCAGGACGAAGGCCGGATCGACCGGCGGAATGGCCTGAATCTGCGGCTTCCCGACCGTCGGGCCGACGAAGATCACGTCGCCCATCGCGATCTCGCCCATCGACAGCACGTCGCTGCGGATGGGGAAGACATTGTGTTTGCGCTGGCCGAGAAACTGACCGAGCAGAAACGCGGCGTTGGCCGTCCCGATGCCGGTGACGCTGGTCGAGCTTGCCGCGCCCTTGGCCGAATCCGCCTCGCCGGTCGCCAACGTCACCATGAGCGGCCGGTCCGACGAGAGGAGCGGCGCCCACAGTTCCTGAAGCGCCGGCGTCCATGGCCCCGGCGCGGGGGCGGCGCTCTCCACCTTCTGCACCTTGGACAGACGAATGCCGAAGTACCCCGCGACGCCAACCGCCACGACCAGCAGCGCGGCCAGCGCGATTTCGCGCGCCGAGAACGCGCGCCGCACCGGGACCGCCGTGGCGGGCAGGGGCATCCCGTCGGGCGGCGGCGGCGCGGGCCGCGGCTCGAACGTCAGCGCAAACGCGCCCTTCGGGAGATCGACGATGACCGGATCCTCGACGCCCTCGGTGCGGTAGTACTCGGCGAGTTTCTGCCGCAGCCGTCCCACGTGCATGCGGAC
Organism: uncultured Bifidobacteriaceae bacterium; assembly: GCA_964579765.1. GTDB lineage: Bacteria > Acidobacteriota > Vicinamibacteria > Vicinamibacterales > CAVVIG01 > DATNBT01. The sequence continues at coordinate 3,187 of CAZOIK010000353.1, forward strand.
GACCGATTCCTGGCGCGGATCGTAGCTGGCCGGCTTGCCAAACACGTCCAGCCCGACCGTGTACTCCTTCAGGTTGTGGGCTTCGCCGCCGAGCGATTTCTCGGCGAGGTAGTTCAGCAGATTGCGGTGGACTTCGGAGGTCTTGAACGTCTTGCTGGAGACGATCCGCTGGATCTCGACCCGGCTCTGATCCAGTTCAGGGACCATAAGGGAGGATCTTACACGGGACTGGAGACTGGAGACTGGGGACTGGGGACTACGTAGTCTCCAGTCTCCAGTCTCCAGTCCCCAGTCCCCAGTCGGAGCCGCTACTTCTTCTTCGGAATCCCCTGGCCCGGCGCGGGGCCGGCGGCCTTCACGTTGTTGTTGATCGGCTTGATCGTCTGCAGATACGCCCAGATCGACTTGAGATCTTCGTCCGACAGCGCTTTGTAGAGCGCCCAGGGCATCGGCGGCAGCAGGTCCTCGCCTTCGGGCTTCTTGCCGGTGCGGAGTGTCTTGATGAACGACGCCTCTGTATAACGCTTCTTCAGGCCCGTCTCGGGATCCGGCGTCAGGTTCGCGCCGTAGCTGATGCCCCACGGACCGGACCACGCCGTCAGGTCGAGCGACGCGTGCACCTCGGTCGGGTTCTGCGACGGCGCCATCGTCGTCTGCGGACGGCCGGAGAAGATGCGCGTCGGATCCGGATCGGTCGTCCCCGGCTTCTTGGGCGAGTGGCAGTCGTTGCAGGCGCCAATCGTCATCAGGTACTTCCCGCGCGCGACCCGCTGGGCGGCCGTCGGCGTCTGCGCCATGGCCGTCGCGGCGGCGAAGAGCACGCCGACAGCGAGCGCGCTCGTGCGAACTGCAGTTGTCATGATCGAAGCCTCCTCAAAACTCGCGGAATTCTAACAGAAGCGCTAGACTGCGCCCACTATGACGCCAAGAATTGCCGTGCTGACCGTGGCCCTCGCCGCGGCGCCCGCGCTGGCGCCCGCGGCGACATGCGACAGCCTGTCCACGCTGTCCCTGCCGCACACCAGGATCACGACGGCGCAGACCGTGGCCGCCGGTGCGTTCACCGCGCCGGCGCGCGGCGGCAGAGGCGCCAACTTCAGCGATCTGCCCGCGTTCTGCCGTGTGCAGGCGACGCTCACGCCGACGAGCGACTCGGACATCAAAATGGAGTTGTGGCTCCCCGAAGCCGGGTGGAACGGCAAGTTCCGCGGCACGGGCAACGGCGGCCTCGGCGGGGGCACGGGCGCCAATCCGGGCGCGCTCGCGAACGGCCTGCGCCGCGGCTACGCGACCGCCGGCAACAACACGGGACACGAAGGCGACTCGAGCTACGCGATGTCGCATCCGGAACAGATCAAGGACTTCGGCTACCGCGCCGCGCACGAGATGACGGTCGCCTCGAAGGCCATCATCAAGGCGTTCTACGGGACGGCGCCGAAGTACTCGTACATGGCCGAAGGCGGCGGCGGCACGATCGCCGCGCTCAGCGCCGCGCAGCGCTACCCGGACGACTACGACGCGATTGCCGTCACCGGCATGTCGTCGTACCTCACGCGCCACACGTTCGGCCAGATGTGGATCTGGCAGGCGACACACAAAGACGCCGCGAGCTACATCCCGCCGAGCAAGTACCCGGTGCTGCACAAGGCCGCGCTCGACGCCTGCGACGCGCTCGACGGCCTCAAGGACGGCGTCATCGGCGACGTCCTGCACTGCAAGTTCGATCCGGGCGTGACGTTGTGCAAAGGCGGAGACGCGCCCGACTGCCTCACCGCGCCGCAGGTCGAGGCCGCGAAAAAGATCTACGCGGGACCGCACAACCCGAGAACCGGCGAGGAGATCTACTCGCCGCTCTTCCCCGGCAGCGAGCTGGGATGGGCGCAGCTCGCCGGCGGCGACCAGCCGCTCGGCATCCCAATCGACTTCTTCAAGTACTACGTCTTCCGCGATCCCACCTGGGATTACAAGACGCGGCCGATCAACTTCGACAGCGACGTGACGGCCTCGAACCGCCCGGACATCCAGCCGGTGAACGCCGTCAATCCCGATCTCAGCAAGTTCTTCGCGCGGGGCGGCAAGCTGCTGCTCGTGGACGGCTGGGCCGACACGGCCGTGCCGCCCAAGGTGTCCATCAACTATCACGAGGCGGTGGTGAAGAAGCTCGGCGAGAAGCGTGTCGCGGCGTCGATGCGCTACTTCATGGTGCCCGGTATGGGCCACGGTCCCGGCACGAACGGCGCCGAGAACTTCAACTTCGACGCGCTGGGCCTCATCGAGCAGTGGAACGAGCGCGGCGTCGCGCCGGACCAGCTCATCGTTGCCCACTTCAAGGACGGCAAGCAGGTCGGCTCGCGGCTCGTGTGTCAATTTCCACACGTGGCCACGTATCGCGGCAGCGGCAACGCCGAGGAGCCGGCAAGCTACAGCTGCAAGTAGTGAAATGTGGACGGGGGCCCGTCGGGCCGCGGGTTTCTGGCCTGATTTGACGCGTGGAGATTGGCAAAAGAGTTGCGATTCAAACCAGCATGAAGAAACTTCTCGGCATCGCCACGTTTGCGCTTTGCACCCTCGCGCTTGCGGCGCCTTCGCAGGCGCAGCATAGTCGGGGCGGAGCTCCGGCAAGCCGCGGCCGTGTCGCGGCCCCGCGCGGCAGCGTCGGCGGCGGTCCGCGCGTCGTCGCGCCCTACCGCGGCTATTACCGCGGCGGCTACTACCCCTACTACGGCGGGTTCTACGGGGGCTACTACCCCTTCTATTCACCGTATTACTCCCCGTGGGGCTTCTACGGCGCGTGGGGCTATCCGTATGGCTACGGTTTCTATCCGTACGGCGGCTACTACGACAACGACGTCGCACGCAACGTCGGCGGCGTCCGCATCGTCGATGCACCGAAGGACGCGCAGGTCTACGCCGACGGCTACTACGCCGGCACGGTGGACGACTTCGACAGCGCGTTCCAGCACCTCACGCTCGAGGCCGGCGCACACACGGTCGAAATCCGCGAGCAGGGCCGCCCGCCGATTTCGTTCCAGGTGAACATCGTCCCCGGCGAGACGATCACGTATCACGCACGATAGCGGAATCGGCGCATTGGGTGATTTGGTGATCTGGTGATTTCGACAATCACCAGATCCAATCGCCCAATCAATCACCCAATCACCCGATCGCCGAAACGACCAAATTCACCCGTTACAATGGGGGCCGTGCTTCGCCGCACGGCCCTCGCTGTCTTCAGCCTCGCCCTCCTCGCCTTCGTCGTCAGCTCCAGCGTTTTCAGCCAGCAGAGTGGCCTGACCGTCCTCAGCAAGGACAAGACAGGCGACCTCGTCCGGCGGACGCTTCCGACGAGCGTCGTCAATCAGCAGGAGTACGTCGCGCTCGACGACCTCGCGGCCATGTTTCAGCTCGGCGTGCGCGAGGAGACGCTCGGCATGCTCGCCGTCACCTACAAAGGCAAGACGATCCTGCTGACACCGGACCAGGCGCTCGGTTCGGTCGCCGGACGCGTCTTCTCGCTGCCCGCGCCGACGCTCCGCGTCGGCCCGCGGCGGTGGCTCGTGCCCGTGGACTTCATCGCGCGCGCGCTCGCGCCCGTGTACGACACCAGGGTCACGCTGCGACGCACGTCGCAGCTCGTGATCGTCGGCGACCTGCGCGTGCCGCGCGTGCAGGTGCGCTACGAATCGTCGCCCGGCGCGGCGCAGGCGCGTCTGACGATTGACGCGACGCCGCGCACCACGAGCACCATTGGCCGCGACGGCGACCAGCTGGTCGTCCAGTTCGACGCCGACGCGATCGACGCCTCCAATGTGGCGACTGCGCTCCAGGGCGTGACGGCGCAATCGCTGATCCAGAGCGTGCGCGCGATCGACCCGGCGACGCTGTCGTTCACGGTCGGCGCGCGGTTCGGCGCGTTCACGCTGACGACGCAGCCGTCGGATACGTCGATGCGGCAGACGATCGACATCAGCGCGGCCGTGCCGGGACAGACGCCGGGGATCGTCCCGACGGCGCCTGCGCCCGCGGCGCCACTGCCCCCGCCCGAGCTCAGCACGCTGTCGCCGTCCGCGTTCACGCCCTCCATCCGGACGATCGCGATCGATCCCGGCCACGGCGGCGACGACAACGGCGTGGCGGGCGCCGGAGGGACGCTCGAGAAAGACGTGACGCTCGCCGTCGCCCGCAAGCTGAAGGCGGCGTTCGAGCAGAAGCTTGGCGTCCGCGTGCTCCTGACGCGTGAGGACGATCGGAACGTGCCGATTGCCGATCGCACGGCCGTCGCGAACAACGGCAAGGCGGATCTCTTCGTGAGCCTGCATGCGGACGCGTCATGGCGCCCCGCGCTCTCGGGCGCCATCGTCTGGACGGCCGCGTTCGGACCGCACGCGCAGGCAACGGGTGGACTGTCGCCGGAGATGATTCCCGCGTTCGGCGGGGCCAACCGCAACATCCAGTTCGTGCCGTGGGACGTCGCGCAGATCCCGCATCTCGAGCAGTCGTCGGCGCTCGCGCGCGTCGTGACCGACGCCTTCCAGAACCATGTCCCGCTCGCGCCGAACCCGATTGCCTCGGCGCCGCTGCGCGTCCTCGAGCCCGCGAACATGCCGGCCGTGCTCGTCGAGATGGGCTTTCTGACGAACGCCGAACAGGAGCAGCAGCTCGCCGGCGCCGATTTTCAGACCACGCTGGTCTCGGCGCTCGTGGACGCCGTCGTGCGCTTCCGCGACGCGATGGACGACCAGCGCCGCGCGACCACGCCGGCCGGTCCGCTGCCTGGAGGGCCGCGATGACCGGGCGCCGGCTTGTCGTCGCGCTCTACGTCCTCGTCGTCGTGGCGGCCAGCGTCGCGGTT
>CAZOIK010000354.1:0-15205 GCA_964579765.1 uncultured Bifidobacteriaceae bacterium
TCCAGCGCCTTCGCGTTGGGGTTCGCGCCGGCCGCGAGCAGCACCTTCAGCGCGTCCACCGGATCGCGATCCGCCGGCTCGCGGAACGGCGGCGGGCCGATGCGATCGAATCCGGGCCCCGCGGCAAACGACGCGCCGCGGCCGCCGACGAGGGCCATCATGCTCGCCGTCTTGCCGACGTTCGCGTTGACGCCGCGGCCGACGGCCACCGCCGCCGCGCCCGGCTTCTTCACCTCCGCCGGGCTGAAGTCCACCTTCGCGCCGTGGGCCAGCATCACCTTCAGCGCGTCCACGTCCGACGCGATCGCCGCGCGGTAGAACGGCGAGCTGTTGATCTCCGGATCGCAGCAGAGCGTCGTCGAGTGCACCTGCCCCTGGAAGGGCTTGTTCGGATCGGCGCCCTTGTCGAGCAACAGCGTGATCAGATCCATCGACGTCAGGCGGTTCGGATGGTCGGCGCGCAGACGCGAGCCGTCGTGCGCGCGCATGTCCGTCGTCGCGTCGTGCATGTCCACCGCGAAATAGAGCGAGCCGTCGTTCGGATCGGCGCCGAGCTCGAGCAGCTTCGCGGCGAGGTCGAAGCGATCGTTGACGATGGCCACCATCGAGGCCGTCAGGCCGTCGCCGTTGGTCAGTTTGGGATTCGTGCCGGCTTTGATCAGCGCCGCGGCGACGTCGTCATATCCGTTGCGCGTCGCGAACATCAGCGCCGTGAAGCCGCCGGTCGGATAATCGCCGTGCTTGCGATCGTCGAGCCCGCTGACGTGCGCCTGCCGGTTCGGATCGGCGCCCGCCGCGAGCAGCGCGTTGACGACGTCGAGGTGCCCTTCGGCCGCCGCCCACATCAGCGGCGTTTCCTGCTGGAAGTAGTCGGCGACGTTCGCGTTCGCTCCCGCCTCGAGCAGCACCTTCACCGCGTCGAGATGTCCGGTGCGCGCGGCCGCCATCAGCGGCGTTTCGCCGTCGGGATGCGCGAGCGCCACGTCGGCGCCGGCCTTCACGAGCACGCCGATGATCGCGGCGTCGCCGGATCGGCTCGCCTGCAGGAGCGGCGTGATGCCGTAGTGGTTGGGCGCGTTGACCGGCGCGCCGGCGGCGACGAGCGCGCGCGTCATGTCGGCGTTGCCGTTGTAGACCGCCCAGAGGAGCGCGGTCGATCCGTCGCGCGCGACCTCGTTGACGTTGGCGTGCCTGGCGAGCTGGGCCCGGACAACGGCCAGATCGTCGTTGCGCGCGGCGGTGACGATCGACGGATCGCCGCCGGCCGCATGACCCGCAATCGAGAACACCAGGACGCCGAGCCCGAACGCCGACGGAAGAAGCAGTCGCTTCATCAGCCCCGCCTTTATCCCGCGATATTACAACGGTATAAAGGAGGTTAAGGGCAGGATTCGGCTACCGGATTCACGGTAGTGACGTTGATCCCGTCGGCGCCGTCGGCCCCTATCAGCATGCCGCTCACCGACATGCGCTTGCCTGCAAATGCGTCAAGCGGCGTGAGGACAAACTTCAGCGCGATGGCGCGCGTGCCGAGCGGACGCGTCGCGTCCGATGAGCCCGGGCCCGACCGATCAGTGCGTTCGGGCGCGGTGGCATGGGTTAACACCCAGTCGCTGCCGCTCTTCGCCAGGCAGCCGACGACGCGCGCCAGGGCGTTGGCGGGCAGTGCCGTCGAGCCGTCTTTCGGGACGATCGCCACGCCGACGACCGACTCGGGCGTGACCTCCGCCGCCCCCGCCGGAAAGCCGTTCGACTTCAGGATCAGCGCGACGAGATCGTTGTAGGTCTTGGCCGGCAGCGACCCGCCGTTGCCGTTCGGCATGCTGGTCTTCACGTACGTCAGGAGATCCGCGACGTTCTTCTGCGAGAACGCCGTCCAGAAGCCGTCGCCGGCCAGCGCGCCGTTGCCTGTCGCCTGCGGATCGAACGTGTGGCAGCGCGCGCACACGGTGTCGAACGTCGCCCGCCCGCGCTCCGCCTGTTCGTCCGTGTACACGCCGTCCCACACCGTGCGCGACTGCGCGCTCACCCAGACCACGGCCATGGCACACACGAGGGCGATTCCCGTCACGCGACGCATGGCGTGCATTGTATGCTCTTGGCGTTTCGAGGAGGTCCGCATGACACGCGTCTCAACGTTCGCGGCCGCGGTCCTGGCGCTCGGCGTCTCCGTGCCGCTCGCCGCGCATCACTCCTTCGCCGCCGAGTTCGACGGCAACAAGCCGATCACGCTGAAGGGCGTCGTCACGAAAGTGGAGTGGCAGAGCCCGCACATCTGGCTGTACTTCGACGTCAAAGACGCCGACGGCCGGATCACGCCGTGGCAATGCGAAGGCGGCGCGCCCAACGCGCTGACGCGTCAGGGCTGGACGCGCAACACCTTCACGATCGGCGGAGAGGTGACCGTCGAAGGCTGGGAAGCGAAAGACGGCACGCACACGTGCAACGCGAAGTCGTGGACGCTCGCCGACGGACGCCGCGTGCTCGCCGGGTCGTCCGCCGGCGCCGGCAAATGAGGCGCGCCATGAAAACGCTGATCGTCGCCGCGGCCCTGCTCGTGCCGGCGGTCGCGGCCGCGCAGGCCGACGGGCCCGCGCCGCGCACGGCCGACGGCAAGGCGGATCTCTCGGGCGTGTGGAACAAGTCGCTCGTCGTCAACACGTCGAAGGGCGTCGAGCCGCTGCCCTTCACGCCCGACGGCCTCAAGGCGTTCAACGACGTGTGGAACCACATCGACCCGACCAGCCGCTGCATCTTCCCGGGCGTGCCGCGCGTGAACACGTCGCCGTACCCGATGCAGATCGTCCAGCTTCCCGACAAGGTGATCTTCCTCTACGAGTACATGCACAACTTCCGCGTCGTCTACACCGACGGACGCGGACATCGCCCCGACTGGGAGCCGTCGCTGCTCGGCGACTCGATCGGCCGCTGGGACGGCGACACGCTCGTCATCGACACCGTCAACCTGACCGATCGCACCTGGCTCGACGATCACGGCGATCGGCACAGCAACGCGCTGCACGTGATTGAACGCTGGCGCCGCGTCAGCGCGGGCCGATTGCACTACGAAGAGACGATCGACGACCCGAAGTTCTACACGAAGCCGTGGACGGTCGGCTGGGACATCCCGATCGCGCCGAAAGACTGGGTCGTCATGGAATACGCCTGCACCGACAACAACAAGGATCTGTACGACGGGCACCTGCAGAACGGGCCGCTCGACGGATCGCAGCGCGACGGATCCGCGATCGGCAAGCCCGCGCCGCCACGGAGATAAGAGTCAGCGCGGGCGGACGACGACGTCGCCAATCGCCACGGGGGCCGCGACGGCGAACTCGAGGTTGTTCGCGCCGACGTGCCACAGACGCGCCGGCGCGGGCAGCGTCACGAGATCGCCGGCCGGGCTGAGGTCGATCGTCCCGAGCGCGACGCCGTTGAGCGACACAGACATGGCCTGAGGCGTTCCCGCCGGCGCAGCGCCTGTCTGCACGGCCACCGCCGCAGACGACGACGTCCGCCGCACGCAGACGACGGACGCGGCGCGCGGCGCGTCACGCCATCGGACGGGGCTCGTCACCACCTCCGCGGGCAGCGTCATCCACGCGAGCGCCGCGACGACAGCGGCCGATGCCGCATACAGCGCGCTCCACCGCGGCAGCCAGCGCGCCGGGGCCGGCGACATGTCGGCCAGCACGCTCGCCGTCAACAGCAGCAGGACGTCGAAGTAGATGTACGTCACCGGCCACAGCGTCGTCATGCTGAACGCGAGCAGCGCGAACGTCATCAGCCGCACCGGCGCGCGCCGCGCGCGCAGGCCGAACCAGCACGCGACGTAGACCAGCAGCAGCACGGCGAGCTGCACCGCTTCGACCCATCGCTGCCAGTGATGTGTCAACAGCACGCCCGTCAGGCCGATCGTGTGCGGCACGGTCGGATCGGGCCAGACGACTTCCTTGATGACCTTCTCGTAGCTGCCATAGAGCGCGTACGTCAGCGCGTTGAGATCCCAGACGGCGAACGGCAGCAGCGTCAGCACGACGGGCGCCGCCGTCAGCAGCAGGATCCGCGCGAACGCGCGACGATCGCGCAGCCACGCCGTCATCAGCAGCACCGGCACGACCGCGACCATCGTCGATCGCGCGACGACGAGCAGCCCGAGGCAGAGCGCTGCCGCACTCCAGCGCTCGCGTGCGACGAGCCACGCGAAGAGCGCGAGCAGCGGCCAGTACACCGGCGTGTGGCCGACGACGGTGAAGCGGGCAAGATCCGGGTTGAGGCCGATTGCCGCGAGCAGCACGAGCGCGCCCACGGCGTACAGCACGCGGCCGCGCCGCGCCGACACGACCGCCACAACGGCGCACGCGACGGGCACGAACAGTTCGCCGGCGACGGTCAGAAACCGCAGATCCAGTTTCAGCAGCATCGGGATCGCGTACGGCGCCCACAGCAGCGGGCCGTATGCGAGCGGCGCCGCCCACGGCACGTGATAGACCGTGTAGGGATTTTGTCCGGTCGAGAGGCGCCGCAGCCCTTCGCGGACGACGACCAGCATGTCGCCGCGATAGGGATCGACGGGAACGGCCAGGATCGCGTCGAGCCAACCGCGGCACGTCACGACAATCAGCGCGCTCGCCAGCACGCCGGCGACAACGGCCGGAACCGTCCGATCGCTGCGCCTGGTATCGCGCTCGTTCGCGTCGGCGGCGAACGTCAGCACCGCGACGAGGACGGCGAGCGCGACGGTCGCGACGACATACGCGCGTGTGTCGCCGCCAATCCAGTGCTGCAGGCGAGGCGGGGACGACAAGAGGACGAACGCGGCGGCAATCCCGAGGCTGCGGACGAACGGCGTCATGTGCCGCGGCTAGGATACTCTCCAGCCGCGGCACCGTGGCGACGCGCTACGAGTGGCGCGCGTGCCCGCCGGTCGCGTCGAACATCAGCACCATGCCGTACGGCAGGTACGACAGGCGATCGTGATCGACGAGGCCGAACATGCCGGCTTCCGGAATCCTGAACTCGACGACCGCGCCGCTGCCAGGCGGCACGCCGTAGGTCTGCACGTGTCTCAGCTCGGTCGCTCCGTCCTGGACCGTGTCCAGGATGGTGCCCATCACGTGAATCGCCGAGACGCCGGGCCCCACGTTCACGACATACGCGCGAACGAGGTCGCCCGGCTTGACGGCCATCGCCGTGTGCTCGAGACGTCCGTTGAACATCATCAGCGCGGGATCGTTCTTCTGCACGCGCACGGGATCGGTGCCGGGAATGAGCCCGGTGGCGTCGCGGTCGCCGTAGACGCCGCTCTCGACGACGACGAGCTCGCGCGCCGGCCGCCACGGCTGGCCGCGCGGGTAGACGATCATCGCGCCGCTCAGCCCGCTCTTGATGTGCAGGTCGGTCACCGGCCCGGACGCGCAGTGGTAGAGGAACACGCCGGGCGTGTCCACGGTCTTCTCGATCGTCATCGTGCCGTCGGGACCGACGGGCCCGAAATGCATCGTGTCCGCGCGCAGCGCGTGCGAGTCGAAGCCGTGCGACGTCCCCGCGTGGTTGTGCAGGACGATCTTCACGCGGTCGCCTTCGCACGCTTCGAGCACGGGACCCGGCAGCGCGCCGTTGTACGTCCACGCGTTGAAGCGGACGCCCATGCCGAGGTTGACCGTCGCTTCGCGCGCTTCGAGCGTGAACACCTTCTCGCGCGCGCCGCCGCAGGTCGCCGCCTCGCCCGCGAGCGCCGGCAGATCGGGGGCGGAAAGCGGCCCGCCGTCCGACGCGCCGTGCGTCGTGACGCACCCTCCGGTCGCCGCGCCCACCACGATCACCGCTGCAAGCATTCGAATACGCATCGCGATCTCCTTCTCGACTGCGCGGGAAGGGGCAATCACAATGCCAGCCGCTCTTGCGGCCGTATGTCTCTGCAAATGCGGGGTTTGGAACGGACCGCCGCCGGCGGCGGCGCAGCGCCCGCGCGGATTCCTACGCACGGCCGCGGGAAAAACGCGCAGAATGTCGCGCATGCGCACCGCTCTCGCTCTCGTCTTCACGGCCGTGTTCGCCATCCTGACCGCCGCGACGCTCACGCAGCCGCTGCCGCTCAAACAGAACCTCGAGGTGCTCAGGCAGGGACCGATGCGCGCCGACAAGGTGAAGGACGGGCTCTACGTGATCCGCGGGCCGTTCCTGCCGTGCATGACCGGCTGCCGCAACGGCGACACGGGCGACGGCCTCGTGCACGAATCAGGCGACGTCGCCGTCCGCGTCACGCCCGAGGGCCTCATCGTCGTGGACGACAAGTTCGCGAGCCAGGCCGCGGACGTCTTCGCGCAGGTCAAGATGGTCAGCCCGCTGCCGGTGAAGTACGTCCTCAACACGCACCATCATGCCGATCACGCCAGCGGCAACGCGTACGTCCGCGACATGCTCGGCGTCAACATCATCGCGCAGCGGAACATCCGCGCGAACTTCCTGCGCCTGAAGCAGCCGGGCGCGCCCAACATCACCTTCGCCGACGAGAGCGCCGTCTATCTCGGCGGCGTCGAAGTGAAGCTGTTCTGGTTTGGCCGCGGTCACACGAACGGCGACACGGTGATCGACTTTCCCGATCTGAAGACCGTCCACACCGGCGACCTGATCATCGACGGCATGCCCGTCATCGACTACCCGGGCGGCGGGAGCGCGATCGAGTTCGTCTCCACGATCGACAAGCTGCTCACGCTCGACTTCGACACCATGATTCCGGGACACGGCAAGATCATGACGAGGGACGACGTGCGCGCGTACCGCGTCCGGTTTCAGACGATGAACGATCGCATGCGCGCGCTCATCCGGCGCGGTGTCACGAAGGATCAGCTGAAGACGCTCGACCAGGCGCGCGCGCAGCTTCAGCTCGCCGACCTCGGGTGGGACCACTCGGTGAGCACGACGACCTGGTTCGCGAGCTTCCCGAGCTACTACGACGAGATCGCGGCGTCACTCACGCGTGCCGCTTCCACCACGACAGGGCAATCGACGCGCCCACGCCGATGAGCGCGGCTGCCGTCGTGCGACGCGCCGTGTCCCGCGCGCGGTCCGCCAGCTCCGACGTCCGCGTGGACAGCAGGTCGAGCTTGCGGTCGATGGACGCGCGGGTGTGCTTTATCTCGAGGCGGACTTGTTCTGCATCCACGTCATGTTCTCCTTCATCGTCTGCGCCGTGTTCGGAATCGCCCGGACGTCCCTGAGGCGGCCGCGGGCGTACGCGACGGCGATCCACGCACAGACGAGCCAGACGATGCCGACGACGCCGTAGCCGATCCAGACTGGCCAGCTCGCGTAGTACGCGATCAGGCTGCCGATGGCGACGCTGAGCACGGCGGCGCCGATGAGGCCGACGACGGCCGCGATGCCGAACGCGACGGCGACGGTCTGCATCTGCGTCGCCTCCTCGCGAAGCTCGGCGCGCGCCAGCTGCAGCTCTTCGCGCACGAGCGACCGCGCGTCGTCGAGGAGCCCGCGGATGAGTGTCGGAATGGATGTGTCTTCGCCGTACTCGGCCATTGGTCGATCTCCCCTGTCAGTGCGCCCACGCGTTTGAATATCAATCGCGATGCCATCGGGCGACGGGGCCGATCGACGCGTCGCGCCGTCGAGGCGAGTGCCAGCCCTGGCAGCCCCGTTGCAGTCGTTCGATCGGGAGGCAAGGGCATGGGCATTCTGAGCTGGATCATCCTGGGCGCCATCGCGGGCTGGATCGGCAGCTTGATCGTGAACCGATCGGGCGAAGGACTTTTCCGCGACATCATCCTCGGCATCGTCGGCGGCATCGTCGGCGGCTGGATCTTCTCGGCGGCAGGCTCGGTGGGTGTCACCGGGTTCAACATGTGGAGCCTGTTCGTCGCTGTGATCGGGTCGATCATCGTGCTGGTGCTGTATCACGCGATCGCGCGGCCGCATTCGCACGCCTAGCGGGCAGGCCGGCCATGCGCATGACCATCAGGCTCGGACGGTGGTTCGGAGTCCCGGTCGGACTCCACTACAGCTGGTTCGTCATCGCATGGCTCATCGCGCTCGCGCTCGTCGGCCAGTTCGCCAGCGTCAACCCCGACTGGTCCACGGGGTTCGTCTGGACGCTCTCGCTCGTCACCGCCGCGCTCTTCTTCCTCTGCATCGTGCTGCACGAGCTCGCGCACGCGACGGTCGCGCGGCTCGGCGGCCTGCCCGTGCGCGGCATCACGCTGTTCGCGCTCGGCGGCGTCGCGCAGATTGAGAAAGACGCCGCCACGCCCGGCAAAGAGTTCTGGATGGCGATCGCCGGCCCGGCGGCCAGCGTCGTCATCGGCCTGCTGTGCCGCGCCGGGGCCGCGGCGGCCGGATGGACCGAGCCGAACGCGGTGCCGACGGCGCTCGCCGCCGTGCTCGGGTGGCTCGCGTACATCAACGTCGCGCTCGCGGTCTTCAACCTGCTGCCCGGCTTCCCGCTCGACGGCGGCCGCGTGCTCCGGTCCGTCGTGTGGGCGATCACGCACGACGCCGACCGGGCGACGCGCATCGCCGCGCGGACGGGACAGGTGGTCGCCTTCGTCTTCATCGGCATCGGCTTGTACGCGCTGCTCGCCCGCGGCGATTTCGGCGGGCTGTGGATCGCGTTCATCGGCTGGTTCCTGCTCGAGGCCGCGCAGAGCTACGTCCTGCAGTCGCGCATCCACAGCGCGCTCGACGGGCTGCGCGTCGCCGACGTGATGGTCCGCGACTGCGCGGCCGTCGAGGGCAGCACGACGCTGCAGCGGTTCGTGAACGATCAGCTGCTGCGTGTGGTCTCGCGGTGCTTCGCCGTGAACCGCGACGACCACATCGTCGGCCTCATCACGCCCGACGACGTGAAGCACGTGGAGCCGGATCGGTGGGACGAGATGACCGTCGCGGAGACCATGCGCCCGATTCAGACGCTGCACCCGGTGCCGCCGGACGTCTCCGCGAGCGACGCGCTCGAGCTCATGGGCCGCGAGCACATCAGCCAGCTCCCCGTCGTCGCCGACGGCCGCCTGCAGGGCGTCGTGACGTTGTCCTATCTCATGCGGCTGCTGCAGGTGCGGCGGCAGCTCCACGCCTGAGCACGTCCGCGCGGCGGGCCCGGCACGGACGACAGCGCGGCGTCCACGAGCCCGCGCGCACGTTCGAGATTGCGAATCATCCGGGCCTGTCTCGAGATGCCCAACCCGCTCATCACGCCGGCACACGACGCGCCGGACGCCACGAGCGCGAGCACGGCGGCCGTGGCCGCAGCCCGATGACTCCAGCGCGTCCACGTCGTGATCGGAGGCACGCGCGGCCAGGGTGCATCGCACGTACCACGCCGCGCGGGGAACGCGTGATGCACGCGCGTACGAACAGGAGGATCTGCGATGCCCAAACGGATGCTGCCGGTCGTGCTGACCGTCCTCATCATCGCGGCCGCGGTCGCGGTGGCCACGGCGGTACGCAAGGCGCCGCCGGCCGGGTCGTCGAACACGACCGCGGCGAACACCTCGGCGGCTTCAGCCGCCGCCGATCGTCACGACGACGACCAGGTGGTCACCACCGGTCTCTTTCGTTCGATCGCCAAGCGTGAAAACCCCGTCGTGGTGGCCATCACCACGCAGTCGCATGTGAAGACGCCCGACGTCTCCTCGTTCTTCGGCGGCGGCGGCGACAACGATTTCTTTCGGAGGTTCTTCGGCGCGCCGGGACAGCCCGGCACCCCGAACCAGACGCCGCGCGAGCAGGTGCGCGAAGCGCTCGGCTCGGGTTTCCTGATCGGCGCTGACGGCGAGATCCTGACGAACAACCACGTCGTCGCCGGCGCGGACAGGATCCGCGTCGCGCTCTTCAGCGAGGTGCACAAGACCTACGAGGCGGCCGTCGTGGGACGCGATCCGCTGACCGACAGCGCGCTCATCAAGTTGAAGAACGCGCCCGCGAACCTGCCGACGGCCACGCTCGGCGACTCGGACGCGCTCGAGCCGGGCGACTGGGTGATGGCGATCGGCAATCCGTTCCAGCTCGGTCATACGGTGACCGTCGGCGTCATCAGCTACAACGGCCGTCCGTTCGCGACGAGCGAAGGCCGGTGGCAGAAGATGCTGCAGACCGACGCGTCGATCAACCCGGGCAACTCCGGCGGCCCGCTCATCAACACGCGCGGCGAGGTGATTGGCGTCAACACCGCGATTCTCGCGGGCGAGGACGGCGGCAGCAACATCGGCATCGGCTTCGCCGTGCCCGTCAACACCGTGAAGGCGCTGCTGCCGCAGCTCCGCAAAGGAGTCGTCGAGCGCGGTCAGCTCGGCGTGCAGATTCTCTCGGCGCCGATTACGCAGGACGAAGTCAGCGGCCTCGGCCTGCCGAACACGCAGGGCGCAATCGTCAGCCGCGTCCAGCCTGACTCGCCCGCCGAGCGCGCGGGCCTGCGCGCGGGCGACGTGATCGTCGCATTCAACGGACAGCCCGTGCCGGACGCCGATCACCTGACGGCGCTCGTCGTGAACACCGCGCCGGACGCCAGCGTGCCCATCGTCTACTACCGCAACGGTCGGCGCCAGACGACGACGGCGACGATCGGCAGGCTCGAGCTCGAAGGATCGAGTCAGGCGAAAGGCGCAAGCGCCAGCGCACCCAGGATTCGGCCTCACACTGGGCGACGTGTCGGCCTCGACCGCCGATCAGCTGAAGCTGCCCACCGGTACACAGGGCGCGGTCATCGAGAACGTCGATCCGTTCACGCCGGCCGCCGCGGCGGGCCTCAAGCCGGGTGACGTGATCCTCGAGGTGAACCGCCAGCCCGTGCACTCGCGCGACGACGCGGTGAGCGCGCTGCGCGCCGTCCAGTCGGGCAAGCCGGCGTTCCTGCTGATCTGGCGGCAGGGCGCGCGGCAGTTCGTCGAGCTGCGCCGCGAGTAGTCAGAAGCCGGGCGCGAGGTTGAACGCGAACACCCATCCCTGCCCCGGCCGACGAGACGGCGTCGCGGTCTCCTCCCACGAACGACGGCGACGTCGTGGACGTCCACGCGACGCCCGCGTCGGCAAAGAGCCAGAGGCGATCGCACGGGTCACGGGGCACATGAGTTCCTCCGACGACGAGTCGGCGATTGCTCATGCACGACCTCTGTAATAAGACAAGCACCCTGAGACGTTGGCAGGCCACTTGCGGACGATCGGATCATGACGCGACGAGCTGTCATCGCCATCGTCCTCGTAATCGTCGCCATCGGAGCGGTGTTGCTCTGGCGCGACCAACGCACCCAGGCCAGCGTGGACTACGAAACCGCCCCGGTCACGCGCGGATCCGTCGCGCGGACGGTGACCGCGAGCGGCACCGTCAACCCGGTCACGGTCGTCCAGGTGGGCACGTACGTCTCCGGCGTCATTCAAGAGGTGTCCTGCGACTACAACACGAAGGTCGTGAAGGGACAGCTCTGCGCGAAGATCGATCCGCGGCCCTACCAATCGACGGTCGAGCAGGACGCCGCGAACCTCGACGCCGCCAAGGCTCAGCTCGAAAAGGATCAGACGGGCCTCGAGTACGCGAACGTCACGTACCAGCGCAACCTGAAGCTCGGTCAACAGGGCCTCGTGCCGCAGGACACGGTCGATTCGTCCAAAAGCGCGGCCGATCAAGCCAGGGCGCAGGTCGATCTCGACCGCACGACGATCTCGCAGCGGCAGGCCGCGCTCGACGCCGCGAAGATCAACCTCAGCTATACGAACATCGTCTCGCCGGTGGACGGCACCGTCGTGTCGCGGAACATCACGACGGGCCAGACGGTCGCCGCGAGCTTCCAGACGCCGACGCTGTTCCTCATCGCGACCGACCTGACGAAGATGGAGGTGGACGCGAACGTCAGCGAAGGCGACATCGGCGACGCCAAGGCCGGCCGCTCGGCGTCGTTCTCCGTCGAGGCGTTTTCCGATCGCACGTTCTGGGGCACGGTGTCGCAGGTGCGGCAGGCGCCGCAGACGGTGCAGAACGTCGTCACGTACGACGTCGTGATCGGCGTCGCCAATCCCCAGCTGCTGCTCAAGCCCGGCATGACCGCCACCGTCCACATCGTCACCGACATGCGAGACGACGTCGTGCGCGTGCCGGAGACGGCGCTGCGCTACGTGCCCGGCGGCGTGACGAAGGCCGGCGGCGCGGCGAGAGAGGCGTTCGAGGCGACCGGCGAAGAACCCGCCAACCAGGGACAGGTCTGGGTGCTGCGCGACCACCATCCCGAGGCCGTGTCGGTGTCGGTCGGCCTCGAGGGCGACTCGTACGCCGAGCTGCAGCAGAGTCCGCTCGAGCCCGGCGATCAGGTGATCGTGTCGGAGAAGGGAGCGGCGGCCGCGGGCGCGCCGCGGCGGCTGCGGATGTTCGGGCTCTGAGCCATGGCGAGCCGCGCGCTCATCGAGGTGCGGACCCTCACCCGTACGTATCACGTCGGCGACGTGGACATCGAGGCGCTGCGCGGCGTCAACCTCGCGATCGCGCGCGGTGATTTCGTCGCGATCGTCGGCGCCTCGGGATCCGGCAAATCGACGCTGATGGCGATTCTCGGCTGCCTCGATCGGCCGACGTCGGGCGAGTACTGGTTCGACGGGGTGGACGTCGCGCGGCTCGACGAGCCGGCGCTCGCGAAGATCCGCAGCGAGCGCATCGGCTTCGTGTTTCAGAATTTCAACCTGCTCGGCCGCACGACGGCGCTCGAGAACGTCGTCCTGCCGCTGTTCTACTCGGCGTCCGGGCTGCCGGCCCGCGAACGGACGGCGCGGGCGACCGCGGCGCTCGCGCGCGTCGGCCTCGCCGAACGGATTCGCAACACGCCGTCGCAGCTCTCCGGCGGCCAGCAGCAGCGCGTCGCCATCGCGCGCGCGCTGATCAACGCCCCGCGCGTCCTGCTCGCCGACGAGCCGACGGGCAACCTCGACACGCGCACCTCGCAGGAGATCATGAACACGCTCGTGCGCCTGAACCGCGACGAAGGCGTGACCGTCGTCCTCGTCACGCACGAGCCCGACATCGCCGCCTACGCCGACCGCGTCGTGACGATGCGCGACGGGGAGATCGTCTCTGACGAGCGCACGCGTCCAGTCCCCGAGGCGCCGCCCGCCGTGCTCCAGGCTCCCCCGCCGGCCGGCGACGGCCTCGGCCTCACGCGATTCGCGCTGATGATCGCGTCGGCCGCGGTGCAGGCCATCGGCCGCAACAAGATGCGATCGGCGCTGACCATGCTCGGCATTTTCATCGGCGTCGCGGCGCTCATCACGATGGTCGCCGTCGGCCAGGGCGCGAACGAAGCCGTGCGCAGGCAGCTCGAAAGTCTCGGCACCAACCTGCTCGTCGTCCAGCCGGGCGCGACGACGACGAGCGGCGTGCGCGCGGGCTTCGGCAGCGCGTCCACGCTGACCGTGGCCGATGCCGACGCGCTCGCGCGCGAGCCCGCGGTCAGCCGCGTCGCCTACGTGAACCGGCAGTCGGGGCAGGTCGAATACGGCGACAAGAACTGGACGACGAACATCCAGGGCGTGTCGCCGGCCTATCCGGACATGACGAACTGGCAGATCGCGATCGGCCGCGACCTCACCGACGAGGACGAGAACAGCGCGGCGCTCGTCGCCGTCATCGGACAGACGGTGTATCGCGAGCTGTTCGGCGTCGATCAGAATCCGCTCGGCGCGACGATGCTCGTGAAGGGCGTGCCGGTGAAAGTGATTGGCGTGCTGGCGGCGAAGGGCCAGACGCCCTGGGGACAGGATCAGGACGACCTCGTGATGATCCCGTTCTCGACGGCGGAGCGGAAGGTGCTCGGCGTCGCCGCGCCGACCGCCCCACCCGCGTCGTCGTCGTCCTCGATCTACGCGTCCACGGCAAACCCGAACTACTCGGCGTCGCCGAATCCGTTCGGCCTCGCGCCGCGCCTGACCGGCTACGCGCGCTGGGTCTATGTGCAGGCGGCGAGTCCCACCCAGGTCGATGCGGCGGTGGCGCAGGTGACGAACGCGCTCGACCGGCGGCATCACATCAAGCCGGGCGACACGGCCGACTTCAGCGTCCGCAACCTGAGTCAGATCGCGAGCGCGGCCGAAGGCAGCAGCCGCATCATGACGCTGCTGCTCGCGACGGTCGCCTCGATCTCGCTGGTCGTCGGCGGCATCGGGATCATGAACATCCTGCTCGTGTCGGTGACAGAGCGGACGCGCGATATCGGCCTGAGGATGGCCATCGGCGAGCGGCGCGCCGACGTCCTGCTGCAGTTTCTCGCCGAGGCGGTGTTCCTGAGCCTGACGGGCGGCCTCGCCGGCATTGTGATTGGCGTCGCCGCGTCGAAGATTGTCTCGGCCGTCGCCGGCTGGCCGACGCTCGTGTCGGTGCTGAGCGTCGCGGGCGGGTTCCTCTTCTCCGCGGCGGTCGGCATCTTCTTCGGGTACTACCCCGCGCGCAAGGCGTCGCGCCTGGATCCTATCGAAGCGCTCCGGTACGAGTGACCGGCGCGGCTGTCAGCTGGCCGGGAACGACGGTCAGTCGCTCGCGCGGGCCTGTCAGTCGCGCTGCGCAGCCCGTCAGTTCGCTTGTGCGGACGGTAGATCCATTTGTACGGACGGCAAATCCACTTGCGCCAGCGGCAGCGTCGATTGCGGGGCTGTCAGCGTCGATTGCGGGGCCGGCAGAGCCATCTGCGCGCACGGCAGCGCCGCGCGCGCGCCTGACAAACGGAACAGCGGCCGTGTCAGCGGCCCCGCGCGGGCACGATCACCGTCCGGCCGGGCGGCGGCGCGAGGGCGGCACCGGTCCCAGGCCCCCAGACGTCGATCCCCTCGGACGTGTTTCCCTTCGTCGCCTGCGGCGCAATCGGTCCGAGCAGCGTGAAGCCGCGTCCGGCCGGCCGCGCGGGCGGGTTGGCCGCATCGACGGCGACGTTCTTGCCGAGGATGGCGGCGAGCATCTCGTTCTGCACCACCTGGGCGAAGATGCTGCGATCGAAGGTCGGCGGGTCGCTTTCGCCCCAGTCCTGGTGCGCGATGTCGAAGTACAGCGTGTTTCCGACGATCTTGACGTGCTCGATTGCCGCCAGCGTGTCCGGGTTGTCGCAGCGTCCGCAGACGACGCCGCGCAGCTGGTTGCCGACGAGGAGGAACGTGAAGATCTGCCGGTTCATCCCGAGACCGAACGGACCGATCCACGATCCGACGACGTCCGACGGGCGCAGTT
>CAZOIK010000355.1:0-4520 GCA_964579765.1 uncultured Bifidobacteriaceae bacterium
CTGAGCATCGGCGGCATCGTGTGCATGTCGACCGCCGAATAAAGCGCCGTCGTGCCCGTGCTGTCGGCGACGTTCGGATTCGCGCCCTTCTCGATGAGCACCGCCGCCGTGTCGAAGTGCGCGTTCGTGATCGCGTACATCAGCGCCGTCGTGCCGTCAGGATCGGTCGCGTTGAGATCGGCCTTCGCGTCGGCGAGCGCAGCGACCGCGTCCTTCGCGCCGTCGCGTGCGGCGTACATCAGCGACGTCCAGCCGCCGCGCGGCAGCACGGTCGTCACCATGCCCGAGGTTTCCCACTTGAATTCCGGGAAGCTCAGGAGCTTCGAGCGCTCGTCTTTGTTGGCGCCGAGCTGGATCAGCGTCGTCACCGCGGCGGCGTTGTTCTGCTCCGCCGCCCACATCAGCGCCGTCTGGCCCTGCCACTGCTCCTTCGCGTCCACCTTCGCGCCGGTCTCGACGAGCAGCTTGATCGCGTCCACGTTGCCCGTCCGCGCGGCCGTCATCAGCGGCGTCTGGCCTTCGGGCATCGCGCTGTTCGGGTTGGCGCCGGCCTTGAGCAGCGCGGCCACGACCGTCGGATCGCCCGTCTCGGCGGCGAGAATGAGCGGCGTGATGCCGTAGCGGCTCGAGGCGTTGACGTTGGCGCCGGCGCGGACCAGCATCCGCACGGTCTCCACGTCGTTGGCGCGGACCGCCCAGTGCAGCGCCGTCATCCCGTCGGGCTCGGCGGTGTTGACGTCGGCATGCCGCGCGATGAGGGCCTTCGCGGCGGCGAAGTTGCCCTGCTTCACCGCGTCGACGACACGGAGGTTCTCTCCGGCCGCGCCGAGCGTGGCGGCGGTGAGCACCGCCAGCCCGAGCGCGTAACGGGCGCGTCGCATGGCTAGATCTCGACCGCGCTCGTGCTGAGCGTGCCGAACTTCTCGACGTCGCAGCCGAACTTCTGCGCGAACTCGAGCAGCAGGTTCGCCATCGGCGTCTCTTTCGCCGTCTGGATGTGGCGGTTGCCCTTCACCAGGCCGGCGCCGTGGCCGACGATCGCCGTCGGGATGTTGAGGCGCGAGTGGATGTCGCTCTCGCTCATGCCGCTGCCGTAGAGGATCAGCGAATGATCGAGCAGCGATCCGTCGCCGTCGGGCGTCTCCTTCAGCTTCTTCACGAACTTCGCGAAGAGCGACATGTGGTACGTGTTCAGCTTCACGAGGTTCGCGAGCTTCTCCGGGTTGTTGCCGTGATGCGACATCGAGTGGTGCGGCTCGGCGATGCCGATGTTCGGGTAGACGCGCTGGCTGGCGTCGCGGCTCATCATGAACGTGAACACCTTCGTCAGGTTCGCCTCGTACGCGAGCGCGAGCAGGTCGAATTGCAGCGCGACGTGCTCCTCGAACGACTCGGGCACGCCAATCGGCGCGTCCGGCACGGGCACGTTCGTCGTCGCCTGCTTCTCGGCCTTCTGGATGCGCGTCTCGATTTCGCGGACGTTGTCCAGATAGGCGTTCAGCCGGGTCTTGTCCTTCGACCCGAGCCCGCTCTCGAGATCCTTCACGTCGTCGCGCACCGAGTCGAGGATGCTCTGATCGGTCTGCATCCGCGCGAGCCGCTGCTGGCTCGTGCCGGCGCGGCCGAACAGCCGCTCGAACGTCACGCGGGGGTTGATCTCCATGGGCAGCGGCGTCGTCGCGTTCGCCCAGGAGAGCGTGTTCATATACGCGCACGCATACTGCGTGTCGCAGCCGCCGACGTAGCCCGTGAAGTCTTCGGTCGCCAGCTCGATCGACGGATAGACCGTATCCTGGCCGATCTCCTTGGCGATGACCTGGTCGATCGTCACGCCGTTGTGGACGTCTTCGGCGATCGTGCGCTTCGGCACCACGCCGCTGAGCCAGGCGGCGACGGTCGTCGCGTGGCCGTCGAGCGGATCGCACAGCTCCGAGACGATCGTGAGGTGATCGCGGTACTCCGCGATGGGCTTCAGAATCGGGGTGAAATCTAAGTTCTCGCCGGTCGTCTTCGGCGTCAAGAAGCCGGGCCGCTCACCGAGCGGCACGAACACGGCGCCGAACCGGCGCTGCGGGTTGGCCGCGGTTTTCGCCGTCGCCGTGAGCGCCGGCACCATCGCCTCGAGCAGGGGCAGCGCGAGCGTCACGCCCATGCCGCGCAGGAACGTCCGCCGGGGCAACGACATCTTGGTAATGAACATCACGGGCTCCTTGTCTACACGTCGTCAGTTTGCCGCAACCAGCTTGTCCGACTCTCCAACCTTGATTCGCTTCTGAAATTCCGGGCTGTCCACGACGCCCATGATCAGCGACGTGAACCGGTAGTTGTCCGCCGACGTCTCGCGCACGATCTTCCGGATTTCGGGCATGTCGTAATACGCCATGCCGCGGCCGAGGGCGTAGATCATCAGCTTCTCGACCACCGTCCCGACGAACAGCTCCGGATTGCGCAGCAGCGCCTTCCGCAGCGTGATGACGCCGTCCACCTTCGTGCCGTCGAGCAGCTCGCCCGACGCGTCGATCGGCGTGCCGAGCGTGCCGCCGTCGCGGCCGCGCCAGGCGCCGACCGCGTCGAAGTTTTCCATCGCGAGGCCGACCGGTTCCATGATCTTGTGGCACGCGGCGCAGACGGGATTGCGCCGATGCTCCTCCATCCGCTCGCGCATGGTCAGGAGCCGCCCGCTGCGGTTGGGATCTTCCTTCAGCGGCGGGACGTTGTTCGGCATCGGCGGCACCGGCGCGCTCAGCAGGTTGTCGAGCACCCACTTGCCGCGCACGACCGGCGAGGTGCGATCCGGATGCGACGTCACCATCAGGATCGCGCCCTTGCCGAGCAGGCCGATGCGCGCGTCGTCTCTCCCAGGGGTGAGCGTCACGCGCCGGAACTGGCTGCCGTAGATGCCGGGAATGCCGTAGTGCTTCGCCAGCCGCTCGTTGAGGAACGTGTAGTCGGCCGTCATGAGATCGAGGACGTTCCGGTCCTCGTGCATGACGCTGCCGAAGAACATCTCGACCTCGCGCTGGAATGCCTGGCGCAGGTTGTCGTCGAAGTCCGGGAAGTCGAGCGAGTTGGGCTGGAAGTTCTTCAGGTTGCGCAGGTAGAGCCACTGCCCGGCGAAGTTCTGGATGATCGCGTCGCTCTTCGGGTCGGCGAGCATCCGCCGGACCTCGCGGTGCAGCACGGCCGGCGTGTGCAGCGTGCCGGTGTCGGCCACGCGCAGCAACTCGTCGTCCGGAATGCTGCTCCACAGGAAGAACGACAGGCGCGACGCCAGCTCGAGGTCGCTGATGCGATAGACGGCGCCGACGGCCGCGTTGGCCGGGTCGCGCTCGACACGGAACGCGAACTTCGGGCTCGCGAGGATGCGCTGCAGCGCCGTCTGGATGCCCGTCTCGAACGCCTGCTGCGGACGCGACGAGGACGGCGCCTGCTTCCGGCCGAGCACATAGAACTCGTGCAGCCGATCGAGATCGGCCGGCGTCACTTCGCCGCGATACGCGCGCCGCGCCAGCGTCGCGATGATCTTCTTCGCGCACGCGTCTTCGCTCGCCTCCGAACCCTGCGTCGGCTTGCACGTGAAGATGCGGCGGCGGCTCGGCGTGTCGCCCGGGCCCGTGGCGTCGTACGGGCCGGTGATCGTGAACGTGTCGAGATGCGGGCTGCCGATCGTGTCGAGCGTGTCGTTCGAGCTGCGAACGAACGGCTGGAGCCGCAGCGGGTTCACCGCCTCGGTCCGCTCGAGGAACGCCGCCGTGATCACGTGCGGGCCGGCCTTGAGCGGAATCCGGATGTGCGCGCGGGCCTCGACGTCGTCGCCCGCCTTGGTCATGTTCTTCAGATTCGCGCGGAAGTCTTCTTCGCCGCCGACGCGCGACAGGTGCACGCGCACGCCGTCCACCGTGTATTCGAGCTCGTGCTCGTACTCCAGACCGCGGACGACGCCGAGGTTCGTGCGGAACAGCTTGACGGACAAATCGTACGTGCCGTCGAGCGGCAGCGTCGGCGTCGCGAGGATCCCGCCGACGGTCCCAATCGGCAGGCCTTCGAGATGAATGTCCTGCGACGCGTCCTGCCGGATGCGGAACGTCTCGCCCGCCGGCCCCGTCGTCGGATCGCCGACCGCGAGCGAGCTGATCTTCCCCGCCGCCGTGAGATACCGCTCGAGCAGCACCGGCGAGACGCCGAGCGCGTCGGCGATGTTGTCGAAGCCGTACGCGGCGTCGTCAGGCGGAAGCAGCGTGGACGTGTCAACGTCGAGATCGAGCAGATCGCGAATGACGTCGGCGTACTCCGCGCGGTTCAGACGGTGCACGAGCGGGCGGCCGGGATTCGGATGCTGCTCGCCGGCGCGATCGAGGGCCGTGCTCAGATACGTGATGAGCCCGGCCTCGGTCTTCGCGTCAGGATGCGGCGCGTTCTGCGGCGGCATCATCCCGACGCGCATCTTGCGGATCGCGCGTTCCCAGACGTCGGCCGTCGCCGACGGATCGGCGATGTTGGCCTTGTCGAGCGTCAACCCC
>CAZOIK010000356.1:0-4237 GCA_964579765.1 uncultured Bifidobacteriaceae bacterium
CGTCGGCCGCGAGACACGCGTCAACGCCGCGCGAGGTCGCGAGGTCGATCGCCAGCCGCGTCGCCTCGTCGATCGTCGTCGCCGCGTGGCCGTCCGAGGCGACGAGGTCCACGCCGACGCCAGCGGCCGCGTCTCGAAAACTCAGAAGCTGATCGTTCGTCGTATGGAGCAGCAGGACCGCGCGCGACATGGGGACAACCGCGCGAACATTCTGTCACAGCGTTACAGAGACGTTGTAAGCTCGCTCGCGCATGTCCGACATCGCCGTCGCGCGCGCCCGGCACCCGCGCGGCCTGTACGTGCTCTTCTTCACCGAGCTCTGGGAGCGCTACAGCTTCTATTCGATGGTGGCGATCCTCTCGCTGTACATGAACGAGGCGCTGCACTTCAGCGTCGCGAAGACCGGACAGGTGTACGGCGCCTACACGGCGGGCGTCTACCTGATGCCGGTGGCCGGCGGCTTCATCGCGGACCGGTTCATCGGCTTCAACCGCGCGGTCATCGTCGGCGGCGTGCTGATGATGTTCGGCCACCTCGTGCTCGGCGTCGAGGCGCTGCCGTTCTTCTACGCCGGCCTGGTGCTGCTCGCGTGCGGAAGCGGCCTGCTGAAGCCGAACGTCTCGACGCTCGTCGGCAACCTCTATCGCGACCGCCCGGAGCTGCGCGATCAGGGCTTCAACATCTACTACATGGGCGTGAACATCGGCGCGTTCGTGTCGCCGCTCACCGTCGCGTGGCTGCGCAACCACTACGGCTGGAGCATCGCCTTCATGTCGGCGGCCGTCGCGATGCTCTTCTCGCTCGTGACGTTCATCGCGTTCAACCGGCGTGTCGCGGAGGCCGCCGTCACGGCGGAGGCGGTGTCGGGCGACGTGAAGACGCTCGAGCCGGACGAAGTGGGCTCGCGCGTGATCACGCTGCTCGCGATCTTCGGCCTGTCGCTCGTCTTCTGGATCGCGTTCTACCAGATCTTCTACACGTTCACGTTCTGGGCACGCGACAGCACGGCGACGACGTGGTCGCCGGAGACGTTCCAGACGTTCGAGCCGCTCGGCGTGATCGCGCTGACGCCGCTACTCGTCGCGGCGTGGGCGTGGCTGCAGCGACGCGACGCCGAGCCGTCCACACCCGTGAAGATGCTGCTCGGCGTCATCCTCGTCGCCGTGGCGTTCGGCCTGCTCGGCTACGCCGGCACGCTCGGCGGAGACACGGGCCGCGTGTCGCCGCTCTGGCTGATTGCGGCGAACATCCTCATCGCGATCGGCGAAATCGCGCTCAGCCCGATGGGCATGTCCCTCGTCAACCGGCTGTCGCCGGCCAATCTGCGCGGGCTGATGATGGGCGGCTGGTTCGCGAGCCTCGGCATCGGCGGCTATCTGGCCGGCTTCATCGGCATCTACTGGGATCGCATGCCGCACAGCCGCTTCTTCTTCATGGTCGTCGCGATCCTCGCCGTCGTCGCCGTCCCGCTGAGCCTGCTGACGCCGCAGATCAAGCGGACCATGGAGCGTGCTGACGCCTAGCGCGATCGCCCGGAAGGCTCGTAGAGTGACACGAGCTTGAGTCTGGCCATGCGGTCGAAATCGCCGTCGAGCGACCACACCAGTGCGTCCCGCTCCGCAGCGACGGCGCCGATCAACAGGTCGCCGACACCGAAGCGCTGTCCGGCATCGACAGTACGCTCGGTCCACTCGTCGATGAGCGCCCAGGTGTCGTCGGTGGGATAGGCGACGGGAAGCGCGGAGAGCGTCCGTCGCAGATGCGCCCGCAATTTCGCCGAGGCGCCGGCCAGGAGTTCCAGGCGAACCGGCACCGGCAGGAGGACGTCGTCTGCGTCGAGCAGCGCGGCGAGCACCGGCGCTTCGGGGGCGGTTCGCGACCGGAGCACGGCCACCCAGACCGACGTGTCGACGACGACCACGTTATGTTCTGGCTGGCCGGCGTCGGGACTTCGGAATGTCGAGATCGATCTGTACGCGTCCGAACAGGGCCTTCAGGTCTTCCACGCGGCTCCGCCGGACCACTTCTCGCAGCGCGAACACGACCGTGTCCGTCTTCGACTTGAACCCGACGGCGCTCCTCGCTTCTTCGACCAGGGCCTCAGGCAGATCCAACGTCGTGCGCATACGAAACAGTCTATTTTCTATGCTCTTCCGATGTCAAGATGAGCCGACATTTCATGCGACGCCTAGTCGGCTCGAAGCGCATCGACGGGATCGAGGCGCGCGGCCGCGCGGGCGGGCAGCCAGCACGCGAGTGCCGCCACGATCATCAGCAGCGCCGTCGTCGCCACGAAGACGACCGGATCGCGCGGGCTGATGCCGTAAAGCAGCGACGCGATCGCCCGTCCGCCTGCCAGCGAAGCAACCACTCCAATCAG
This sequence comes from uncultured Bifidobacteriaceae bacterium, assembly GCA_964579765.1. Lineage (GTDB taxonomy): Bacteria > Acidobacteriota > Vicinamibacteria > Vicinamibacterales > CAVVIG01 > DATNBT01. The sequence goes on from CAZOIK010000356.1 coordinate 2,381, forward strand.
CGCCCCCACGCCCGCGACGGTGCTGCCCTGGCGCAGAATCATCGCCGCCACCGCGTGCGGCTCGGCGCCGAGCGCGAGCCGCACGCCGATCTCCGACTTCCGCTGGCTGACGATGTACGACATCACGCCGTAGATGCCGACGACGCCGAGCGCAAGCGCGATGACGCCGGCGATCGCGAGCAGCACCATGGTGAACGCCGTCTGCGCCGAGGCGTTGTCGACGAGATCCTGCAGGGTGCCCGCCTGCGCGACGGCCAGCGCCGGATCGACGTCATCCAGCGCGCGCGTGATCGCGGGCAGCAGCGCGGCCGGCGGCGTCGACGACCGCACGACGAAGTTCATCACCGCCACATCCGGACCGACGAGTGCTGACACCGGGATGCCGGGGCCGCCGGCGATCGACATCGGCATGTAGATCATCGATGCGCCCACCTGTTCCGCGAGCGACTGGATCGGCACGTTCGCAGCCACGCCGACGATCTCCAGGGGCACGTTCGGCGGCGGGCCGCCTGGACGCACCGGTGGTGCGCTCGAGATCAAGTACTCGCCGATCGGGTCGTGGTTGGGGAACACGCGCCTGGCGAGCGCGTCACTGACGACGATCACCGGCTGCTGGTGTTCGACATCCGCGCGGGTGATGGTCCGGCCACGCAGCAGGCGGATGCCCATCGTCTCGAAGTATTCCGCAGCGATGGCGCGAAACATCGCGGTCGGCGGCGTCGTGTCCGGGGTGAACGGGTGGCCTCGCACGAAGAACGAGTTCCCGTAGCAGGCGAACGTCAACGGCAGACATGTCGTGGCCGAGGCCGCGCTCACACCAGGCAGCGCGGACAGGCGATCGAGCACGGACTGGTGGGCCGCGACTGCCGCCTCGCGCGTCCGGTAGGTCGCCGCGGGCAGACTGACGTTGAACGCTAGTGCAGACGACGGATTGAAACCGGGATCGACGGCGCGGAGCTGCTGGAAGCTGCGAATCATCAGCGCGGACGCGACCAGCAGCACGAGCGCCAGTGCGACCTGTGCGCCCATCAACACGCGCCTCGCCCGATGGCGCGTGCGTCCGGCCGTGCTTCCACGTCCGCCGTCGCCGAGCGCCGCGGACAGCGCGGGGCCGCGCACCAGCGGCATCGCGCCGAACACGCCGGCCGTGAGCAGAGTCAACACGACGGTGTAGGCAATCGAGACGGCGTCGAGGCGAATCTCCGAGAGCCGCGGCAGCGCAGTCGGTCCGTTGGCAACCAGCACGCGCACGGCGATCCATGCGATCGCCAGGCCGACGGCGCCGCCAGTGAGCGAGAGCAGCACGCTCTCGGCGAGGAAATAGCGCGCCAGGCCGGCGCGACCGGCGCCAAGCGCCATCCGGACGGCGACCTCACGCTGACGCGCGTCCGATCGCACGAGAAAGAGGTTGGCCACGTTCGCGCACGCGATGAGCAGGACCAGGCCAACCGACGCCAGCACGATCCAGAGGCCTTGCGCGACGCCGCCGACCAGACGCTCCTTAATCGTGCGTGGCGTCGCGACGACCCTGATGAAGGCAGAGTTGCCTCGGGCAAACGGATCGCCTGGAAACGCGAGCTCGATGTCGCCGATGAGCGCATCCATCTCCCGGCGTGCGTCGTCGACGCTGACGCCATCGCGGAGGCGCGCGACGCCGTTGTAGAGCCAGATGCCGAACCCCATCGAGCGCGTGATTGGCTCCGGCGCCCAGGCGTCGACGCGCGGGTTCGGAAAGGCAAACGACGCGGGCATCACGCCGACGACCTCGGTCGACACGCCCGAGATCGCGATCGTGCGGCCGATCACGTGCGGGTCGGCGCCGAAGCGGCGCACCCAGAGCCCGTGCGCCAGCACGAT
>CAZOIK010000357.1:0-10091 GCA_964579765.1 uncultured Bifidobacteriaceae bacterium
GCCAGCCCCAGAAGAGGAACGCGTCGAGGTGGTGCGTGAGCGCGTAGCCGCCCACGAGCGCCGCCGCGACGGCGCCGAAGCCGAGTGCGAGGCCGTCGACGCCGGCCGCGCGCCGTGGCGCGCGCGGCGCGACCGCCAGCCACGCGAGCCCCGCGACGCCGGCCCGCGCCGCGTGATAGTTGAAGAGCGCGGCGAGGCCCGTGGCCGCTCCGGCCGCAATGGTCCACGCCCACGCGCGGCCGCTCCGCGTCTCACGCACCTGCATGGACATCGCAATAGCCGCGGCGGCCAGGGGCAGGTCGAGAAGCAGTTCGGTGTTGGCGGCCTGCGTGTTGGGCGCGAAGCCGGTCACCGACAGCAGGACGTAGAGCAGTCCCGCGGTGCGCGCGTATGTGTCGGCTGTCAACGTCGCCGTCAGTTCTCCCAACGCGACGCCCGTCAGCGCCACGACGAGCGCCAGTAAGACGCGAATCCACCGCAGACGATAGGTGCCGACAATCCGGTAGATCCCTGAGTACAGCCACGCGATGCCCGGTGGCTTGTGATCCACGGCGCTGACATACATTGTTCCGCCGGCGAGAATTTTCGCGGCGAGCGCTGAGTAGGTGGCCTCGTCGTTCGAATAGAATCGATCGTGCATCGCGGGCGCGCGCAGTGCGAACGCGAGCACCACGACCAGCAGCCATGCGCTTCCCCGCGCCTGCCACCTCACGCCGGCCCGCCTGACAGGCATTGCTCGCTCACATGCAGGTCCTCATCGTCGTGCCGACGTACAACGAGCGGGAGAACCTGCCGACGCTGGTTCGCGCGCTCCTTCAGGAGCCGGATTATAGAGTGTTGGTGGTGGACGACGACTCGCCGGACGGCACCGGCGCGATTGCCGAGGCGCTCGTCGGAGAATTCGGCGCGCGCGTCCGCTGCCTGCATCGCCGCGGCCCGCGCGGTCTGGGACGTGCGTACGTGGACGGCTTCTCCGAAGCGGTCGCGACCGACGCCGACCTCGTGTGCCAGATGGACGCGGATCTCTCGCACGACGTCGGCGACCTCCGCGAGATGCTGGCGGCGGCCGCGGACGGCACCGACCTCGTCATCGGCTCACGCTACGTGCGCCGGCGCGACACGCCCGGCTGGCCCATGCGGCGGCGGCTGCTCAGCCAGTGCGCGAACGCGTACGCGCGCGCGTGGTCGGGCCTGACCGAGCGTGACTGCACGAGCGGCTTCCGGTGCTGGCGCCGCGAGGCGCTCGCCGAAATCGATCTGACCGGGATCGTGTCGCGCGGCTATGCGTTTCAGATCGAGATGCTGGTGGCGGCCGCCCGGCGGCGGTTCCGCGTCGTGGAGGTGCCGATCGTCTTCCGCGAGCGCGCGACGGGCGCGTCGAAGATGTCGGCGGCGATCATCGCCGAGTCGGCGCTGATGCCGTGGCGGATGCGCAGTGGGGCGCAGACAGAAGCGCGCCGCGCGTCGAGCGTACCCGACGGCGGCGCGGCATGACTGGAGACTGGGGACTGGAGACTGGAGACTACTTCTCGTTCCCCTCGTCTACCTTGATTCTGCGGCGGAACTGCTGGTTCTCGTTGCAGATGAACTCGATCATTTCCTGATCGGGCGCAATCCGCTGATCGACGCGCACGGTCCACGGGTGCGTGTACGACTTGGGGTCGTTCACGGTGACGTCGATCTGCAGGTGGCCGTACGTGGGCCGGCGGATGCGGTGCGTGAACACGGCCTGCTCGCTGTACGGGCTGCCGTTGACGTCGAGCCAGCCGTCGTTGGCGCTGTCTTCGGCGCCGCGCAGGTTGTTCGTCTCGACGACGAGGTCGTCGCCTTCCCAGTGGCCGACCGAGTAGCCGTACCAGAACGGATTCGGATCGCCCTGCGCTGGCAACTTCCGGCCGTCCATGTAGATGTGCCACAGGCCGTAATTGGCTTCCCACTCGATCAGGAGCATCTTCGGGTTCGGCTTGTCCACATACATGATCTTGCGCGGCTGCGGCTGCTGATGAAACTGCAGGAAGCCCATCGGCATGCAGTTGGCGTCCGGATTGTCCTTGTCTTTCAAGGCCATCCGCTTGTCTTTCAGTTCCTTCGCCCACGGCGTGTAGGGCAGGCCGCCCTCCATGTTGGCGCCGGCTTCGAAGAACGTCGCGACGGGCGGGCCTTTCGGGTCGTACGGGAAGGGCGCCGTGGCCGGCTCGAGCGAGACGCCGCCGCGATTGCCGCCCTGCCGTCCGCCGCCGCCGGCTCCGTCCACGATTGCGCGGGTCTCGCGCTCGACCCCGCTCTGGGCGGTGGCGTTCAGCGCGCCGTTCGCCGGCGCGGCGCCGCGCCCGGCCGCCGCCCCGCGTCCGCCGCGGCCGCGTCCGGCGTTGGGCGGTCCGCTGTTGGCGTGCATCCAGATACCCGACAGATCCGGGTGGCCGTCCGGCGTTCGCGGCGTCGGCGCGTCGTAGTTGATCTTGCCGTCGGCGGTGCGCGGCACGCTCGGGTCCGGAATCTTCGGCCACTGTGCGGCGAGCGACACCGAGCAGAAGGCGACGGCCGCCACCACTCCGTACATCGTCTTGGTCATTTCAGCCCCTTCGAGTGGAAAACTTCAGTCGGAGATTATTACTCTGATCGGCGCCCGATGCTTACATCGTTTATTGACGCTGTACGGCGGCCGTGGAAAAATTCACTCGAAGGAGTGTGCCATGCGCGGCTTGTCTCGCTCAGTTACCCCGCTCGCCGTTGTCGTCGTGCTCGGTCTGGGAGCTTCCGCGTTCGCACAGACGCGACCCGCATCGCCGAAGCCGGAGGCGAAAGCGCTGCCGCATACGCCGTGGGGCGATCTGGATCTCAACGGCACGTATAACAACAGCAACGAGAGCGGCATCCCGATGGAGCGGCCCGCCGAGCTCGCCGGGAAGACGCTGGATCAGGTGACGCCGGCTGAGCTCGCCAAGCTGCTCGTGCAGCGGCACGAGCGGACCGACAAGACCGCCGTCACGATCGGCGGCACGGCCGAAAACGACACGGGCGCCGGGCCGTCGCACTGGTACGAGAACTACAACGCGAAGAACAGCCGCGCGTGGATGATTTCGGACCCGCCCGACGGCCAGCGGCCGGCGCTGACGAAGGAAGCGATGGATCGCGCCGCGGCGGCCCGCCGGGCGCGGCGCGGCGGCGACGGCTACTACAACGGGCCGTTCGACGGCCCGGAGGATCTGACGCTCTACGTCCGCTGCATCACGCGCGGCCTGCCGGGATCGATGATGCCGGCCATCTACGGCAACTCGTATCGTATCGTCCAGGGGCCGGGCTGGGTCGCGATCACCTACGAGATGGTGCACGAGACGCGGCTCATCCCGCTCGACAACCGGCCGCACATCGCCAGCGATCTCCGCGAGGACATGGGCGACGCGCGCGGCCACTTCGAGGGCGACACGCTCGTGGTCGAGACGACGAACTTCAACGAGCGGTCGGCGTACGGCGGCGCCTCCGAGCACCTGAAGACGACCGAGCGGTTCAAGCTCCTGCCGAATCACAACATCGACTGGTCGATCACGTTCGACGATCCGCACACGTGGGTGCGGCCGTGGACGTTCGGCATGCTGCTCACGCGCGACGACAAGGAACCTGTCTTCGAGTACGCGTGCCACGAGGGGAACGAAGGTATTCAGGGCATCCTCAAGGCCGCGCGCGCCGCGGAGCACGACGCGGCGGGCGGGAAGTCCGTCGAGTAGTGATTCGACGCCGGGATCGCGGGCCTGAAAGGCCCGCGCTACGTGCGTCATTCGTAGGGCGGCCCGTTCGGGGCCGCCGGAGGACGTCGATGCGAAAGATCCTCGTCGCGATCGCGTGCGCGTCGCTCTCGGTCGTCGCTGTCCGCGCGCAGCCACCCGCGAAGACCTCGTACACCCCGCCGAAGACCGCATGGGGCGATCCGGATCTCACCGGCATCTGGCCCAGCACCGACATGGTCGGCGTGCCGTTCGAGCGCCCGAAGGAGATGGGTACGCGCGCCGTCGTCACAGACGCCGAGTTCGCGGCGCGGCAGAAGCAGGACAGCCAGCGATCGTCCGCCGAGCTCGAGGAGTTCGTGTCGAAAGACGAGGCGCCGCGCGGCGACGGGACGGGCCCGCCGTCGCACTGGCTCGAGTGGGGCAAGGCCTCACACCAGGCGTCGCTCGTCGTCGATCCGCCGGACGGACGGCTGCCGCCGTCCACGCCCGAGGCGCAGCGACGCGCCGCGACGATCACGAACACCTACGTGAAGCTCGACGGCTTCAACTCGTGGACCGAGCTCGGCCCGTACGACCGGTGCATCTCGCGCGGGCCGCTCGGCTCGATCATGCCGGTCATCTACAACAACGGGAACCAGATCTTCCAGTTCCCCGGCTACGTCGTCATCCGCTACGAGATGATTCACGAGGTGCGCGTGATCCCGCTCGACGGGCGTCCGCACGTCTCGCCGAAGATCCGCGGCTACATGGGCGATCCGCGCGGCCACTGGGAGGGCAACACGCTGGTCGTCGAGACGACGAACCTGAACGGCCGCACGGGCGCGCAGGGCAACGGCAACCTGCTGATGATGAGCGACCAGGCCACAGTCGTCGAGCGCTTCACACGCACGGGGCCCGACACTTTGCAGTACGAAGTGACGGTGACCGATCCGGGCACGTGGACCAGGCCCTGGACGGCGTCGTTCCCGCTGCGCCGGGACATGTCGTACGGCATGTTCGAATACGCCTGCCACGAGGGCAACCACGCGATGAGCAACGTCCTCTCGGCCTCCCGCGCCGAGGATCGCACTCTGGAGAGGGCCACCGCGCGCTGACGCGCCCCTCGAGCCGCCCTGGGCGTCCCGGCGGCCGAAAGCACCCGTAAGGGCGAGGCGCCCGGCCACCGAGTACCCTATAATCAGACCCTTGATTTGAGCCCGGCGCGTGGCACGGTGCGCGTTCGGGGGACGGTTGTCCGGCGTCGTTTCGATAGCTATGTGATGGCACCTGGTGCCGATCACAACTTCACGGAGGCACAGATGATTAAACGAGCTTTGGGATGTGTCGTCGCGTGCGGGTGTTTGATGGCCGGTGTCACGCTCCAGGCGCATCATTCCCTCGCCGGCGTCTACGACATGAAGGCGGAGAAGGAAATTCAGGGCACGCTGACCATGATCAAGTTCGTGAACCCGCACGGATCGCTGACGATCACGGTGAAGAACGCCGACGGCACGACGACCGACTGGACGTTCACGACCGGCTCGGCCACGACGCTCGCCGATCGCGGGATCAGCAAAGTCGGCCCGCATGCGCTCAAGGTCGGCGAACCGTTGACCGCGAAGTTCATCCCGGCACGGAACGGGCATCCCCTGGGATTCCTCAAGTCGATTACGCGGGCGGACGGCACCGTCATGAACATCTCCGCGGGTAACCCCAACGACTAAGTGGACCGCGCTCTCGACTGGGAGATCACTATGGCTTTTCGAAACAGAATGACGTGGACAAGTGTCGCAGTCGCGGCAACGCTCATCGTCGGCGTGCCGACTCTGTCTCGCGCGCAAGGTCGAGGCGCAGCGCCGGCAACCGGAGCCCAGGCTCCTGCACAAGCTCGCGGCCGGGGCCGAGGCGCGCCGGTCTACTTCACCCCGGCACCCGACGCGAAAGACCTGAAGTCAGTCCTGTTCAAGTGGGGCTGGTACATGGGCATGCTTCGGAGCAACGAGGAATACGACGTGCTCATGACCCTGGAATACACGGGCAAGGGCACCATGCAGGTGGACGGACAGCCCTGCAACATGACGAAGTACCGGACCAGCATCAGCTACAGAGACTCGGGTGAGCGGATCCAGATCACCGGCACCCGGCCCAACGGCCAGAGCTGCAACAACATCGAAGTGCTGAGCGGTGCGTATGCCTGGAACGAAGACATTCCGGGCGCCGAGCTCGACCCGGGCAAAGGCAAAGCCACGCCGATGCCGGCCACGGTGGCGGAGCGGATGATCCGCCTGTGGGCAGGCCCACAGGGTGCGTGGAAGGCGGCCATGGCCGGGACCAAGGCTCCGAACGCGCCTGACCTGACAGCGAGACCGCAAAAGGTACCGGCCGATGTCATGACGGTCGGGAAGACGTCGGTCACATGGGAAGGCAGCACGCCGGTGCTGACCTTCCCGATCCCGGGCGTGCCGACGGCGATGGCGACCGCGAGGCTCAACGACAAATTCATGGCCGAGCGCGTCACGGTGAAGGACGGCGCGAAGACGTACGAGTTCGACTACAGCAACTACAAAGACTGGAACAACCCGCTGAATCCGGCGGAGGCGTTCTATGCGGGCCGGATGATCGAGAAACAGAACGGCGCCGTCGTCCGCGACATCACGACGACGGGGACGGAGACCGGACAGATGTACGTCATCATGCCGGTTCCTGCCAGCGTCAGGGCGTCGATGACGCCGACGCTTCAGCCTGCGAACTGGACGCTGACGTTCAACAACCCGCCGGCGCCGATTCCGCCCGCCCCAACGCCGCGGCGAGCGGACGGGCACGTGGACCTGACCGGAGTCTGGGGCGGCGCGCCGAATCCAATCACCGGTGGTGGCGCCCGCCGATGCGGTCCCACGCAGGTGAAGGGCGCGGGGATCAACCCCGAAGTCGGCTGCAGAGAGCCGATGGACAACTTCTGGGTGGATTACGAGTGGCTCTCGCCCTCGCGGTTTGGGGTGTGGGGACTTCCCACGTACAAACCCGAGTTCTGGGACAAGATTCAGGAACTCGATCAGTGGACGAACAAGGACGATCCGATTATGACGTGCCAGCCGATCGGCATCCCGCGGCACGGCACGCCGCGGCGGATCATCCAGACCGATAAAGACGTCATCTTCTTCTACGGCGCGAACGCCGATTACGGCGGCGGCAACGAGGAATTCCGCGACATCCCGACGGATGGCCGCCAGCGGAACCCGCGGGTGGCGAGCCTGACCACGTATTACGGCGAGAGCATCGGCACCTGGGAAGGCGATACGCTCGTCATCGACTCCATCAACTTCGTCGATTCGACGTGGTTGGGACGCGGGGGCTTCTTCCACTCCGACAACATGCACATCATCGAGAAGCTCACGCGCGTCGGCAACGAGCTCCGATACGACATGACGGTCGAGGATCCGGATTCGTTCGTCCAGCCGTGGGTGATGAAGACCCGCGTCCTGCGCCAGGGCGGTGGGTTTGGTCCCTTTGGCGGCGGCGACGGCATCCAGCCCGAGCGCGCGTATTGCGAGGTGTACGAAGAGGGCAACGTCACGACGCAGCTTCGACACTAAGTGCTTTGGTTTCGGTGTAGTGCGGACCTTCAGGTCCGCTGGTGAGTCAAGGGACAGAGCGCCACGGCGCTCTGTCCCTTTGTGTTTTCAGCGGCCTTTTCTCGACTGCGAAAGGAAAACGGAGATGCATATCCGTCAGACGATGTCGTTCGCGACGCTGGGGTCGGTCTTCGTATGCGTCCTTTTCGTGTCCGGCAGGCCCGCCCTGGCACAGGACCCTTCCCCCAAGGCAGCGGCGCCGTACGAGCAGCGCGCCGCGGACACCGCGCGCGGCTTCATCGCCGCGTTCGGCGCGCAGGACGCCGACAAGGCCGCCTCCTATCTCGAGGACGATGCGCAATTCCGCATGGAAGTCGCGCTCAATCGCAATATCGAGACCGGCCGCGAGAACGCCCGCCAGCAGATGCACAAGTTGTTCGACCGGCTCTCGCACCGGACCCAGGGCGATACGGGACCGCGGGTTCAGGGCGGAAACATCCAGCTCGTGCAGACCGAGGCGATCGGCGGATCCAAAGAGGTGCTCGTGATCACCCGGCGCATCGACAACGTGACGATCAACGGCCGGCCCCTGCATCTGCCCGTCGGCAGCTTTTTCCGCGTGAACGGGCAGACCGGCAAGATCGAGGAGTGGCTGGATGTTCCGCTGATCGCCTTCGATCGCAACCCGCCGCCCGCCGCGAAGTGACGAGGCGGTCTCTGTAGTACGCGAGGGTTGTCCGCAGGCCGGTTGTGAAGTAACACATCGTCATCTTGCAGTGCCGACGTGTGACGACCGGTCGCGTGTGAACCGGTCCGCCCGCGGGCGCGTATCCTGATGACAGGGCGATGGCGCTGAGGGGAATTGTCGCGGGCCTGCTGCTGCTGAGTGCGGGCTTCGGCCTGGTCGAAGGCCGGTGGCCGGCGATCCGCCGCGGCTGGCGCGCCCGGCGCGGACGCGCGACGGACTTCGTCTACTGGTTCTTCACGCCGCTCGTCACCAGGGCGCTCACGCGGGCGGCCATCGTCGTCACACTGGTGCCGATCTTTGCGCTGCTGGGCTGGACGCTGGCGAGCCACACGCACGGTTTCGGCCCCCTGTCGCGCCAGCCGCTCCTCGTCCAGGCGCTGGAAGTGATCGTCGCCGGCGACCTCATCGGCTACTGGATGCACCGGCTGTTTCACACCGGCCGGCTGTGGCCCGTGCACGCCGTCCACCACAGTTCGCGCGACCTCGACTGGCTGTCCTCCGTGCGCGTGCACCCGGTCAACGACGTCGTGATGAAGCTGGCCGGTGCCGTGCCGTTCGTCCTCGCCGGTTTCGCGCCGACGGTGCTGGCCGGCTACGTGCCGTTCCTGACGCTCTACGCGATCCTGCTGCACGCGAACGTCGACTGGACGTTCGGCCCGCTGCGATTCGTCATCGCCAGCCCGGTCTTTCATCGCTGGCATCACACGAAGGAGGCCGAGGCCATCGACAAGAACTTCTCCGGACTCCTGCCGCTCTGGGATCTGATGTTCGGCACGCTCTATCTGCCGGCCGGCCGGCGCCCCGTCGATTTCGGGACGCGGGAGCCGGTCCCCGACGGTTTCGTCGGACAGCTCCTGTATCCCTGGCGGGTCAGACGTCTGCCTGACCAGTTCCCCGACTGAGCGCCGCCGGCGACGACCGATTCGTAGCTGTTAGGGCGTTAAGGCGGACAGCCTACGAATCGATTGTGGGTGGCTTTCGAGACGGGACCTTCGATTCGATTCCGCGTTGCACGATCAACGTAACAGGCCCTCCTGAAACTCGAGCCGACTCCCGTTCCCACTCGTTGCTGAGGCGGCCAAACCAAGCCGCGAACCTGTCCCACAACTCTAAGCTTAGGTCCGACAACATCCAAGCCAGCGGGACTCTGTCCCAACCTGCTTCGGTCCCACAGTAGGTGTTGTCCGGCCGCAGGTCCCCATCGCGGCGCGCTCCAGGACCGTGATCCGTGGCGACGAAGTCACCTCAGCCGGTGTATGCCGCGACGTGGATGCCGTTGATGTCCAGCGATTGCGCGCCGCGGCAGCGGAAGGGCATGGACCGAAGGCTGGCAGTTCCGGCGCGGCGTGTCCGGGTCGCAGCGAGCGACACCGGCCGCCGCAGCCGTTCACCGCTATCGTCCGCGGCGCGCGGGAGGAGGAGGCAGCGTGCCGCCCTCGGCGAGGATCTTCATGTTCTCGACCGCGCGCATGAACTGCGTGCGGCGGCGCGCGCTGTCCGCGTCCTTCGCCGCCTGATCCGGCAGGTTCGAGTTGTCGAAGAACAGCGTGTAGACGATCTTCGACGTGGTGGCCGTCACCGGACGCGCTTCGAGCGTGCCGTGGTACATGTTGTACGGACGTCCGTCCCGCACGGGCTGCGTGTAGGTGTATGAGAGCTCCGTCTTGCCGACGAGGATCTCATTTGCCACCGATCGCACGGCGCCGAGCTCGCCGTCTTTCCCCGACACGATCCGGCAGCCGGCCGCGATCCGCAGCCACTCGCCGATGTCGCAGTACTTCCCGACCCGCTTCCAGACGTCGGCTGCCGGCTTTTTCACGGTGATTTCCATCGGGATGGAGTCGTAGGTCGGGTTTGCGACCTCGCTTCCGCCCGCTGCAGCCGCCGGCGGCTTGCCCGCGGGGGCCTGCGCCAGCACGACACGCGCGGTGTCTCCGTGCAATAGCGCCGCAAGCGCGAACGCGGCGAATGTGCCGATCTTGTAGGGATGCTGCATCCGGATTCCTCCGACCCGGATTCTACCCGCAAGGCAGCCGTTGCGCAGGACTTCAGTCCTGCATGGTGCGC
>CAZOIK010000358.1:0-19004 GCA_964579765.1 uncultured Bifidobacteriaceae bacterium
TGCTGACGATCGCCTGGCCCGACGGGACGGCGTCCAGTGTATAGGCGCTGGCCGCCGGTCGACTGAATTTCCCAGAAAGGGAAGCGCCGTAGCCACGAAACGCGTCGCAGAAGGCGCGGGCGCGCGATCGGCGACGGAGCCGGTTTTGCACCTCGTCCGGACGCCGTGGAGCTGAGGGCGAATCCTTTCCAGAAAGTTCTGCACCTGGCGAACGCACGCCAGGCGCTGATGGCGGGCGACGCCGGCGAGGCGCTGACGCAGGTGGACGAGGCCATCGCGGTCGATCCCCACTTCGCCGCGGCGCATGCCTTTCGTCAGGAGATCGTCTCGAAGATGCAGGCGCGCGCGGCGGTGGAGACGGAGACCCGCGGGCCGGTGCGCCAGGCGCGGCAGGTGCCACGCCGCCCGCGACGGGCGAGACGATGGCTGGTGCGCGCGGCGACAGCCCCGGCGATCGCCGCCTTCGCCATCGGCGCGATCGCCGCCGCGATCTCCTTTGGCGCGAGCTGCGGCGACTGCGACGCCGCGGCGACGTCGCCGCTGCGGCTGACGACGGCGCCGGTGCTGCCGGCGACGCCTGTCCCGCGGCTCGACGCGATGCCTGTCTTCCTCGCGCGTCCGTCGGCGGCGGCCGCCGAGTCCGACGCCAGCCTCGAATGGATGTCGTCTCGGCTCGCGCAGCTCGGCGTCCGCCCGCGCTGGCGCGCGGCGGCGCTCGACGTGGACGACCCGGCGCTGCTGCGCGATCTCGCCGAGGCGCTGAGCGAGCTGTGGGTGGGGACGATGACGGCCAACGCGGACGCCATCTTCGTCGGCGACCGCGTGCCGGACGACGCCTGGTCGGCGCTGCACTCGTCGCTCAAGCGCACGGGCGTCGTCTGGCGGATCTCCGCGCGCGGTGCAGTGGCCGGCGACGCACGCGACGCCGCCACGGCGGCCGGCTTCGTGCGCCTCCGGCGCGTCCGCTATTCCCCCGACTTCATCGCCGAGCAGTTCGCCCCGCGATCGCGGCGACCCTGAAAGGGTCGCGCGACGGACGGGTCGCGCTACGAATAGAATTCGCCTCGCATGCGCAGCCGGATCCTTGTCCGCATCGGCCTCGGTGTCTGGCTGCTCGCCGGCCTGCGCGCGCTGGTCGGCGCGCAGCACGCGGGCGCGTTCATGGGCGCGCCCGACGACCCGGCGATCGGCTACTCGACGGCGCCGATGCACAACGTCGTGGACGACCTGAACCGGAAGCTGCGCGACGGGACGGTGACGTTCACGTTCGACGCGAAGAGCGGCTTCCTGCCGTCGGCGCTCGACGCGCTCGCGCTGCCGATCGACTCGCAGCTGCTGGTCTTCTCGCGCACCAGCCTCCAGGCCCGGCGCATCAGCGAGCAGAATCCGCGCGCGATCTTCTTCAACGACCGCGTGGCGCTCGGGTGGGTGCGCGGCGGCACCGTCCTCGAGGTCGCGGCGCACGACGCGGCCGCCGGCGTCGTGTTCTACACGCTCGACCAGCGCCCCGAGCCGTCGGGCGGACCGCCGCAGTTCACGCGCGCGTTCGTGTGCCTCGGCTGCCACGTGACGGCCGACACGCTCGGCGTCCCCGGGCTGTTGATGTTCAGCACGACGCGGCCCGAAGGCTCGCAGTTCTCGGGCATTCCGCGGCACGTCGATCAGAGCGTCCCGCTGGCGCAGCGGTTCGGCGGCTGGTTCGTGACGGGCAGCGCGGGCCCCGTGCGCCACATGGGCAACGAGGTCGCCGCGCTCGACGGCCGCGCGAGTCGCGAGCTCGCCTCGACCGACGGTCTCTTCGACGCGGACGGCTACCGCACGCGCTCGAGCGACATCGTCGCGCACCTGGTGCTGACGCATCAGGCGGGGACGACGAACCTGCTCACGCGCGCCGCGTGGGAAGCGCGCGAAGCCGAGGCCGCGCTGCGGTCTGCGTCCGGCGGCGGCGCTGGTGAAGACGCGCGGGCGCGCGTCGCCGCCGTCATGCGCGGCGTGGCGCGCGAGGTCGTGGACGAACTGCTGTTCGTGGACGAAGCGCCGCTGACGGCGCCCGTCCGCGGCCGCTCGGGCTTCGCCGAGCGGTTCTCGGCGCGCGGGCCGCACGACCGCAGCGGCCGATCGCTCTACGAACTCGATCTGCGGACGCGCCTGATGAAATATCCGTGCAGCTACCTGATCTACTCGCCGGCGTTCGACGCGCTGCCGGCGCTCGTCAAAGATCCGATCTATCAGCGTCTGTGGGAGGTGCTGTCGGGAGAGGCGCGCGACGCGCGCTACCAGACGGCGCTGCCGCGCGACGTGCGTGAGGCGATCGTCGAGATCCTGCGCGAGACGAAGGACGGGTTGCCGGCGTATTGGCGGCCCTGAAAGGGCCGCCTGTGACTCAATTCTGGGTCAGGCCTTTCTGGCCGGTCAGCGCCGACTCGATTTCGGCGTGACGCACGAGCGCCGCAAACGGCGTGTCGAAGTACTCGACGAGCCGCTTGGCGGGATGATCGACTTCGAGGCGATACGGGCCCGTCGGCGAAAGCGCCGACAGCTCGACCCGAACGTTCGCGTACGGTCCCAGGTTGAAGAAACTCACCATGCCCGGCTATACCGCAAAGCCGGTGCCACGCAGAACTGCACGCAAATACGCGCAACGCCCGCGAAGCCGCGCGCGACGGTGTCCCGAACTGCGGCAACGCTATCCGGATTCTGGCGTCAGGGTATTGCCTACGCGCCAGATGTAGTGCGGACCTTCAGGTCCGCCGGCAGGGCAGCCTGAAGGCCTGCACTACATGATCCCGCGCAAGCGCGGCGCGAGATGTGTCGCGACGATGTCGCCGAGGCGCGCGGCGCCGTCGTTGGTGAAGTGCATGAAGTCGTAGAAGTAGCGCGAGTCCTTTGGCAGTTCGTGCGCGGCGTCGATCAGCAGCACGCCGCGGTCGGCGGCCGTGCGCCGCGTGACGTCGTTGTACATCTCCTGCACGCGCCACCACAGCGTGCCGTTGGCGGCGCCGCGCACCTGCACCTTCGAGAGATCCACGCCGGTCGAGGGATCGACGGCGTCGCCGTACAGCCCTGGCTGCGTGACGAGCACCGGCTCGATGCCGTGCCGGCGGCACTCGTCCACAATGGCCGCCACGCGCGACGCGAACGCCGGCAGCGGCTCCGCATATTTCCTCATCGTCGCCTCGGTCGTGGCCGGGTCGTCCTCGAGGCGCCGCAGCGTCCGCACGTCGATCTGGCCGTGGCCGAAGCCGGCCGATCGCGCGCGCGCGACGCGCACGAGGTTGAGCGCCAGGCCGGCCAGCGCGGAGTGATCCGTGAGGAACGTGACGGCCGACCGCACCGCGCCGCCGCGCGGCGTGAGCGAGGTGTCGTACGGGTTGCCGGCGTCGAGCCCGATGTCGTTGGCGCCGATCAGGAACACGGCGACGCGCGGGTGCAGCCCGTCCACGAAGTCGCGCAGCAGCACCAGGTGCCCGTATGTGGACTGGCCGTCGAGGCCGGCGTTGTTCACCCAGAGGTTCGGAAACGACGGCGCGAGCTGCCGCGCCATCTCGTCGGTCCACGTCTTGCCGTCCGAGAGAAACAGGCACTCGGTCGTGCTGCCGCCGATCGTGAGGATGGTGAGCCGCGCGTTGAAGTCGGCAGGCGGATCCGGTCCGCGGAAGCCGAGCGAGTTCTTCGTGTGATGCGTGATCGGGTCGAGCTTGCTCGCGCCGTCGTTGTGAAACGTGTATCGCTGGTGCACCGGCAGGACGATGCGATCGCCGCGGACGCGGAAGGGGAGCGGGTTGTAGACGTGCAGCGCCAGCTCGCCGAGCAGCAGCACCAGCAGCAGTTGGATGGACACGACGCGCAGGCGGCGCACGTCCGGATTGTAACTGGGCCTACAGAAGAGGCAGGTTCGCGCCGAAACATTTGACAATACTTGTCAGGCGCGTCCCCGGTTGACACAAAGCGTCACGGGACGCGCGATGGTCGGCTGCGCCAAGTGGTTGAAAGTACGGCAGTTGTGATGAGCGGCCGATCGGGCATAAGCTCTGCAGGTAGGGTTCTGGAGGTTTCTTCTGTGAGAATTCGCTCGTCCGCGGGCTTTGCCATCATCGACCTGCTGTTCGTGTGCGGGATCATCGGCATCCTGTCGGGCATTGCGCTGCCGCGTCTGATGGCCGCGAAGGGGTCGGCGCAGGCCGCCTCGGCAATCAGCACGGTGCGGACGATTGGCAGCGGCGAGGTGGCCTTCGCGATCACGTGCGGCAACGGCTTCTACGCGCCGAGTCTCACGACGCTCGGCAAGCCGCCGGCGGGCTCCACGGAAGGCTTCGTCAAAGGCGATCTGGCGGCCGGCGATCTCGTCATCAAGAGCGGCTACCAGTTCCAGGTGTTCGCGACGCCGTATGCCGGCTCGCCCGACACGTGCAACAACCTCGGCACGGGCGTCACGGGCCTCGCGTTCAAGACGGGCGGCGATCCGCTCGACGTCACGAACAACCAGCGCTTCTTCGCGGCCAACGCCGGCAACGTCATCTGGGAAGACATCGCGCCGCTCTTTCCGATGATGCCCGAGTTCGGCGATCCGGCCGCCGGCACGCCGCTCAACCGGTAGAGGGGGCTTTCTCAGTCTCCAGTCTCCAGTCAGGCTATAATTCGATCTATCCATGTGGACCAAAATGATGTCCGGCGCCCGGAAGAAGGCGCCGAAGACGATTGCCGTCATCGACCCTGATCGCTGTTTCGGGGCGTTCGCGTGCTCGATCTGCCAGGCGGCCTGCCCGGTCGCCGGCTGCATCGTCGAAGAGCCCGACCGCGACGGGCGTATGGTGTGCGCGGTGCGGGCCGACCTCTGCATCGGGTGCGGCCTCTGCGTGACGCTCGGCAACCCGACCGCGCCGCAGCAGCGCGAGTTCGGCTGCCCGCCCGACTACGACGCCATCAACATGATGCCGTTCGAAGAGGTCGTGAAGGCGCTTACGAGCCCGCAGCCAGCCGCTGCCGAACAAACGCCGACGCAAGCCTGAGCGCGTCGAGCGACACGCCGGTCTCGATCCTCATCCCGTCGAACATTTGAACAAGCGCGTCGGTCGCCAGGTTGCCTGGCGCACCCGGCGCGTACGGACACCCGCCGAGCCCGCCGGCCGACGCGTCGAATGTCGCGATGCCGAAGGGCAGCGCGGCCTGCACGTTCGCGAGCGCGTGGCCGCGCGTGTCGTGGAAATGCAGCGCGACGCGACCGGCGGGCACCTGCGCGAGCACCGCGTCGAGCACGCGCGGGACGTCGGCCGGCTGCGCGATGCCGATCGTGTCGCTGACCGCGACTTCGAAACAGCCGAGATCGATCAGCCGCCGGCTGAGCGCCGCCACCGTGGCGGCGGCGACCGCGCCTTCGTACGGACAGCCGAACGCCGTCGAGAGATACCCGCGCACGCGCATCCCCGCCGCAAGCGCGCGGTCGCAGACGGCCGCGTAGGTCGCAAACGACTCGTCGATGCTCTGGTTGATGTTCTTGCGGCTGAACGTCTCGGTGGACGCCGCGAAAACCGCGACCTCGGTGACGCCCGACTTCTGCGCGCGCTCGAGGCCGGCGAGGTTGGGCACGAGCGCCGTGTAGCGCGTGCCGGGCCGGCGCGTGATGCCGGCAAACACCTGCTCGGCGTCGGCCATCTGCGGCACCCACTTCGGGCTCACGAACGCCGACACTTCAATCACCGGCAGGTTCGCGGCGCTGAGCTTGTCCACGAACGCGATCTTGTCGGCCGTCGAGACGACGCGCTGTTCGTTCTGCAGTCCGTCGCGGGGGCCGACTTCGACGACCGTGATCACGTCAGCTCGACGAGCGTGCGGTCGGGCTGCACGAGCTCGCCCTCCCGGCAGTGTACCGCCGCGACGACGCCGTCGGACGGCGCGCGCAGCGGCAGCTCCATCTTCATCGCCTCGAGGACGACGAGCGTGTCGCCGTGGCGGACCGCCTGTCCCGGCGCGACGAGGACTTTGACGACGGTCGCCGGCATCGGCGCCGCCAGTTCGTAGCGTCCGCCTTTGTGGGGGCCGCCTTCAGGCGGCCTTTGGTAGGGCGGCCCTTTCAGGGCCGCCTTTTCCCGATACACCTGCCCCTCGCAGAACGCCCACACGTCGTCCGCCGATCCCGCGACGTAGACGATCGTCTGCCGCCCCTCGTCCTCGACGCGATACGTGCCCGGTCCGACGCGCGTCACGGCCGCCACGACGTGAGCACCTCCCACGGATCGCGCGCGGCGCGCGCCTCGCCCGACTCCTGACTGGAGACTGGAGACTGGAGACTGGAGACTGGAGACTGCTGATGCGCGGCGATGGCCTCGCGCACGGCCTCCGGCATCGCCGTCGCCGGCTGTGCGAGCGACGCGCCTTCCTCGTCGAGGAACCGCGTGTCCACCTCGCCGGCGCGGAAGCGCGCGTCCTCGAGGATGCGCAGCAGAAACGCGATGTTCGTCTGGACGCCGAGGATCGGGAACTCGCGCAGCGCCGACCTCAGCCGCGCGATCGCTTCGTCGCGCGTCGCGGCCGTCGCGATCACTTTGGCGATGAGCGGGTCGTAGTGCACCGGGATCTCACCGCCTTCCTCGACGCCGGCGTCCACGCGGACGCCGGGCATCCGCGGCTCGCGGTAGAGCAGGAGCCGGCCGGCCTGCGGCAGAAACCCGTGCGCCGGATCCTCCGCGTAGACGCGCGCCTCGACGGCGGGGCCGCGCTGGGTGATCGACGGCGACAGCCACGGCAGCGGCTCGCCCGAGGCGACGAGGATCTGCGCGCGGACCATGTCGAGGCCCGTCACCTGCTCGGTGACCGGATGCTCGACTTGCAGCCGCGTGTTCATCTCGAGGAAGTAGAAGCGCTCCGTGCCGCGCCCGCCGGAGGTGTCCACGAGGAACTCGACGGTGCCGGCGTTGCGATAGCCGCACGCGCGCGCGGCCTGCACGGCCGCGTCGGTCATGCGCGAGCGCAGCCGCCCCGTCATGATCGGCGACGGGCTCTCTTCGATCACTTTCTGATGCCGCCGCTGCGTCGAGCACTCGCGCTCGAAGAGGTGCACGACATGGTCGTGATCGTCGGCGAACACCTGCACCTCGATGTGCCGCGGGCGATCCAGGACGCGCTCGACATAGAGCGTGCCGTCGCCGAACGCCGACTCGGCTTCGCGCCGCGCGGCCTGGATGGCCTCGACGCTCTGTCCCGGATCGTCGAGGCGCCGCATCCCCTTGCCGCCGCCGCCCGCCGACGCCTTCACCAGGACGGGACAGCCGAGGCGCGCGATGACGGCGGCGATGCCTTCGTCGGTCTGGTTGTGCGGTGTCTCGCCGGGAACAACCGGGACGCCCGCGGCCTGCATCAGCTTCCGCGAAGCGATCTTCGATCCCATCTGCGCAATGGTCGCCGACGGCGGGCCGACGTAGACGATGCCGGCGTGTTCGCACGCCGCGGCGAACTGCGGGTTCTCCGAGAGGAAGCCGTACCCCGGATGCACGGCGTCCGCGCCGCTCGTGCGCACGGCGTCGAGGATGCGCGTGATCGAGAGATAGCTGTCGGCGGCCGGGGCCGGGCCGATGTGGACGGCGCGGTCGGCGGCGTTGACGTGCGGCGCGCGGCGGTCGGCGTCCGAGTAGACGGCGACGCTTTCGACGCCCATTTCGCGGCACGCGCGGACGACGCGCAGGGCAATCTCGCCGCGGTTCGCGATCAGCAGCCGCTTGATCATTTCGCCCAGCGAGGCTTCCGCTTCTCGAGGAACGCGCGGAGGCCTTCCTGGCCTTCGGCCGAGGCGCGACGCGAGGCGAGCGCCCGCGCCGTGAGCGCCGTCACGTCGGCCGGGACGCCGGCGTGCACGACGTCGCGAATCAAGGCCTTCGCCGCCGCGATCGCGTCGGGGCCGGCGGTGAGCAGCTCGGCGACGTAGCGCGCGACCGTGTCGTCGAGCTCGCCTGACGGCACGACGGCGTGGACCAGATCCACTTTGTAGGCGCGCGCGGCGGGGAAGCGGGCGCCCGTGACGAACAGCTCGCGTGCCGCCGAGACGCCGATCTTGGCGACGACGAACGGCGAGATGACGGCGGGGACGATGCCGAGCTTCACTTCCGTGAAGCCGAACACGGCGTCCTCGGCCGAGACGACGATGTCGCAGACGGCGGTGAGGCCGGCGCCGCCGCCGATGGCCGCGCCATGGACGCGGGCGACGAGTGGAATCGGCAGCTCGTCGAGCGCGCGGAACATTTGCGACGCCAGCGTCGCGTCGCGGACGTTGTCCTGTTCGGAGTTCTGCGAGATGGCCTGTAGCCACGTCAGGTCGGCGCCCGCGCAGAACGCCTTGCCCGCGCCGCTCTTGACCGCGACGCGCGGCGCGTCCGGCGCTCCCGCGGAGGCGCGCACGCCGGCCGCCCACGCGGTCAGCTCGGCGACCATCTCGGCGTTGAACGCGTTGCGCACCTCGGGCCGGTTGAGCGTCAGGCGCTCGACTGATCCGTCACGCGTCGTCGTCAGGAATCGGTAGTTCATCAGTTCAAGCACACCACGAAGCCACGAAGAACGCGAAGACGCACGAAGAAAACAGCCACCGCCGAGGAAAGGTTTCGCTCCTACATCCGGAACACCCCGAACCGCGCCTCGGGAATCGGCGCGTTGTACGCGGCCGACAGCCCGAGCGCCAGCGTCGATCGTGTCTCCACCGGATCCATCACCCCGTCGTCCCACAACCGGGCGGTCGAGTAGTAGGGCGAGCCTTCGTGGTCGTACTGCGCGAGGATGGGCTCGCGGATCGCCGCGTCTTCCTCGGCCGACAGCGTTGAGCCTGCCCGCGCGGCCTGATCGCGCTTGACGGTCGCGAGCACCGTCGCCGCCTGCTCGCCGCCCATGACCGAGATGCGCGCGTTCGGCCACATCCACAGGAAGCGCGGGTCGTACGCGCGGCCGCACATCCCGTAGTTGCCGGCGCCGAACGACCCGCCGATGACGACCGTGAACTTGGGCACGACCGAGTTGGCCACCGCGTGCACCATCTTCGCGCCGTCCTTCGCGATGCCCGCGCGCTCGTACTGCCGGCCGACGATGAAGCCGGTGATGTTCTGGAGAAAGATCAGCGGCACGCCGCGCAGGTTGCAGAGCTCGATGAAGTGCGTCGCCTTCAGCGCCGACTCGGAGAAGAGCACGCCGTTGTTGGCGACGATGCCGACGAGGAAGCCGTGCAGGCGCGCGAAGCCGGTAACGAGCGTGTCGCCGTAGCGCGCCTTGAACTCGTCGAAGCGCGAGCCGTCCACCAGCCGCGCGAGGATCTCGTGGACGTCGTACGGCTTCCGGATGTCCGCGTTCACGATGCCGTAGAGCTCGGCGGGGTCGTACTTCGGATCTTCGGGCGTCGTCAGGTCGCCGGGCAGGCGCTTTGCCTGCCCGTGGAGACCTGCCACGATCGTCCGGCACTGTCGCAGCGCCTCCGCGTCGTCGGCGGCGAAGTAGTCCGCGACGCCGGAGAGGCGCGTGTGGACGTCGGCGCCGCCGAGCTCCTCGGCGGTGACGTCTTCGCCGGTCGCCGCCTTCACGAGCGGCGGACCGCCGAGGAAGATCGTCCCCGTGCCGTTGACGATGATCGTCTCGTCCGACATCGCCGGTACGTACGCGCCGCCGGCCGTGCACGAGCCCATGACGACGGCGATCTGCGGGATCTTCTCCGCCGACATGCGTGCCTGGTTGAAGAAGATGCGGCCGAAGTGCTCGCGATCGGGAAAGACCTCGGCCTGCATCGGCAGGAACGCGCCGCCCGAGTCCACGAGGTAGACGCAGGGCAGCCGGTTGTCGAGCGCCACCTGCTGCGCGCGCAGGTGCTTCTTCACCGTCATCGGGTAGTACGTGCCGCCCTTCACCGTCGCGTCGTTGGCGACCACGAGCACTTCGCGGCCCGACACGCGGCCGATGCCGGTGACGAGGCCCGCGGCGGGCGCGTCGCTGTCGTACATGCCGAAGGCGGCGAGCGGCGACAGCTCGAGAAACGGCGATCCGTGATCGAGCAGGAGATCGATCCGCTCGCGCACCGGCAGCTTGCCCTGTTCGCGGTGGCGCTGCAGATATTTCGGCCCGCCGCCCTGGCGCGCGGCGGCGACGCGGTCGCGCAGCTGCTGCACCAGCTGCTGCATCCGCTCGCGGTTGGCGAGGAACGTCTCGTCGGCCGGATCGATCCGCGACTCAATCGGCTGCATCAGACCTGCCTACCATCCGCAGCAATCCGACTTGTAGCCGCACTGCGCGCAGCGCCAGACGGCGTGCATCCGGTACACCTCGCCGCCGCAGCGGTCGCAGAAGATCTTCTCGTCGGGGGCGCCGGCGCCGCCGGCCGGCTGCGAGATGAGGCCCGTCTTGAGCGGCGTGATCGGTTTGATCGGCTTGCTGTCGTTGTGCTCGGGCATGGCCCTCAGCGCGGAGGGCGCGCGGCGACCGCGCGCACGATGGCGTCGGTGAAGACGGGGATGTCGTCCGGCTTGCGCGACGTGATGAGGTTGCCGTCCTCGACGACCGGCTTGTCCACGTAGAGGCCGCCGGCGTTCTTGACGTCGAGGGCGA
Source organism: uncultured Bifidobacteriaceae bacterium (assembly GCA_964579765.1). GTDB lineage: Bacteria > Acidobacteriota > Vicinamibacteria > Vicinamibacterales > CAVVIG01 > DATNBT01. The sequence goes on from CAZOIK010000358.1 coordinate 10,567, forward strand.
TCGACGGCCAGCAGGTGAGCGTCCTGCCTTTCACGGCGTTCGCCGAGATGAGGAGCGACGGCGCGTGGCAGATGGCGGCGACCGGCTTGCCCGCGGCGTACATGTCGCGCGTGAAGTCGATCATCGCGTGCCGCATGCGCATCTTGTCGGGCGCGTAGCCGCCGGGGATGACGACGGCGTCGAAGTCGGCAGTCTTCGCGGCGCCCGCGGCGAGCTCGGAGGTGACGAGGGTGCCGTGCTTCTTGCCCTTGAACTCGGTCGGTGCGGTGGGGCCGACGATGACGACCGTCGCGCCGGCAGCGGCCAGGGCGTCGCGCGGTCCGGTCAGCTCGCTGTCTTCGAAGTCGTTCTCGACGAGCATCGCGATGCGGCGTCCGGCGAGCGCGGCCGAGTCGGACATGGCGCGATTCTACGTCATAATCAATCGGTGAATCGACTCGCCGGCGAGCACAGCCCCTACCTCCTGCAGCACGCGGACAACCCGGTTGACTGGTTTCCGTGGGGCGACGACGCGTTCGACAAAGCGCGCGCGGAAAACAAACCGATCTTCCTCTCCATCGGCTACTCGACGTGCCACTGGTGCCACGTGATGGCGCACGAGTCGTTCGAGAACGCCGACGTCGCGAACGTCCTCAACGCGTCGTTCGTGCCGATCAAAGTCGATCGCGAAGAGCGGCCCGACGTCGATCGCGTCTACATGACCTTCGTGCAGGCGACGACGGGATCGGGCGGCTGGCCGATGAGCGTGTGGCTCACGCCGGACCTGAAGCCGTTCTACGGCGGCACCTACTTCCCGCCGACCTCGCGCTGGGGACGGCCGGGCTTCGTCGAGATCCTCGGCGAGATCGCGCGCGTGTGGGGCAGCGAGCGCGACACGGTGCTGCACTCGGCCGACTCGCTGACGACGCAGCTGCGCGGCGTCGAGCGCGGCGCGCCCGCCACGGCCGACGTGCCCGGCGCCGCGGCGCTCGACCGCATCACCGCCGAATTCCGGAACCTGTTCGATCAAATCCACGGCGGCTTCGGCGGCGCGCCGAAGTTTCCGCGGCCGAGCGAGCTGCTGTTCCTGCTGCGCGAGTCCGCGCGCACGGGAGGCATGAACGGAAACAACGACGCGCGCGGCATGGCCACCGTCACGCTGCGCGCGATGGCCTTTGGCGGCATGCGCGACCACGTCGGCGGCGGCTTCCACCGCTACTCGGTGGACGAGCAGTGGCGCGTGCCGCACTTCGAGAAGATGCTCTACGACCAGGCGCAGCTCGTCGTCGCGCTGCTCGAGGCCGCGCAGGCCACCGGCGATCCGTTCTACGCGGACGTCGCCGAGGACACGCTGCAGTACGTCATCCGCGAGATGACGGACGAGGCCGGCGGCTTCTTCTCGGCCGAAGACGCCGACAGCGTGCCGCCCGAGCACGCCAGCGACCCGCATCCGCACGCGTCGGAAGGCGCCTTCTATCTCTGGCGCGCCGACGAGATCGACGCGCTCTTCGACGCCGGCGCCGCCGCCGTCGTCAAGGCGCGGTTCGGCGTCGAGCAGAACGGCAACGCGCCCGCCGATCCGCAGCAGGAGTTCGTCGGCAAGAACATCCTCTATGTCGCGCAGTCGATCGAGCAGATTGCGCGCGCGACGTCGAAGTCGCCCGACGACATCCAGCAAATCCTGTCGGCGGCGAGGCTGAAGATGTTCGAGGCGCGCATGCGCCGGCCGCGGCCGCACCTCGACGACAAGGTCCTGACGGCGTGGAACGGCCTGATGATCGCCGCCTTCGCACGCGCGTCACGCGTCGTCGCGGATCGGCCGGCCTATCTCCACGCGGCGCGGCGCGCGGCGCAGTTTCTGCGCGACCGCATGTGGAGCGACGACACCGCGACGCTCTTGCGGCGCTACCGCCGCGGAGAAGCGAGCATCGAGGCCTATGCCGAAGACTACGCGTATCTGATTCACGGGCTGCTCGAGCTGTTCCAGGCCGATCCGGACGTCCGCTGGCTCGACTGGGCCGAGACGCTGCAGCGCCGGCAGAACGAATTGTTCTGGGACGAGGCCGAGGGCGGCTGGTTCAGCACGACCGGGCGCGACGCGCACGTGCTGCTGCGGATGAAAGAAGACTACGACGGCGCCGAGCCGACCGCGAGCGCGATCTCCGTGCTCAACCTGCTGACGCTGACGCACCTGCTGCAGGAGCCGGGCTGGCACGAGCAGATCGAGAAGACGTTTCGCCACTTCGGCGCGCGGCTCGAGCAGATCGGCCGCGCCGTCCCGATGATGGCCGCGGCGCTCGCGACGTTTCTCGCCGGCCTCCGCCAGGTCGTGATCGTCACCGGCGACGAGGCGCAGAGCGATCTGCTCGACGCGATGCGCAATCGCTATCACCCCTTCGCCATCGTCCTGACGGTGACGACGGCGCAGCGCGAGGCGCTGGCGGCGAAGCTGCCGTTCATCGCGGCCATGCAGCCGATCGACGGCCACGCGAGCGCGTACGTCTACCGCGACTTCACATGTCGCCAGCCCGCGGTGACGCGCGCGGCGCTCGAAGAGGAGTTGACGGCGTGACGATTTCGGTGGACATCTGGATCCGCGGCACCGACGTCGCGACGACGAAGCAGATCGAGGCCACGTCGCGCGATCCCGACGCCTGGGTGGACGACGACGTGCGCGCGATCCTCGAGGGGATGCTGCACGCGATGGACGAGACGAAGCACCCGGGGCAGGCCAACCGCGTCGCCGGCTTGCGCGGGTTCAGCTGGATCGTCAACCCGTTCGAGAACGGCGTGCTCCTCGCGATCGAGATGACCCTCGGCGCGGCCGTCTGCGGTCCGTTCGCGATCGACAAGGCGCGCCTCGAAGGCATGATCACCCGCGTCCTCGCGCAGTCGTCCCCGCCGACGGTCGTGCACTAGACATCGCGACTCGCTCTCGCGAGGCCGCGCCGGGGCGACGCTGGCCGCGGGCTACCGGCCCGTGCCGGTCACCGTCAGCATCGTCGTCGCCGGCGACGGCTCGACGCTCGTGACGGCGATTTGCGCCGAGTGCGGTCCCGCTGACATCGCGTTGAAGAAGGCGACGACGATGCACGTGTAGCCGGTCGGCTGCACCTTCGTTTCGTCGCAGGTGGTGCTGACGACTGGAAATGCGATCGGATCGGAGCTCGCGATCGACGCGAGCATGTTCGGTCCGCCGCCGCCGATGCTCACCGTGAACGTCGCGACGTCCGAGCGCTGGCCGACGCTCGTCGGCGGAAACGCGAACGTCGATGGACTGATCGCGACGCTGCCCGCCACGAGCACGCGAATCGAGGCGATGTGGCCCTGGTACACGACCGTCACGCTCGCGCCGCCGCCGGCCATCGCCGTAATCACGCCCGACGGCGAGACGCTCGCGACGCTCGCATCCGACGAGCTCCAGGCCGCCGCCGTCGTGACGTCCTGCGCGGTGCCGTCGGCGAGCAGCGCCGACGCGCGCATGGCGGCGGTCTGTCCGGGCGCGAGATAGAACGGATTCGGCTCGGCCGTCAGAATCTGCAGCAACTGGACGTCCGACGAGGGTCTGGCGCTGGCCGTGCCCGTTGCCGTCCCCGACAACGCGACCGTGGTCTTGCCCGTGGACGACGTGATCGTCAGGTCGGCCGAGAGCACGCCTGGCTGCACCGGCTGGAATTCGACGGTCACCGGACAGCTCGCGCCGGCCGGCAGCGACACGGTACACGTCGTCGAGTACGGAAAATCGGCCGTGTCGCTGTCGCTGATCCCGATGGTCGCGTCCGACGTGGTGGATACGGAGAGAGCGGCGATCGCCGACTGGCCGATCGCCGTCGCCGGAAACGCCAGCGTCGTGGCGCTCACCGTCACGCCGGTCGCCGCGGACGACGACGAGGTGGGACTGCTGCACGCCGCGCCGGCGAGCGAGGAGAGTATGAGCGCGGCGGCAGTCAATCGAGAACGCACGATGTGTGAGTGAAGCCGCGGGGCAGGGAGCACGTCGCGTGCCACGCGCGCGTTTACGACGTGTTGGCCGTCGCCGCCGGTGCGTGCTCGCGACAGGACATCGCGCGTTGACATGTCGCTCTTTGCTGACGCGCGAACCGTTTATGTCGATCTTTATGTCAATCCTTGTGTGCAGGCCGTCTTGCGTTCGCCGCCGCAACCGGCGAAGATCACCGGGCTTCCATACATGATGCGCATCGTCACGGCGGCGTGTGCCGCGATCGTCATCGCCGCGCCCGCGGCCGCGCAGGACGCGGCGTCGTTTTTCAGCCGGACGGCCGTGTCCGGGTACATCGACACGTACTACGCGTACAACCTCAATCGTCCCAGGACGCCGTGTCAGGTCGTCAACGGCGTCGAGGTGTTCAACTGCCTGCACGCGTTCGACGTGGCGCACAACGCGTTCAGCCTCGACCTGGCGAATCTGGCGCTCGAGAAGGCGCCGACGGCCGACAGCCGCGGCGGGTTCCTCGTCGATCTGAGCTACGGATCGGGCGAGCGGCTCGTGGCCGGCGCCGAGTCGGGACGGCACGAGGTGCCCGCGAACCTGCAGCAGGCGTATGTGAGCTACCTCGCGTCGGCGCGCGGCACGGTGCGTCTGGACTTCGGCAAGTTCGTGACGCCGGCCGGCTTCGAGCGCATCGACCCGACCGCCGACTGGAACGGGTCACGCAGCCTGCTGTTCGCGCTCGCTATCCCGCGCGATCAGTTCGGGTTGCGCGCCGTCTTTCAGCCGACCGATCGAATCACCGTCATGGGCCTGCTGACCAACGGCTGGCGCGACGTCGCCGACAACACGGGCGCGCGGCGTACCGGCGTCTCCGCGTCCGTGCGGGCGGCGCGCTGGCTGACGCTGACGGGGACATACCTCGGCGGGCCGGAGACGAGCATCACGACGTCGGGCTGGCGCGATCTGTTCGACACGGTCGCCATCGTCCACGTCGCCGACGGGCTGAGCGTCGCGTTCAACGCGGACGTCGGCCGCGACCGGAGCACGCTGCAGGAGTGGGACGGAACCGCGCTCTACGTGCACTACCAGCCGCGCGACTGGTTCTCGATCACCCCGCGCGTCGAGTCGCTGCGCGACCACGACGGCTTCATGACCGGCGTTGCGCAGGACCTGCAGGAAGGCACGCTCACCGCCGAGTTCAGGCATCCGCAGGGCGGCGCGCTGCGACTCGAGTATCGCGTGGACGTCACCGATCGCCCGTACTTCCTGCGCGGCGCCAGCGACACGGTGCGGACGCAGAGCCTCGCGTCCGCGACGTGGGTGGTCGCCTTCAATTCGCACGGCCTCCCGTAGCGCCGACCCTTTCAGGGCCGGCGGCGCGCCGTAGTCAACGAGGAGTCGTGCGGACCTTCAGGTCCGCAGGCAGGCTGAAGGCCCGCACGACACGCCGCTGTCAGCGCTGGGGAAAGAACAGCAGGATCTGCGCGGCCGTCGTCGGCGTGCGCGTCAGCGTGAGGCCGTTCGCGGTCAGATCCGATCCCCGCATCGTCCCGCGGACGCTGCCGTCGATCGACACGACCTGATACAGCGCGTCGGGCGGCAGGTTGGCGGGCACGACGGTCGTCGAGCTCGGCGCCGCCGCGCCGTTGAAGGCGAAGAGCGCCAGGCCGCCGGCCGTGCCGGTTTCCTGCAGGATGTCCCACTGCTTCTCGTCGCCGTTGGCCTGCAGCGTCACGAGCGTCGCGGCCGCGGCCGTGACGAGCGGCCGCAGGCGCTTGTAGAACGCGATCTGCCGAGTGAGCGCCGCGAGGTCGGCGTCCGTGAGCCAGAGCGAGCGGATGCTGAGGCCGAAGGCGAGCGGCATGCGGCTGCGCGTGTAGAGCGCGAGGTCCGGCGCGTTGTGCAGCGGCTCCCAGCCGAGGTCCGTGAGAAACGAGAGCAGGTACGCGGGCGGGAAGACCTGGCTCAGGCCCTCGAGGTTGTGACGGACGCGGACCGACGGCGCCGTCTGATCCGACATCCACGCGACGTCGGTGTATTTCAGCATGGCGAAGTCGAGCCGGTTGCCGCCGCCCGCGCAGTTCTCGATGAGCATCGACGGGTAGCGCTGACGCAGCATGTCGAGGATCTGGTACAGCGCCGTGACGTGCGCGAAGCTGCCGTCGGTCGCGCCGTGGCCGTGGCCGGCGCGGTCGCAGTTCACCCAGAGGTTGTTGTCCCACTTCAGGTAGTCGGGCCGCACGGCGTCCAGAAACGCGGTGAGGTGATCGACGACCCACTGACGCCCCGCCTGGCCGGCGAGGCAGATCATCGCCGAGTCGGACGCCTGATAGTCGCCGCCGCTCGTCGCGAGAGACGACTCGTCGAGGCCGTTCTGGCCGACGAGGTGGATGTCCACGCGCTCGGGCTCGACCCAGACGCCGAATTTCATGCCCAGGCCGTGCGCGAAGTCGCGCAGCGCGGCAAGGCCGTCGGGGAAGCGATCGGCATCGACCGTCCACGATCCGAGGCCCGGCGTGAAGTCCGTCGTGTTCGACGTATCGGCGCCGACGTACCAGCCGGCGTCGATGACGAAGAGCTCGACGCCCATCGCGGCCGCGCGCGTCATCTCGCGTTCGAGCGACGCTTCGTCCACCGCCGTGCCGTACGCGTACCACGTGTTGTAGGTGACGAGCGGCGAGATGGGACGGCCGCCGCGCAGGCCCTGCAGGACGTACGTGCGCATGGCGGCGGACGCCGAGGGCATCGCGCCGCGCGCGACGCCGAGCAGCACGTGCGGCGTGTCCACCGGCACCGCGCCGACGACGGTGGACGTCGGACCGAGACTCCAGTCGATCGCGAGCGTCGTGCGCGTCGGCGAGACGGTCAGCGACCAGCCGCCCGACCACATGAGCGCCGTGTAGAACTCGTCGGACGCGCCGTCCACCGCAATCCACGGCACCGTGCCCTCCGAGGATCGCGCCGTCGAGCCGAACGAGACGCGCTCGCCCGGGTTGATCGACCGCGCGCGCTGGCCAAACTCGGAGTCGAGCGTGGGATTGCTGGCCGCCGGCTGTTCGCCGCTCAGCCAGTTGAGCTGGCCCGGCACGATCGACGCGCGAAACGTGTCGAGGCCGGTGAGGGCGACGCCGGCGCCGCCCGCCTGAAACGTCGTCCACACCTCGAAGGTCGGCGAGCCGGAGACGACGGCGACGTGACGCGTCGCGGTGAGACTTTGCGCGACCAGGACATATGTCGCCTGGAGCTCGAGACGTGTGCCGTTCGTGCGGGCGCTCGCCGAGGCGTACGCGAAGCCGTCAGTGCGGCTGCCGAACGCGTGCGCGACGCCGCCGGCCGTGACGATCGAATCGGGTCCGCTCGCGCGCAGCCACTGGACGCCGGACGGGCTGACGAGCGAGGTCAGCGCGTAGTCGGCGGCGGGGTCGATCGTGAGGACCATCGACGCGCCGCCGGCGGAGACCGTCCACGAGGCGCCGCTGTGCGCGATGGACGCGTCGCCGAGCGAGGCGACCGTGTCGGCCCGTGCTGCGCCCGCCATCAGCATCAGTCCGACAAAGACGAGAGGGATCAACCGGCGAGTGATGCTCCACCGTACCACAGGCACGAGCCGTCACGATTCTGTCATGCAGGGCTGGAGGGCAGGAAGGACGTGGCGGCAGGCCGGCTGACGCCGGCCTGCCGCGGAGAAACGCTACTTGATCGCTCCCGGCCTGAACAGGCTCGACAGGTCCGACGCGATCGCCGCGGCGCCGAGCCACGGATAGCCCCGCGACGGATCCACGTCGAAGACTTCCTGCATCGTCCGCAGCGTCGAGGAGTGCGAGAGCTCCACGGCGCTCGAGTGCGGGACGCCGTGCACGTTCGGCCGGACGTCCTTCGAGATGACGATGAAGGGGAGCGTACGGGAGGGATCGTCGCCGCCTTCGCTCTCGTCCCACCAGAGGAGGATCGCGCCGTGGTCCTGGTACGCCTCGGACGACATGAGCAGCGGCACGACGCGCGCGATGAAGTTGTCCGCCTGGGCGATGCGGGCGGCGTCGCCGGTAGTCCCGCCGTAGCCGGCGCTGAGCGTCGTGTGCATGTCGTTGTACTGGTTCGGCGTGATCCAGGTGTAGTCGGCGAGGCGGCCGCTCTGCACGTCGAGCGCGAGCTGCTGCAGCGGCGCATACTGCAGCCGCAGCGGGTTGGACGTCGTCGTGTTGCAGCCGCCGTTGGTGTCCGTGAAGAAGAGCATCGGGTTGTGCTTCGCCGCGTAGTTGTACTGGGCGGAGAAGTTGTATTCGTGGATGCCGCCGGCGAACGACCCGCTCATGCTGAACAGCGGGACCGTCCAGGCGTTCTTCGGAAGCGGCGTGTTCGTGGTGTCGACGTCGGTGTCTTCCTGATACGACTTCCACGACCGGTGCGCCTTCGTCAGGAACGCGCTGAGGTGCTGGTCGGTCGTCTGGACCGTGTCCGGGGTGCAGTCGTTGTGGTACGGGTTGTCGTCGTTGTTGACGCCGAAGTT
>CAZOIK010000359.1:0-3834 GCA_964579765.1 uncultured Bifidobacteriaceae bacterium
TCAGCGGCCACATGGCGGAGAACGACAGCTTCTTCCCGTCCGACAAGGCGCAGGCGCTCGAGAAGAAGCTGCGCGGGATGGGCAAAGACTGCACGCTGCAGGTGCATCCGGGAACCGGCCACGCGTTCATGGGACCGCACAACGCGCTGGGCACGCTGAACGAGACGCTGGCAGGCCAGATCTGGCCGGAGGTCGTCGGGTTTCTCAAGAAGAAACTGACGTAGTCTCCAGTCTCCAGTCCCCAGTCTCCAGTCCCCAGTCCGCAGTCTTTGTGTCTGACTCCGCCGACTGATGACTGATGACTGGAGACTGGAGACTGGAGACTGGAGACTATTCAGTCATCATGCAAGTGTTCCTTCAGCGCGTGCTGGTACTCCTCGTTCTGTTCCGCACGATGCTGAGGGAGACGGCGCTGGCGTTCGGCCTTCACGCGCGACCGCGTCAGATCGTCGCTCGCCATGCTGGCGGCGGTGACCTGGCGTTCGAGGTCGGCGCTCTTGCACGACGGACAGGCCGGCGCGGGATCCTGCGATCGCACGAGCGCCTCGAACTCCGTGTTGCACGCCTTGCAGACGTATTCGTAGAGCGGCATAAGAATCATTCAATTTGGTGAATTCACCAGATGCGCCTATTCCTCCGACATTATCGCACCATAGAGGGCTGCGGATCCCAGCCGCTCGCGTCCGCCTGCTTGCGCAGGTGCGTGCTGCGCTTGTGGCTGCGCGCGAGGTACGTCGGATCCGTAAAGACCGAGTCGTCGATCAGCCAGACTTCCCCGCCCGGCTCGTGGATGACGTCGAAGTACTCCGTCATCTTCAGGCTCGAACCGAACGGCACCCCGTTGTACTGCAGGTAGCCTGGCAGGAGGTTTGACGTATCGACGCGCAGCGAACGCCGCTCCCACTGCGCCAGCGACGTGCCCTGCCGCGACGGCGGGGCGGCGGCCGGCGCCTTGCCAGGCGCGGAGAAGCGCAACAGCCGCGTCTGCATGCCCGCGTCGGTGTCGATCTTCAGCGTGTAGTCGTCGGCCCACGTAATGTGGAAGCGGCCGGGCACGCGCATGATGTTCGGCGCGCCGTACGCCTTGCAGTGATCTTTTTCCGCTTCGTCCTTCACCGGGTCCCACGCGTTGGCGACCTTCGTGCCTTCGGGCGTCAACAGGAAATCAGGGAAGTCGCCCTTCGGCGGCACGACCATGCGGAAGCGCCAGTCTTCGGAGTCGATCGACACCCAATAGCCCGTGAGATCGACCGGCGCCGACGCCTTGGGCGTCTTCACCGCCGGCGCGCCGCCGCGTCCCTGCGCGTTCGCCGTGTCGAGATTCGTCAGATCGCTGCCCGGTTGCTGCGCGGACACCGCCGCCAGCGACAGCCCGATGCCGCCGGCCACGGCCGCGGCAATCACCACATCACCAAACCGCCGAATGTGCCGATTGACCTGACGATTCACTTCTTCAGGCTCCTGTACACAGCTTCGACGAACGCGTCGGCCGTGACGAACGCGCCCGGCGTGTTGTAGAGCGCGTCGTAGCCCTGCGTCGGACGCGCGGCTTTCACCTGCTCGAGCGTCATGTTCTTCTTCACCAGATCCTGCACGCGATCGCGGACGATCGTCACCATCTCGCGGTAGTTGATCACGTCGCCGACGTTCGACAGCCGCCCGTGTCCCGGGATGACCATCGTCCCGCCCTCCTGTCCGTACACCGGAATGCACATGTCAACGATGCGATTGAGCCCGGCGACGATGCCCTGGATGTTGCCGCCGGCGTTCAGATCGACGAACGGGAAGCCGTTGGTGACGAAGATGTCGCCGGCGCTGATCACGTCCGACTTCCGGAAGAAGACGATGCTGTCGCCGTCGGTGTGGGCGGCGGGCTGGTGGATGATGTCGATGCCTTCGTCGTTGAAATAGAGCTTCTTGTCGTCGCCGAGGAACGTGCTGGTCGGCCACGCGGCGGCCGGCGTCGCGAACTGGCCGTTGACGCGCGCGCTCATGTGCCGGTAGGCATTGATGTGCGAGATGATCTGGGCGCCCTGCGCGGCGTCGCCGATGTCGAGCGTGACGTTGCCGCCGGCGATCGTCGAGCCGGCCTTCTTCAGGTTCTCGTTCCCGCCGACATGATCCGGATGGCTGTGCGTGTTGACGATGTAGCGCAGCGGCCCCTGCGACACCGTGCGCACGGCGGCGAGAATCTTGTTCGACATCGGCGCGTACTCGGTGTCCACGAGCAGCACGCCGTCGCGGCCGACCTGCACGGTCACGTTGCCGCCGGCCCCGACGAGCATGTAGACGTTGCCCTGCGCCTTCAGCAGGTGGACCTCGACCTTGTCGAAGTTCGGCTGCTGGGCCGCGACGGCGAGACAGGCGGCGGCGACGAGGGCGACGACGAGCGAGCATCGGGCGCGGGTCACTTCCTGCCTCCGTCCTTCGCCGGCTCGCTCTTCATCATCTCGCGCAGCTTCTTCCGGTACTCCGGATACATCGTCTCGGCGCCTCCGCGCGAGGCGATGTACGGGATGCCGTGGTTTTTCGCGTACTCCATCAGGAACGGATTCGTGCCGGGTAGATGGTGCGGAATCTCGCCTTTCGGCCGCACCACTTCCTCGACCGGCTCGCAGGGATACGGACCGATGTCGCCGTTCACCTCGTACTCGTAGTCGCGCGAGCGCACGACGGGCTCGGTGTAGTACTTGGGATCGACGACGGAGATGACGAGCGTCATCGTGTCGCCGTGGCGGATGAAGTGCTCGGTGACGACGGCCGAGTCGCTGCGCGCGAGGCCGTTGCGCCGCGTCCAGCCTTCCTTCAGGTGATCCGTCGTGACGACGAGGATGTCGCCGTCCCACTTGCCCGTCGAGAAGCCCATGGCGGTGTGGAGGGCGTACTCGGGCGGATGCGGACGGCCGTCCATCCAGATCGTCCGCTCGGTGCCCCAGGCGAAATGGTGCGTGTGGATGGCGATGAGCTGCTGCGACTCCGGATCGCGCTCTTCCCAGATGCGCAGGCCGGCGAAGCTCGACACGTAGTCGGACGGATGCACGCGGCACTGGTACTCGGGCAGCGTGATGAGCGACGCGTCCCAGGCATCGGCGCGCGCGCGGACTTCGTCGGTGACCGGCAGGCCGGCGTAGTCGCCGAGCTCCGGGCCGGGCAGACGATCAGGCCAGTCTTCGTTCAGGATGCCGAGGTTGTTCCATACGCCCGACAGGTTCGTCTGCGCGGACGCGGGCCTCGCAATGGCGACGAGCGCGACGAGCAGGATGGACAGATTCTACATCGGTTCTCCCACGCGGACCGCACCGTCCGTCGCGTCCGGCTTCAGCCGGACGACGTCCGCCTGAAGGCGGACGCTACTGCTGGCCGAGCGCGAACGCGGTCAACGTCGTCCCCGACGGAATCAGCACATACTGCCGGCCGTCGAGCATGTAGGTCGTCGCCGCCGCGCCCCAGATCGGCGCGCCCGTCGGGTAGTGCCACAGCGGCTTGCCGGTCCGCGCGTCCACGGCGACGAAGTTGCCTTCGTTGTCGCCCGCGAACACCAGCCCGGACGCCGTGGACGTGACGCCGGCCAGCGACGGCGTCGCATAGCGCAGCTCCCACTTGCGCTCGCCCGTGGACGGATCGATCGCGCGCAGCGCCCCGTAGTCGAACACGCGATCCGCCACGCGGCGCACGCCGCCGCCGACCGCGCTCTGCCCGATCTGGATCTGCGGCTTGACCGGGAAATACGTCACGCACGTCTCGCGCGCGGTGACGAAGAACAGATTCTGTGTCGGATCGAACGACGGCGGCATGAAATTCGTGCCGCCCCAGAAATCGGGCAGGCACGTCTTC
>CAZOIK010000360.1:0-13115 GCA_964579765.1 uncultured Bifidobacteriaceae bacterium
GTCGCCTGCACCGCGCGAAGGGCGCTCAGAGCCCGCGGCGATCGTCCACCGCGCGGTGGACGAGGTCGGCGAGCAGCGGCGCGACGTTGACCGCGCGCACGACGAAATCGACCTCGACGTGGCGAATCGCGCTCTCCGGCATGGCCGGAAAGGCGGCGTCGTCGGGATCCTGCACGATGGCGGTGCCGCCAAGCTGCTTGATCGCCCACAACCCGGCAGTGCCGTCGTCGAGGCGGCCGCTGAGCAACACGCCGATGGCGCCGGGCCCGTAGACCTGCGCGGCGGAGCGGAACAGCGGGTCGATGGCGGGCCGGAACATGTTTTCCTTCGGCCCGCGGGACAACCTCGCACGGCCGGGCTCGACGAGCAGATGGCGATCGGTCGGCGCGACGTAGATGACGCCGGCGGCGAGACGCTCCGCGTTGTGAGGCGTCACCGCGCTGAGTCGTCCCGCGCGACCGATGATGCCGCTCAGCAGGCCATTCGATCGCGCGGACGTGTGAAGGGCGACGCACACAGGCGCAGGGAAGTCGGCAGGCAGCCCGGCCGCGAGCGTGCGCACCGCATCGACGGCACCTGACGAGCCGCCGACAACCACGATCCGGTTATTGGCTTGCGCCATGTGTCAGTTCCCAACTAGGATGCGTTTCGATCGGCGCGCGTGGCCATGGCTGACTCACCCGTACTCCGTCCCACCTCCGATCCTCAGCCACCTGCTCGCCTTCCCGTAGTCGGAATCGGCGCATCCGCGGGTGGCATCCAGGCACTGAGGAGTTTCTTTGCAATCGTGCCGCCACGCAACGGCGTCGCGTGGGTCGTCATCCTCCACCTGTCGCCGGAGTACGAAAGCAAGCTGGCCGAGGTGCTCCAGGCGACGACCTCGATGCCGGTGACACAGGCCGCCACACAATCCGTGACCATGGAAGCGGATCACGTGTACGTGGTGTCACCGAACAAGAGCCTCGAAGTGAAGGAGGGCCAGCTCACGCCGTCCGACATCACGCGCGTCGAGCAGCGCCGCGCGCCGGTCGATGTCTTCTTCCGGACGCTCGCCGTGCGCGTCGGTCGCCGTCGTCCTGTCCGGCACCGGGCACAACGGATCGGCCGGCCTCAAACGCGTCAAAGAGTACGGCGGGCTGACGATCGCGCAGGACCCGAGCGAAGCCGAGTACAACGACATGCCGCGCAACGCGATCGCAACCGGCCTCGTCGACTTCGTCCTGCCCATCGCGGAGATGCCCTCGAAGATCCTGGCGTATCTCGAGGAGGTCCGCCGCGTCGAGAGCGCGCCCTCGCTCGTCGTCACCCCGGCCGACGACGAGGCGCTCGCCGACGTGCTGAGCGTGCTGCGCGTCCGCACCGGACACGACTTCTCGAACTACAAGGCGGCGACCCTGCAGCGCCGCATCGCGCGGCGCATCCACCTCCACGGCCTTCCGAACATCGGCGAGTACGCGCGGTTCATACGGAAGAACCCGGACGAGGCGGCGGCGCTGATGAAGGAGCTGCTCATCAGCGTGACGAGCTTCTTCCGCGATCCGGCCGAGTGGCGCGTGCTGGAAGAGCGGATCCTGCCGCGCCTGTTCGCCGGCAAGCGCGGCCAGGATCAGGTGCGCGTGTGGGTGCCCGGCTGCGCCACCGGCGAAGAAGCCTACTCTCTCGCCATGCTGCTGTCGGAGGTGCCGGCGGCGGGCGCCGAGCAGCCCTCCATCCAGGTGTTCGGCACGGACCTCGACCAGCAGGCGATCGCCGTGGCGCGCGAGGGCTACTACACCGACGCCGAGGTCGCCGACGTGGCCGAGGAGCGGCTGCGGCGGTTCTTCACCAAGACGGTCGGCGGCTACCACGTCCGCCGCGAGCTGCGCGAACTGCTGCTGTTTGCGCACCACAACGTCATCAAGGACCCCCCGTTCTCGCACCTCGACCTGATCTCGTGCCGGAACCTCCTCATCTATCTGAATCGGTCGATTCAGGAGCGCGTCATCGAGACGTTCCACTTCGCGCTGCGGCCGGGCGGCGTCCTGTTCCTCGGCACGTCGGAGTCGCCCGACCCCTCGCACGATCTGTTCGTCCGCATCGACCCCACGGCCCACATCTACGAGAGCCGCAGCCTGACCAGCCGCCTCGCGCTGCCGCTCGTGGACACGTCGCCGGCCGCGCCGCGTCCGACGCAACGGCCGGAATCGCGTCCCGAGCGCATCTCGCCGGCCGATCTCCATCAGCGCCTCCTCGAGCAGTATGCGCCGCCGTCGGTCGTCGTCACCGAAGAGTACAACCTCGTGCACGCGTCGGAGTCGGCCGGCCGCTTCATGCAGGTGCCTCCGGGCGAGCCGCAGCGCGACATCCTGCGCCTCGTGCGGCCGGAGCTGCAGCCCGACCTGCGGACCGCGCTCCATCAGGCCGCGCGCGATCGCGTGCGCGTTGACGTCCGCGGCGTCACGGTCGCGCTCGAGGACGGCCCGAAGACCGTGGACGTCCTCGTCCGTCCGGTGCTGCGCGAGGGCACGCCGCTGCGCGGCTACTTCGTCATCCTCTTCCAGGAGCGCGCCTGGGAGCCGAGCGACCAGGCGAAACAACTCGAGAGTTCGGCCGAACCGCTGACACGCCAGCTTCAGGACGAACTCGCGCGCGTCAAGGAGCAGCTCCGCCTCACGGTCGAGCAGTACGAGACGCAGGGCGAGGAATCGAAGGCCTCGAACGAAGAGCTCCAGGCGATGAACGAGGAGCTGCGATCGGCGACCGAGGAGCTCGAGACGAGCAAGGAGGAGCTGCAGTCGGTCAACGAGGAGCTGACCACCGTCAACCAGGAGCTCAAGATCAAGATCGAAGAGCTCGGGCTGACGAACAACGACTTCCAGAACCTGATCAACTCGACCGACATCGGCACCATCTTCGTCGATCGCTCGCTGCGCCTGAAGCTGTTCACGCCGCGCGTGCAGGACATCTTCAACCTGCTGCCCACCGACGCGGGCCGCCCGCTCTCGAACATCACGAGCAGGCTCGTCGACGATCGCCTGCAGGCCGACGCCCACTCGGTGCTCGAGACGCTCCAGACGATCGAGCGGGAGGTGCCCACCCAGGACGGCCGGTGGCACCTCATGCGCGTGCTCCCGTATCGCACCACCGACAACCGCATCGACGGCGTGGTCATCACGTTCCAGGACATCACGGGCCGGCGCGACGCCGAGCAGCGCGTCCGCCAGAGCGAGGAGCGGCTGCGGCTGCTCATCGACAGCGCGACCGACTACGCCATCTTCACGACGACCGAAGACGGACACGTCGCGTCGTGGAACGCCGGCGCCGAGCGCCTGTTCGGCTACACGGGCGAGGAGGTCATCGGCAAGCCCTACAACGTCCTCTTCACGCCCGAGGACCGCGCGGCGGGCGTGCCGGCGCAGGAGCTGGCGCGTGCGCGCACGCACGGCCGCTCGGCCGACGAGCGCTTCCACCTGCGCAGGAACGGCACGCGCTTCTACGTCACCGGCGTGACCACCCCGATTGGCGACGGCGGCCTCGGCTTCGTGAAGATCGCGCGCGATCTGACGTCGCCGCGCGAGGCGGCGCAGGCGCTGAGCGAAGCCCATGCGGAGATAGAGGCGCGCGTACGCGATCGCACGACGCTCCTCGAGTCGGAGAAGCAGACGGCCACCGAGATGCTCCGGCGCGTCGTGAGCGCACAGGAGGACGAGCGCGCGCGCATCTCGCGCGACCTCCACGACTCGCTCGGCCAGCAGCTCACCGCCCTGCGGCTGGCCCTCGAGCGCCACCAGCAGAATCCGGCGGCGCAGGACGCCGTCGCGCAGGCCCTCGGGCTGACGCGCGACATCAGCGACCAGATCGATTTCCTCGCGTGGGAATTGCGGCCGGCGGTGCTCGACGACCTCGGGCTCGCGGCGGCGCTGCCGCGGTTCGTGGAGGCCTGGTCGGCGCACGTCGGCATCCCGGCGGAGGTCCGGGTCGAGAAGTTTCCGTCCGGACAGATCCGGCAGGACGCTGAGGTCGCGTTCTACCGCGTGGCGCAGGAAGCGCTGAACAACGTCTCGAAGCACGCCCACGCCTCGCGCGTCGATGTCGTGCTGGCCGCGAACGAGGGCAAGGCTACGATGATCGTCGAGGACAACGGCGTCGGCTTCAACCTCGCCGACGTCAAACCCGGCGATGGCATCGGCCTTGCTAGCATGCAGGAACGCGCCGCGCTCGTCGGAGCGACACTCGACATAGAATCGACGCCGGGCAAAGGCACGGCGGTCTACCTCAGCGCGCCAATCGCCGCGCGCGGAACCGCAAAGGACATGCGATGATTACAGTGCTCCTCGCCGAAGACCACGAAACTGTCCGCGAAGGCCTCCGCCTCCTCGTCAACGCGCAGGACGACATGACGGTCGTCGCCGAAGCCAGCGACGGGAGGGCCGCTGTCGAACGGGCGCACGCGGCCCAGCCGAACGTCGTCGTCCTCGATCTCTCGATGCCCGAAGTGGGCGGGCTGGCCGCCGCCAGGACGCTGCGCGAATCGGTGCCGGACGCCGCGATCGTGACGCTCACGCGGCACAGCGATTCTTCGTATGTGCATCAGCTGATGCAGGCGGGAGCATCGGGTTACGTACTGAAGCAGAGCCCGTCGGACGAACTGCTCAAGGCGATCCGGGCGGCGGCGTCTGGCGACCAGTACATGGACGCGGCACTGTCGAACCTGCCGCCCGTCCGCACGCGCCGGCAGCCGGGCGCCTCGCCGATCACCGACCGCGAAACCGCCGTGCTGCGCTTCATGGCCGTCGGCCACAGCAACAAGCAGATCGCGGCGACGCTCGGCATCAGCGTCAAGACGGTCGAAGTCCACAAGTCGAACGCGATGCGGAAGCTCAGCCTGAACGGCCGTGCCGACGTGATCCGCTACGCCGCGCTCAACGGCTGGCTGCAGGATCCGTAAGGCGGAACACGCGGTAGTCCCCAGTCCCCAGTCGCCAGTCTCCAGTCGCAGTCGGCAGACGGACGTGACGCGCCGCCAGAGAGCGTGAGGCGGCGCCAGAGGAGCGTGACGCGTCGTCAAAGCGCGTGATCCGCCGCCGGACGAGCGTGATGCGTGGTCAGAAGGCGTGAAACGCCGCCAGAGGAGCGTGACGCGTCGGCAGAGGACGTGAAACGCCGCCAGAAAAACCTGACGCGCCGCCGGAGGACCTGACGCGGCGCCAGAGCGCCCGACGCGCCGCCACTCGGGCGCGGCGGTCAGCCGGTCAGTCGGTCACGCCTTCGCGGGCTTTTTCGTCGGCGACGCGCTGCGCGCGCAGGATGTTCGCCAGCCCGTAGTTGCCCTCGTGGCACGCGTACTCGTAAATCGGGCCCGGCACCTTGCGCAGCGGCACCGACGCGGTCCACGGGCGCGTCCACGTGTTGGGATCCTCGACGGTGAAGCGGTAATCGATCGTATCGGCGTCGAGGCGCGTGAAGCGCTCCGTCACCTTGAGCGCGGACGTCGAGTTGCGGAAGCGGATCTTGTCGTTGAAGTTCGTCGTCTCGACGACGAGCGTGTTGCCGTCCCAATGTCCGCGCGAATCACCAGTCCACTGCCGGATCTTGCCGCCGATGTGCGGCCGCGACGCGTCGATCGGGATGATGCGCGCGCTGTGGATCATCTCGTTGCGGACGACGACGTAGCCCTGGCCCTGGATGATGTCGAGGTTCGCGTTGTAGCCCACGGGCATGAGCGGCGGGCCGTCGTTGCCCCAGGTGATGCAGCGCTCGGCGTTCGTCCGGTTTTCGTAGCTGTCCGCGCGGCGCGAGGCCTGCGCGGCACCGACGACCGGGCCCACGGGCCGGTTGCGCGCGGCGTCCGTCAGCGGCGGGAGCTTCCCGTCAGGCGGATCGACGATCAGCGACGTGTGCAGGCTCGTCACGCCCTTCTTGTAGTTCTCGCTCTGCCACAGCGCGTTGTCGTAGTGGATGTCGGATTCCGACTGGCTGTTGAAGTTTTCGTCGCGCGACTTCACGAACGCTTCGGCTTCCGCGGCCGTGAAGAACTCCTTGCCCGTCATGTTCGCGGGCCGCTCGAGCGGCGTGTACGTGGCATTGCTCCAGTTGCCGGTGAGATCGGGCTGGCCGTCTGGCGTGCGCGCGGTCCACGCCTTTGCCGCCGGCGCCGCGGCGCGCGGCGCGGGAGACTGCGCGACGACTGAAAGCGATCCGAGGGAAATGGCCGCGACGGCCGCAAGCACGACTCGCATGTCTGCCCTCCTGTCCACGCTCGGGGCGATTATACGCCGCGCCGGCGGCTCAGGGCTTTCCTTTCGCGTCCGTGGGATCGGCGAGTGACTCGACGGTATTGACCGCAAACCGGCGGAAATTCCCGTAGGTGGCCACCCCGTCGAACGTGTAGAACACCTTCTTCATCACGTACGTCTCGCGCATTTCAACCGGCATCAGGAACCCGTCGAGCGGCTCCGACTGGTAGCTCACGCGGATCGTCGTTCGCACCGTCTTCGCCTCGTTCACCAGTTCGGTGATCAGCACGCGGGCCGTCGCCGGATCAACCCAGACCCGGCCGTGCGACTTCGCGTCGAGGTTGTCGCCGCGAATCACGGTCGGCGCGGTCGTCTCGTCGAAGTCGAGCTCCCACGCGTCGCTCGGCAGCGTGAAGGCGGGCGATTTGGGGAGGCCGCGCGGCCGCCCTTTGTGCTCGACGCTCACCGAGTACTTGAAATGCGGCTGATAGGAGGGAGCGAGCAGCATCAGCGCGAGCAGCGGCACGTTGATGTTCCGCTCGACACGCCCGATGTTGTAGCGCGCGCTCTCGTTCATGATCGCCGTCGCCTGCTTCCGCGCCGACGCCGCCTCGCCGGGCTGCAGAAACAGCTTCGTCAGGCGATCGGTCCGATCGCGCACGGCGTCTCCGTCCACCTCGAAGACGTCTCGGAACTGCACGTACTGATCGACGCCGCTGCCCTCGGTTCGCACGAGCAGCAGGTCCGATTTCAGCTCGCGGTGCGTGACGAACGGTCGATCCGACTTGTCCGCGTCCTGCACGTACCGCTCTTCGGCGACGACGCCCGAGATCTCGCGCTGGTAGCGGACGACGTAGTCGGTGACGCGCGCGAGGACCTCCTGCAGCGACGGCCGATCGTCGGCCGCGAGCGCCGCGGGCAGGAGCAACAGCGCGATCAGCAGCGCGGTTGGACGTCTCATTCGCGGGGGGTCGCCCTAGGCCGCCCGTCCTGAGTTCCTGTCTACGATCTCGGCGGCGGCTGCATGAGCACGACGAACAGGTTGTTCGGATCGCGCACAATCGCCACCTTCGTCGCCGCGCCGCCGCGGCCTGGCAGTTCGACGATCGTGCCGCCGGTCGAAACGACGGCGCCGCCGGCCTCCTTGAACGCCGCAATCGCCGCGTCGATGTCGCGGACCTGCAGCTGCATCCGCGTCGATCCGGGATCCTGCAGGTTCGCGTGCGCCGTCTTGCGATCGACGCCCTTGAACTCGATCATCTCGAACGTCAGCCCGGAGGTCGGCACGGTCATCGTCGCAAGGCGATACTGCGCGTCGGACTTGAGGCCGAACAGCTTCATCAGCGACGGACTGCTGTCGAACGTGACGTTCATCGTCGCCGGCAGCCCGAGCTGCTGATACAGCGTCTTCGCGCGCGCGGCGTCGTCCACGGTCAACCGCACACGGACGCCGACGATGTTCGGCGCGTCCGGCGCGGCTGGCTCAGGGGCCGGATCGACCTGCGCGACTTCGACGAAGTGGCCGTCCGGATCTCTGACGACGAAGGCCTTCGTCCGCTGGCCGACGGCGACCGGCGCGCCGCCGGTTGTCACGACGGCCGCCCCGGTCTGCCTGACGCGCGCGAACGCCGCCTGCACGTCGCGGACGAGGACGATGAGCGTGGTGGCGCCGGGATCCTGCACGCGGCGCGCGGCCGGCGTGCCGTTCGCGTCCTTGATCTCGACGATCTCGACGCCGGTGCGCATCGCGGGCGGACGGGCGACCGCCCACCGCAGCGACGCGTCCGGCAGACCGAACATATTGCGCAGCGGCGCGTTGTTCGCCGCGTTCGAGGGAGCGCCCGGCACGTTCAGGCCGAGGCCGTCGCGGTAGAACGCGATCGCCTTGTCGAGATCGCTGACGATCGGGCTGAAGAAGTTGCCCGAGCCGACGATCAGGCCGGTGGGCTCCGGCGCCTGCGCGCGCGCGAACGACGCGACCGAGACTACCGCGACGGCGATCAGCAGCTTCTTCACAGCGTCTCTCCTGTAGTGCAGGCCTTCGGGCCTGCGAGGCCGGCAGGGCTGAAGCCCTGCACTCCACCACTCCGAGCGCTACTCGACACCGAACGCGAGCAGCACGTTCCCCGGACGGCCGACGAAGCCGCCGTAGCCGGAATTGACGAAGAGCATGCCGCCGGCGACGGCCGCGCCGGGACCGTCCATCGCGCCGCCGTTCGCCTTGACGCCGTTCACCGTCGTGAACGGCTTGTTCGTGTCGAAGCTCCACACGACGCTGCCGTCGTCGGTCGCGTAAGCGCGGAGGCCGCCGTCGTTCGACCCGGAGAAGACGATGCCGGGCACGGCAGTGAGCGCCGCGCCTTGCGCGGCGTTGCAGCCGCGATCGGTGCCACAGAGCTTCGGCTCGGGCGCCTTCGACCACACTTCTTCGCCGGTGTCGATCTTCACCGCGCGCATGCCGCCGGGCGTGCCCGAGAGCGTGCCGTTGACGCCGAAGTACGCGAGGCGGCTGTCCACGGCGCCGCCCCACTGTCCGCCGAGGCCGCTGCCGTTGCTCGTGCGGTACTCCCAGACCTTCGCGCCCTGCCTGTCGGGATCGAAGCCGTACGCCATACCCGACTTCGACTGAATGATCAGGATGTCGCGGCCGTCGGATCGCTTCGTCAGCATCGGCGACGCCGAGAAGTCGTGATCGGGCCCCTGCTTGGCGGGGCAGCGCGGGTTGTCGGGATTCTCGGCCTTGCAGCCCATCATCCAGACGTCGTTCGGCACCGGCTGCGCGACCCACTTGATCGTGCCCGTGTCGAGATCCATCGCGAGGACGGCGTCGGTCGTCGGCTGCGGCGGATCCGCGTAGCCGTTGCCCGTCGAGACGTAGAGCACGCGGCGGCGCACGTCGATGGTCGGCGCCGACCAGATGCCCGCGCCCGCCGGTCCCCAGACCTGCGTGCCGTCTTTGGTGACGCCGCGCTTCTTCGGCTCGTCGGCGATCGTATAAGTCTTCCAAATCGGGTTGCCGGTCGCAGCGTCGAACGCCGTCACGCTGCCGCGGAACGTGCAGCATTCGTACGTCTGGCGTGAGCCCTGGCTCTCTTCGCCGAGGCCGGCGATCGGGACGTACACACGGCCGTTGTAGTAGATCGGCGAGCCGGTGGCCCGCGCGAGCGGATGCGTCTCCGCGCGGCGCTTCCAGATCTCCTTCCCCGTGTTGGCGTCCACGCCGTAGGCGTTGGCAACGCCGTCAGCGAAATAGATCCCGTACGACCCGGCGCCGCTCGCCGTCTTGTACGGCCCGACCGACACGGCCGAGCGGACGCCGGACTCGGCGTGATACACCCAGTAGACGCAGCCCGTCTTCGCGTTGAGCGCGAAGACGTCGCCGCTCTCGCTCGAGACGAACAGGCGTCCCGCCACGACGACCGGCTGCGCGCGCGCCGCGTTCACGCCGGGAAATCCGAACGCCCACTTCAGCCTGAGCTTCGGCACCATCGGCGCCGTCAGGCCCCCCTTGTCTGCCGGCACGAAGCGCGTGTTGGTCAGCGTCCCGCCCCAGCCGTTCCAGGCGGATCCCCTGGCGGGATCGGTCATCGGCGGCGCGGGCGACGTGCAGCGCGCCGACGCCGCGATCGGCGCCGGCGATCCGACCGGCCGGCCGGCCAGAAACCCGGCGACGGCTTTCTTCTCCGCGTCGCTCAGGTCGTAGCCCTGGCGGTACATGGCGCCGGTTGACAGCGCCGTGACGATCGACTCCGGCGAGAACTGCCGGAGCGCCTCGCGGCTCGGCGCGCGCGCGTTGTCGCCCGCCGGCTGCTGGTGACACGTCGCGCACGACTTCTGGTAGACCGCGGCGCCATCCGGCGCCTGCGCGAACGCCGACGCACACCAGCCGACGGCGACAATCGCGGCCACACTCACTCGCAGCGTCATGGTGATGCCCTCTGCTCTTTGCCCTCTGCCCGTCTAGCCCATCGGCTTCGACGGATCGCGGCCGTTGGCGGACAACCAGCGATACCGCGCCGTGTCGAGGCCGGCGTAGTCCGGATCGAGATAGATGAAGCAACGCTGAATCAGAAAGTCGCGAACCTCGAAAACGTCGCACCACCGGCCCGCGTGCGAGACGCCCGCGCGCCACGGGCCTTCCTTGTGCTCGCCGGCGCTCGTGCCTTCGACGGCGAATACGTCGGTCCCGGTCATGATCCAGTTGAACGTCGCGTAGTCGTGCAGGATGTGTGTGATGTTGCCGCCGAAGTCGCTGAACAGCTGCCCGATCTGCTTCTTCCCGGTCGCCAGGCCCCACTTCGGAAAGAACACCTGCGCGTCGTCCGCGAAGAGGTCGAGGATGCTGCCGCCGCTCGACGTGACGCCTTTGTTGTCGAACGCCTTCAGGTACTCGAGGGCGACCGACTTGCGCTGCTCGTCGGTCATCGTCTGCCTGGTGACCGCCATCACGAGCCCTCCAGTTCCTTCGCGCGCTTCTCCCAGTCGGCCATGAACCGGAACACGTTCTCGGCCGGCGGAATCGGCGCGAACGTCTCGAGCCACCGCACCGGGGCGTCGCCGACGTTGGCGAACGAGTGGACGCAGCCGACACCGGTCCAGAGGACGTCGCCCGGCTTCGCCAGATACGTTTTGCCGTCGAGCACGCCCTGCACCTCGCCGCTCAGCAGGAAGTATGCCTCTTCGAACGTGTGATCGTGGAGGCCGATGCTGACGCCAGGCTGGTACTCGATATAGAGCATCCGGTGATGACGCGATCCGAACTTCTCGTCGATCATCCACTTGAGGAACACGCCCTCGAGGCCTGCGGCGACGTTGGTACGCTGGCCGACCGGCGGAATCATCGTCTCGTCGAAGTGGCCGAGCAGGTTGCCGCGCAGGTCGTTCAGGTCGAGCGGCGCGGCGGCCGAAGGGGCGACGCCGCCCTTCTGAAAGAACGTGTCGCGCTCCTGCCCCATCGGCTTCGGCTGCGGCGCGTTCATCTGCAGCCAGCGCACGGGCGCCGTCCCGACGTTGCGCCAGGCGTGCAGCGTCCCGACCTTCGCGACGCCGTAGTCGCCCGCGCCGAGCGCGTACGTCTCGCCGTTCAACGAGACGACGGCGCCGCCCGACAGGATGTAGAAGCTTTCTTCGAACGCGTGGACGTGCGGCGCGAGACACCCGCCCGGCCCGAGCTCGCAGACGCTCAGGCCGGTGTGCACGGAGCCGAGCCGGTGATCGACAATCGAGGCACGCGTGTAGCGCTCGCTGTGCCCGGCACACAGCGGGTCGGCGACGAGCGCGCTCTCCTGAAATCTCCCGAAGTAGTGCATGACGAGCGGCAAGCATACCGCAATCGCATGCGCGCGCCTCCGGCTGCGCGGGCGGTATGGTAGTATGGCATCGGTATGGTAAAAGTCACCTTCACGCTCGACGATGCGACGATCGACGAGCTGCGACGGACGGCGGCGCGGCTGAAGAAGCCGCAGAGCCAGGTCGTCCGCGAAGCGGTGGCCGAGTACGCCGCGCGCACCGACAGGCTCAGCGAGCGCGAGCGGCAGCGCATGCTCGCCGTGCTCGAAAAGCTCAAGCACACCAGGCCGACGCGGTCGCAAGCCGAGAATGACGCGGAGATTGCCGAGATCCGCGCCGCGCGGCGCGCGGGCGGACGCCTGCACCCGGCGGAATGACCGTCCACCTCGACACGTCGGTGCTCGTAGACGCGCTCGCCGGCCCCCGTCCACTTCTGCCGGCGCTGATGGAGCTTCTCGAGCGCGGCGATCGCCCGGCGATCTCTACGCTCGTGCTGTATGAGTGGCTGCGGGGTCCGCGGACACGCGCCGATCTGGCCGTACAGGAGGAGCTGTTTCCGCGCGCCGAGGCCATGGGGTTTGGCACGCATGAAGCGGACGTCGCCGCAAAAGTCTATGCCCGCGTCACGCGACCGCGCAGCCGTCAGTTCGATCTCGCGATCGCCGCGTGCGCGCTGGTCCACGGGGCCGCGCTGTGGACGCTCAACCCCGAGGACTTCCGCGACATCCCCGACCTGCGGCTGATCTGATCTACGGCTTGACGGCGCCTTCCGCCGCCTTGTCCTCCGCGCGCGTCGCGCTCAGCATGTTGCGGACGGCGTAGTTGCCCTCGTGGCACGCGTACTCGTAGACCGGCTCCTCGTTGTTCACCGTCAGCGGCACGGCGAACGACCAGGCCCTGCTCCACGTGTGCGGGTCCTCGACGGTCACGCGCCAGTCGAGCCGCGTCGGCGACGTCCTCGTGAACCGCTCGACGATCTTGAGCGTGTCTGGATCGGCGTTGCGGTACGCGCTCCGCGCCTTGAAGTTCGTCGTCTCGACGACGAGCGTGTCGCCCTCCCAGTGGCCGCGCGGATCGCCCATCTCGAGGTGGATGTTCTTGTCCACGTGCGGGCGGCCGTCCAGCGGGATGATCCGCGTCTCGTGAATCATCTCGTAGCGGATGCCGACCCAGCCCTGCCCCTGGATGATCTGGTACGAGTCGCCGTAGATGGCCGGCAGCATCGACCCCGGGAACCCGCGCGTGATGCAGCGATCGTAGAGGCTGAAGTCGTTGATGCTGTCGAACGGCCCGTTGCTGAAGCTGCCGCGGACGCGCGGGATCGCCCGGATGCGCGCGGCGGCCTCCGGCAGCATCGCCGGAATGTGGCCGTCCGGGGGATCGACGACGAACCACGCCGTGCTGCCCTTGGTGATCTCGTTGTTGTCGCGGAACTCGGCCGGCCCGCCAATGCGGCCGGTGGGATCGCCGCCGAGGAAGGGCGACCGCTCGATCGCGTTCTTCTGCCGTGCCTCGAGAATCTGCTTCAGCTCGGCGGGCGAGATCCGATCGAGCGTCTTGCCCTCGAGCTCCTTCGGCCGCTCGAACGGCGTCCCCTGCTCGTACTTGTTC
>CAZOIK010000361.1:0-4896 GCA_964579765.1 uncultured Bifidobacteriaceae bacterium
CGCGGCGTCGGCCCCTTCGGCGGCCAGTTCGGGTCGCCGCCGCGGCGCCCCTGCGCGACGAGCGCGGCTGAGGTGAACGCCACCGCCACGGCAGCCACCGCAGCGGAACACGCGAGACTCTTCGCAATCAGTTTCATTCGAACAGACCTCTTTCGCGTGAGTATACCCGTACACTTCTGCTTCACGCATCGGTCGTAATCTTCGTCTCGCGTGTGCGGCGTCAGGGCTTCGCGCACTGCCCGCCCGGACACCGGTTGTTCTCGTTGCACACCATCTCGTAGAGACCGGTTTTCTCCCACTCGGGATGCTGCGTGAACTGCCAGTGCTCGGTCCACGGCGCCGTGAAGATCTTCGGATCGTCCACCGTGAAGTCGTACTTGATTGTGTTCGCGTCCACGCGCGTCAGACGCTCGATGGTGTGGAACGCGTCGCTGTGCATCCGGTATTCCTTCGGGTTCGTGTAGTAGTAGTCGTCGAGCGACCAGCGCTTGAAGTGATTCGTGTCGATGACGAGCGTGTCGCCGTCCCACGTGCCGACCGGGTCGCCGTAGAACGTCGGCTCGATGTCGTCGTTGTGCGGGCGGCCGTCGAGCGGGATGATCCGCGTCACGCGCATGAACTCGGTGATCATCACGAGGTACTTCGCGTTCTGCACCATCTGCACCGGATACGGCCCGAGAAACGCCGACGGAAATCCCGACGGCATGCAGAAGGCGCGCGGCTCGTCGTGCCGCGGGTCGCCGGTCCGCGGCTCGTAGAACGGCTCGCCGCCGGTCTTGAACGGGGGGAACTTGGCGCGATCGAAGAAGGTGGCGGGCCCGCGCATTGGTCCGCTCGCCGGCTTCGGGTTGTCCCACATCCCCGAGAAATCCGGCTTGCCGTCGGGCGTGCGCGGAATGGCAGACTTCTGTCCCGTCCCCAGACAGCACGCCAACGCCAACAGCAACAGGAGCGAGCGTTTCATCGCAACCTCCGCGTGACTTTCTTTCACTGGCGGCCGGGCCCCACCCCCGCCGCGAACCGACGCTGAGCCGCAGGCGCTACTGCTTCTTCAAACCTTCCATCGCTGTAAAGACGCGACGCCCATCGGAGAACGTCACCGTGTCGCCCGAGCCGTTGAAGGATCCGTCCTTGGCGCGGAAGCCCTGGACGACGACGAGGTCGCCTGGCTTCAGCGCGCTGCGGCTGATGCCGCGCCGCTGGAGCACGCCGGGCGCGCCGCCCGAGAAGCCCCAGTTCGTCACCGAGCCGTCCGGATTCTTCACATCGACGTAAAACCAGATGTGCGGATTGCTCCACTCCACGCGTGTGACGGTCCCCGTGATCTTCAGGGGCTTCTCGAGGTCGTACTCGGCGATGGCCGAGTGGTGCGCGACCACGGAGGCGACGAACACGCCGACGAACAACGCCGTCAGTCGCAGCTTCATGCAGAGCCTCACGTTCTTCCACGGGCGGCGGGGCCACCCCCGCCGCAGGCGCCACTCTACTTGACGACGCTCTCCCAGGTCGGACACTTGCGCTGCGCGTCGGGAATGTCCCACTGCTGGTAGTTGCTCTTGTCGATGACGACGGCCGGGAAGATCACTTCCTTCGGCACGGGCATCTTCCGCACTGTCCGGATGGCCGCCATCGTCCCGATGCAGCCCTGGACGAAGCCGTTGTTGTCGCCCGAGGCGAGCAGCCGTCCGGCCTTGATGGCGTCAATGGCTTCCTTGGTGCCGTTGACGCCGACGGCGAGCACGGCCTTGTTCGCGCCGTCGAACGCCTCGAGCGCGCCGAGCGCCATCGCGTCGTTCGCGGCCAGGACGCCGGCGATGTCCGGATGCGCCTGAATGAGGTTCTCGCTCACTTGGAGCGCCATCAGCCGCTGATAGTTGGCCGGCTGCGACGCGAGCAGCGTGACGCCGGGAAACTCCTCGAGCGCTTTCATGAAGCCGCGCTGCCGCTCCGAGCTCGTCAGCACGCCGCGCACGCCTTCGAGGATGACGACGCCGCCCTTGCCGTTCATCGCCTTGAACAGGTGGCGCGCCGTCTCGAGCCCCACGTCGTAGTCGTCGAGCCCCACGAACGTCACGACGTCGCCTTTCTCCACGCGATCGGTGACGTTGACCACCGGGATGTGCGCCTGGTTCATGCGCTCGAGCCCGGGCGCCATGGCCTTGAAGTCCACCGGCACGAACACCGCCGCGTCGGGCTTCTTCGTGATGACGTCTTCGATCTGGCTCATCTGATCCGGAATGCTGTCGGGCTGCGTCGGCACGTACTGCGTGACGCGCGCGTGCATCTGCCGAGCGGCGTCCTCCGCGCCCATCCGGAGCAGTTCGAAATACGGGTTGGTCTGGTTCTTCGTGAACACGGCAATTCGCTCGCCGTCGCCCGCGCCGCGCGAGCACGCCGCCACACTGATCGCGGCCATCACGACAATCACCGCGGAGCACGCTGGTGGCGTGCGTCTCTGTGTTTTCATGCCCGTGCCTCTGCCCGCTGGCGTGTCACGACGTCGATCCACACCGCGAGAATGACGATGGCGCCCGTGACGAGCGGCTGCCAGTTCGCGTCGAGGTTCAGCAGGTTCATGCCGTTGACGACCAGCGTCAGCGTCATCGCGCCGACGAGCGTCCCCGACAGGCTGCCCTCGCCGCCGAACAGCGACGTCCCGCCGATGAGCACGGCGGCAATCGCCGGCAGCGTCAGCGCGTCGCCGATGTCCGCCTGCGCCGAATCCAGCCGCGCCAGGTACACGAGGGCGGCCAGGCCCGCCATCGCGCCGCTCAGGATGTACACCAGGTTCAACCGCGATCGCACCGGCACGCCCGACAGCCGCGCTGCCTCGCGGTTCGCGCCGATCGCGTAGACCTCACGGCCGAACGTAGTGTAGCGCGTAAAGATCCCGCCCGCGGCGAGGAACGCCGCCATCACGTAGATCGGCACCGGCACGCCGACGACATACCCGCTGCCGAGCGCGCGAAAACCCGGCGAGAAGCCGTGAATCGTCTGGCCGCCCATGAACCAGTACGTGATGCCGTTGAGCGCCCACAGCATGCCGTACGTCGCGATGAACGGCGGCAGGTTCAGCAGCGTGACCATCAGCCCGTTCAGCATGCCGACGAGCGACCCGAACGCCAGGCCCGTCAGCACGCCGAGGGCGATCGAGCCGGTGGACTTCATCACGGTCGCCGCGAGGCACGCCGACAGACCGACGTTGGCGCCGACCGACAGATCCAGGCCGGCCGTCAGAATCGTCAGCGTCAGGCCCGACGCGATGAGAAAGGTCAGGCTCGCCTGCCGCAACACGTTCAGCAAATTGGCCGACGTGAGGAACGCGCCGGTCGCGAACGTCAGGCCGACGGTCATCAGCGCGACCGCCGCCAGCCGGGAGGCCACCGCCTTCATGCCGCCGACGGCCTTCGCCGCCGCGCCGCCCACGCCTGCAGCCGCGCGTCGATCACGAGCGCGACGATGACCAGGACGCCGATGCTCGCCACCTGCAGCGACGACGAGACGTCGAGGACGTTCAGGCCGTTCTTCACCACGCCGATCGTCAGCACGCCGACGAGCGTGCCGCCCAGACTGCCCTTTCCCCGTTCGAACGACGTGCCGCCGACGATGACCGCGGCAATCGCGTCGAATTCCATGCCGATCGCCGCCGTCGGATGGCCTGCGCTCATGCGCCCGGTCAGCAGCAGCGCCGCCAGGCCCGCCATCGCGCCCCCGACCGCATACACGCCGACGTGATAGACGTTCGCCCGCACGCCGGCCAGCACCAGCGCTTCCCGGTTTCCGCCGAGCGCGGACATGTAGGACGCGAAAACGGTGGTGCGCTGCACGAGCACAAACGCCCCGAACGTCGCGACGGCGACCCAGATCGAAAACGGCACGCCCGCGGGCGCGCTGGCGTAGAGCGCCGGCAGCGCGTCGCCGATCCCGACGACGCTCTGACCGCCCGACACGAGCAGCGCGAGTCCCTGCGCGATGCCGAGCGTGCCGAGTGTCGCGACAAACGGCGGGATGCCGAGCGCGACCACCAGCACGCCGTTCGCGATCCCGAACGCGAGCCCGACGCCGACCGCGGCCGCCACGCCGACGGCCACTCCCGCCTGCTTCGTCAGCATCGTCGCGAGCACGACGCCGGCGAGACTCAGCACGGCGCCCATCGAGAGGTCGAGCCCCTCCGTCATGACGATCAGCGTCTGCGGCAGCGCGAGCAGCAGCAGCACCGACGACTGCACGCCGATGTTGCGGACGTTGTCGGCCGAGGCGAACCGGACGTCGGCGATTGAGAACACGACGAGCAGGATCGCGAGCAGGTACGCCGCGCCGGGAATCGTCCGGCCGAAGCCCGACACCAGATGGCGTTTGGGGGGGCCGCCCTCAGGCGGCCTAGTCATGGTGCATCGCCATCTTGAGGATGTTCGCCTCCGTCAGATCGCGCCGGTGCAGCTCGCCGACGATGCGCTTGTCGCGCATGACGTACGCGCGATCGCAGACGGCGACCACTTCGGGGAGCTCCGAGCTGATCATCAGCACGGCCGCGCCCTCGCCGACGAGGCGCTCGATGATGCCGTAGATCTCCGCCTTCGCGCCGACATCGACGCCGCGTGTCGGCTCGTCGAAGATGAAAAAGCGCGATCCGGCGGCAAACCACTTGCCGATGACCACCTTCTGCTGGTTTCCGCCCGACAGCTGACGCGTCGGCCTCGCAGTGGACGGCGTCGCGATCCGCAGCCGCGAGACGACGTCCCGCGCGACCGTGCCGGCCGCGCGCGCGCAGTACCAGCCGCTCGGAAACACCTTGCGCAGGCCGGCGACGAGCACGTTGTCCTCGACCGACTGCATGAGCGCGAGGCCTTCCGTCTTGCGGCTCTCCGGCACCAGACCGACGCCCGCGCGCACCGC
>CAZOIK010000362.1:0-4888 GCA_964579765.1 uncultured Bifidobacteriaceae bacterium
GACGACTGGGACGCCGTGATCGCGACCAACCTGACCGCCGCGTTCACGCTGACGCAGGCCGCGATGCGCCCGATGCTCAAGCAGAAGGGCGGCCGCATCGTCATCGTGGGATCGGTGGTGGGGCAGACGGGCAACGCCGGGCAGACCAACTACGCCGCGTCGAAGGCGGGCCTCATCGGGTTCGCGAAGGCGCTCGCGCGCGAGGTCGCCTCGCGTGGCATCACCGTCAACGTCATCGCGCCGGGCATGATCGACACCGACATGACGCGCGCCATCTCCGAGAAGGCGCAGGTGGACTGGGCGGCGCAGATTCCGCTCGGCCGCCTCGGCACGGGCGACGATATCGCCGCGGCGGCGTGCTATCTTGCGTCGGACGAGGCAGCGTATATTACTGGGCACGTTCTCGCCGTCAACGGCGGCATGAACATGTAGGAGGATCGAATGGCCGTATCGGACAAAGTCAAGAGCATCATCGTGGAGCAACTGGGCGTCGATGAAGAGGAAGTGACCCCGGATGCGTCGTTCGTGGACGACCTGGGCGCCGACTCGCTCGACACCGTCGAGCTCGTGATGGCGTTCGAGGAAGAGTTCGGCATCGAGATCCCCGACGAGGACGCCGAGAAGATCACCCGCGTCAAGGAAGCCGTCGAGTACATCGAGTCGCACGCCAAGTCCAAGAAGTAGATGGCGGATAAGCGGAGAGTCGTCGTCACGGGCATCGGCCTGGTGTCGTCGCTTGGCATCGGGACGGAGAAGAACTGGCAGGCGCTCACGGCCGGGACGAGCGGCATCGGGCCCATCACCAAGTTCGATCTCAATGAGTTCGACGGCGAGTTCTCCACCCGCATTGCCGGCGAAGTCAAAGGCTTCGACCCGTTGGCGTTCATCGAGAAGAAAGACGTCAAGAAAATGGACGTCTTCATCCAGTACGCAATCGCCGCGTCGCAGTTCGCCGTGGACGATGCGAGCCTGACGATCGCGCCTGAAGACGCACCGCGTACCGGCGTGTTCATCGCGTCGGGCATCGGCGGGTTCACCACGATTGAGCGCGAGCACCGGGCGCTGCTCGCGGGCGGCCCGCGGAAGATTTCCCCGTTCTTCATTCCCTCGGCGATCATCAACCTGGCGGCGGGCCAGGTGTCGATCCGCTTCGGCGCCAAGGGGCCCAACTCCGCGACGTGTACGGCGTGCTCCGCCTCCGCGCACGCCATCGGCGACGCGTACGAAATCATCCTGCGCGGCGCGGCCGACGTGATGATCGCCGGCGGCTCGGAAGCCGCCATCACGCCGATGGGCGTCGGCGGCTTCGCCGCGCTGCGCGCGCTCTCTACACGCAACGACGAGCCGGAGAAGGCCAGCCGTCCCTTCGACAAGGATCGGGACGGGTTCGTGGTCGGCGAGGGATCGGGTGTGCTGATCCTCGAGGAGTACGAGCGCGCGAAGAGGCGCGGCGCCCGCATCTACGCCGAGCTCGTCGGCTACGGCATGTCGGCGGACGCGTATCACATCACCGCGCCCTCCGAGGACGGCGACGGTCCGTTCCGCGTCATGAACGCGGCGATGGCCAGCGCCGGCATCGCGCCGTCCGCCGTCGACTACATCAACGCCCACGGCACCTCGACGCCCCACGGCGACCGCGTCGAGACCATCGCCATCAAGCGCTCGTTCGGCGAGCACGCGAACAAAGTCGCCGTGTCGTCGACCAAGTCCATGACCGGCCACCTGCTCGGCGCCGCCGGCGGCCTCGAGGCGGGCATCGCGGTGCTCGCCGTCCATCACCAGCTGGCGCCGCCCACGATCAACCTCGACTGCCCGGACGAAGAGTGCGATCTCGACTACGTGCCGAAGGCGAAGCGGCCCATGAAGATCGAGTACGCGCTCTCGAACTCTTTCGGCTTCGGCGGCACGAATGCTGCACTGCTGTTCAAGCGTTACGTGGGATGAATCGTGGCATTTGATCGTCTGGTGATCAAATTCGCATGAAAATCGCCGTCTGTCTGAAGCAGGTTCCCACGCGCGACTGGCAGCCGCGCCTCAACGACTCCAAAAACTGGGTGCGCGAGCAGGACGCCACGTTCGAGATGAACGAGCCCGACGCGTACGCGCTCGAAGAAGGCCTGCGCCTCAAGGAAAAGCACGGCGGAGACGTCGTCGTCTGCTCGGCGGGCCCGGCCCGCGTGGCGCAGGTGCTGCGCGAAGCGCTCGCCCGCGGCGCCGACCGCGCGATTCACGTCGAGAGCGACGCCCTTTCGGGCGCCGACGCGTTCGCGGTCGCGGACCTACTGGCCGGGGCGATGAAGGGCGAGCAGTTCGACCTCGTGCTGACCGGGCTGCAGTCCGACGACCAGGGGTTCGGCCAGACCGGCGTGATCGTCGCCGAGAAGCTCGGCTTGCCGCACGCGACGATCGTGATGGAGGTGCAGGCGCAGCCGCCCGCGCTGCGGGTCAAACGGGAGCTCGAGGGCGGCTGGTTCCAGTGGGTGAGCATGCCGCTGCCGGCGGTGCTGACGATTCAGAGCGGCATCAACCAGCTTCGCTACGCGACGCTCAAGGGCATCATGGCGGCCAAGAAGAAAGAGATCCGCGTGGTGAAGCCCTCCGCGGCACCCGCGGCAAAGCTCAGCATCGCGAGCCTCTACGTGCCCGAGAAGACCAAGAAGACGCAGTTGATCGACGGCGCGCCCGCCGCCGCGGCGAAGGAGCTCGTCCGCCGCCTGCGCGAGGAAGCGAGGGTCATTTGATTCTCGTCGTCGCCGAGCAGCGCGAAGGCAAGCTCAATCGCGCGACGTGGGAGTCGATTGCCGCCGCGCAGCAGCTCGGGCAGCCGATTGCGGTTGCCGTGGTCGGCGGCGCCGTCGGTGCCGTGGCGGGCGAGATTGCCGCGGCGCAGGTGCACGAGGTCGTGACGGTCGAGAGCCCGGCGCTCGAGCCGTACACGCCTGACGGCTTCACGGATGCGCTGGCGCAGGCAATCGCGCAGCTGACTCCGTCGCTCGTCGTGCTGCCGCACACTTACCAGACGCGCGACTTCGCACCGAAGCTCGCCGCGCGTCTCGATCGCGCGCTCGTCACCGACGTGACTGCGATCAAGACGGGGGCTCAGCTCACGTTCGTCCGTCCGATGTTCCAGGGCAAGCTGACGGCGGATGTCGTGCCTCAGGGCCCGGCGCCGCACCTCGTGACGACGCAGATCGGCGCGTTCCGCGCGGATCAGGCGGCAAAGGGGACGTCGCCGGCGCCCGTGCGCGCGCTTGCCGTCACGATCGATCCGTCGGCGATCCGCGAGAAACCCGAGCCGCCGTTCCAGGAAGCACGCCAGGCGGTCGATCTCTCGCAGGCCGAGCGCATTGTCTCGGTCGGGCGCGGCATTAAAGAGCAGGACAAGCTCCCGCTCGCGCGGCAGCTCGCCGACGCGCTGCACGCCGAACTGGCGGCCTCGCGGCCGATCTGCGACGCGGGCTGGCTGCCGATGGAACGCCAGGTGGGCAGCAGCGGGCAGACGGTCGCGCCGAAGCTCTATCTCGCGCTCGGCATCTCGGGCGCCATCCAGCACCTGGTGGGCATGAAAGGCAGCCAGACGATCGTCGCGATCAACAAGGATCCCGACGCGCCGATCTTCGAGGTCGCTGAATACGGCATCGTCGGCGACCTGTTCGAGATCGTGCCGGCGATGATCGAGGCGCTGAAGCAGCCGTAGTGCAGACGCTCGTCTTCTGGATTCTCTTCCTCGCGTTCGTCGGCGCGTTCGCGGCGCAGGTCGTGCGGCGCGTGCGCCTCGTCGCCGCCGCCCCAGGACAATTCACGCTCGACCACCTCGGACGGCACGTGCGGCGGTTCGTCGTGGACGTGCTCCTGCAGGTGCGGACGATTCGCGAGCGTCCGGTCGTCGGCTTCGCGCACGCCTTCGTGTTCTGGGGGTTCGTGGCGTTCGCGGGCTACACGACCGTCGAGTTCCTCTACGGCCTGGGCATCGCCAACCTGACGGACACCCGGTGGTTCTTCGCGTACCGCGTCATCCTGGTGCCGTTCGCGACGGCGGTGCTCGGCGGCATCCTTTTCCTGCTCGTCCGCCGCGCCGCGTTCCGGCCGCGCGCGCTCTCGATCAACCGGACCGTGTCCGCCGAATCCGTCGTCATCGCGCTGTTTATCGCGGCGCTGATGGTGACGTTCCTGCTGGCGTTCAACCTCGACGAGACAACCGTCGCGTGGCGCGTGAACTGGTGGCTGCACATGTCGGTGATCCTCGCGTTTCTTGCGCTGATCCCGGCGTCGAAGCACCTGCACCTCGTCCTGTCGCCGTTCACCGTCTTCCTGAAATCGATTGAGCTCGGACGCGTCCCGAACCTCGATTTCGAGAAGGAGGAAGTCGGGCTCGAAGCCGTCAAGGACCTGCCGAAGAAGGCCGTGCTCGATGCCTTCACGTGTGTCGAGTGCGGCCGCTGTCAGGTGAACTGTCCCGCATTCGGCGCGGGCAAGGAGCTCAACCCGAAGGCGCTGATTCTGCGGGCGCAGGAGGCGTTGCTCGCCGGCGACCGGGACGCGAAGCTCGGCGCCGTGCTCGGCGAGAAAGAGCTGTGGCAGTGCACGACGTGCGGCGCGTGCGAGAACCAGTGCCCGGTCGGCATCGAGCACCTGCCGATGATCGTCGGATCGCGGCGCGGGCTGGTGAGCAACGGCGAAGCGCCTGAATATCTCGGCGCCATGTACAACCACCTCGAGCGCCGCAGGAACATCTGGGGCCTGGGGTACGACCAGCGCCAGAAGTTCGTCGACGCGGCGTCGCTCGAGACGTTCGATCCCACGACGCACGACGTGCTCGTGTGGCTCGGGTGCGCGGGGGCCTTCGAAGCGGACTTCCAGAAGTCGCTGCGGTCGCTCTTCGACATCC
>CAZOIK010000363.1:0-24490 GCA_964579765.1 uncultured Bifidobacteriaceae bacterium
GGACACTGGGTGACGGTCTTCGAGCGCGCCGACCGGATCGGTGGCCTGCTGCGCTACGGCATCCCCGAATTCAAACTGGAAAAGAAGTACCTCGATCGCCGGCTGGACCTGATGCAGGAAGAAGGCGTCATGTTCCGCACGAGCGCGAACGTCGGCGTGAACGTGCCGATCGCCGAACTGAAGGAAGGCTTCGAGGCGATCGTGCTCGCCGGCGGATCGACGGTTCCGCGTGATTTGACGGTGCCCGGCCGCAAGCTCGCAGGCATTCACTTCGCGATGGAGTACCTCACGCTGCAGAACAAGCAGTGCGAAGGCGACAAGGTACCGGTCATCTCAGCGAAGGACAAGCACGTCATCATCATCGGCGGCGGCGACACGGGCGCCGACTGCCTCGGAACGACCCATCGGCAGGGGGCCGCCAGCGTCCGGCAGCTCGAGCTACTGCCGCGTCCGCCCGAAATGCGCGCCGCGAGCAACCCCTGGCCGCTCTGGCCGAACGTCTTCCGCACGTCGTCTGCGCACGAAGAGGGCGGACAGCGGATGTACTCGATCGCGACGACGCACTTCTCGGGCGACGGGCAGGGGCGGGTGAAGGCGCTCCACGCGCACAACGTCGAGATGACGATGGCCAACGGCCGACCGTCGTTCACGCCGGTGAACGGCAGTGAGTTCGAGCTTCAGGCGGATCTCGTGCTGCTGGCCATGGGCTTCGTCGGTCCAGAGAAGAACGGCCTGCTGACTGATCTGGGCGTGAAGATGACCGACCGCAACACGGTCTGGCGCGACCAGAACTGGATGACGTCCGTGCCGGGCGTGTTCACCGCAGGCGACATGCAGCGCGGTCAGTCGCTCATCGTATGGGCGATTGCGGAAGGCCGCAGCTGCGCGCGAGGCGTCGATCTGTATCTGATGGGCGCGTCTGAGCTGCCGGCGCCTCTACCGTGAAATGACCTCGCGTCCGTCCATATACGGACGCAGCGCGGGCGGGATCACGATCGATCCGTCCTTCTGCTGTCCGTTTTCCAGAATCGCGATCAGCGCGCGGCCGACGGCAACGCCCGAGCCGTTCAACGTGTGGACGTGCTCGGCTTTCGCGCTGCCGCCCGCGCGAAACTTGATGCCCGCCCGCCGCGCCTGAAACGCCTCGGTGTTGCTGCAGGACGAGATCTCCCGATACGCCTTCTGGCTGGGCAGCCAGACCTCGAGGTCGTACGTCTTGGCGGAGGCGAAGCCCATGTCGCCGGTGCAGAGCAGCACGCGCCGGAACGGCAGCTCCAGGCGCTTCAATACTTCCTCGGCGTTCGCGGTGAGCGTCTCCAGCTCGTCGTAGGACTGCTCTGGTACGGTCAGCTTCACGAGCTCGACCTTGTCGAACTGGTGCTGTCGAATCAGTCCGCGGACGTCCTGTCCGTACGAGCCCGCTTCGCTCCGAAAACACGGGGTGTATGCCGTGTAGCGGATAGGCAGCTCCCGGCCGTCGAGAATCTCGCCGCGGTGCATGTTGGTCAGCGGCACTTCGGCCGTCGGAATCAAATAGAGATCCCAGTCCCCTGCGATTTTGAACAAGTCCGCTTCGAACTTGGGCAGGTTGCCCGTGCCTGTAAGCGAGGCCGCATTGACGAGCACCGGGGGCTCGACCTCGGTATAGCCGTGCTCGCGCGTGTGCAAATCGAGCATGAACGAAATCAGCGCGCGGGCCAGGCGCGCGCCTGCGCCGGTGAGCACCGAAAACCGCGCGCCGGACATCTTGGTTGCGCGTTCGAAGTCGATGATGCCGAGCGCGGTGCCGAGGTCCCAATGCGGCTTCGGGTCGAAGTCGAACGTGCGCGGCTCGCCGTGCCGATGGATCTCCACGTTGTCAGCCGAGCTCTTCCCCACCGGCACCGAGGCGTGGGGCAGGTTCGGCAGCTGTTCGAGGGCGATGTCACGCTGATGCTCGATGGAATCGAGCTGCACACCGAGCTGCTTGATCTGCTGCGCACGCATTTTGCTAGCTTCGAGGGCGGGTCCGGCGTCGCGGCCTTGCCGTTTGGCTTTGGCGATCTCGTCGCCGGATGTGTTTTGCTGGCGTTTAAGTCCTTCGTACTCGCCGATCAGTCGGCGGCGCAGCGCTTCAAACGTCGCGATGTCGCTCAGGGCTTTGTCGGCATCGAGTCCACGATTTCGCAGCCCGGTACGTACTTCGTCCACGTGGTCACGGATGAAGATGGGGTCCAGCATGCTACCTCGGCTATAGATTCTATATGCGACTTGGATCAGCCTCTGCTACGATGCGACCGGTGAGCAGCTCCTCCGTGCGCAAAGCCGTCTTTCCCGCCGCGGGACTCGGCACGCGGTTCCTGCCAGCGACGAAAGCGCAGCCGAAGGAAATGCTGCCGCTGGTAGACAAACCGATCATCCAGTACGGCGTCGAAGAAGCCGTCGCTTCCGGCATCTCGAACATCATCCTGGTGACCGGGCGCGGCAAGAACGCGATCGAAGATCATTTCGACGTGTCGGTCGAGCTCGAGACGTTCCTCGAAGCCCGCGGCAAGCGCGAGCAGCTCGAGGAAGTCCGCAAGATCTCCAACCTGATCAATTTCGCATACGTCCGTCAGGGCGAGCCGTTGGGCCTCGGACATGCCGTGCTCGTCACGCGCGAGCTGGTCGGCGACGAGCCGTTCGCCGTACTGCTCGGCGACGACGTGATCGACGCCAATCCGCCCGCGATCCGGCAGCTTATCGACGTGTTCGATCGCGTCCACGGCCCGGTGCTCGCGGTTGAACGCGTCCCGCGCGAGAGCATCTCGAGCTACGGCGTGATTGCCGTGGACACGTCGGCAGATCTGGGGCCGGGGGTGTACAAAGTCCGCGATCTGGTGGAAAAGCCGCCGCGCGAGGAGGCGCCCTCCGATCTCGCGATTATTGGACGCTACGTGCTGACGCCGGACATTTTTCCTGCCCTGGCGGCGACTAAAGCGGACCGGACGGGTGAAATCCAGCTCACCAACGGCCTTCGCGAGCTGTCGAAAACGCGGCCGATCTACGCGTGCGAGGTGAACGGCGTCCGCCACGACACCGGCAACAAGCTCGGCTATCTCAAGGCCACCGTTTACTTCGCGATGCGGCGGCCGGATCTGGCGGAGCCGTTCGTCGAATATCTCGAGGCGTTGCAGCGCCAGCTGGTCCGGCGCTAGTCGCCGGACTTCTTTTCGCTCGCCGCACCCGCGGCTGGCGCCGGGTCGGATTTCGCCGTGTCGGGTTTCGCCGCTTCCGACCTATTCTTCGATTCCTTGCCGTCCGACCCGCCGCTCTTCGCGTAGTCGGTGACGTACCATCCCGTGCCTTTGAACTGGAACGCCGGAGCGGACTGCATCTTGTGCACGGCCCCGCCGCAGACCGGACAGACGTCAATCGGCGGATCCGAGAACTTCTGGATCTTCTCGAAGCGGTGCCCGCACTTCTCGCACTCGTATTCGTAGATCGGCATGGCTAGTCGAGCAAGTCTCCCGTGTCGTCGGTCAGCATCAGCGCGCGATGCAGCCACAACGGCGCCGTGCCGTGTCCGAGCAGTGTGTCGTGAAAGGCCTTGAGCGAGAACGCCTTTCCCTGCTGCTGCTTGTAGTCGTTGCGCAGCTTCAGCAGCATGAGCTTGCCGAGGCTGTACACGAGGTACGTCGGATCGAACGTGCCGCGCTCGGCTTCGCGGCGCGCGCCGGCCTCTTCCATGAAGGCCTCGTCGCGGAAGAACCGGACACCCTGCTCCACGGACCAGTCGTCGGCGTGCAGACGGATGCACACGACGAAGCGCGCCAGGCGCACGAGCGACTCGGCGAGCTGGCCGAGGCGGATGCCCTGATCCTGCCGCCCGAAGCCGGCCTCGATCATCATCGCTTCGCAGTAGTGCGCCCAGCCCTCGATGAACGAGGCAGGCGCAAAGAAGGTCGATTTGCGCGCTTTCGATTCGACACGCCTCAGATGTTGATAGTGCAGGAAGTGGCCTGGATAGACTTCGTGAATGGAAATGGACCAGAGCGTCGGCCGGTTGTAGTCCCGCATGTGCTCTTCCTGCCGATCGGGCGGCCACGACGGATCGACGTCGGTCAGGTAGTAGTACGCGCGGCTTGGCTTCGACTCGAACGGCCCGGGCGTCCACATGCTGGCAAACGACCAGCGATAGAAATCCGGCGTCGGCGCGACCATGACCGGTTCTCCATTCGGAAGGGAGACGATCTTCTGCCGCTCGAGGAACGTCGCCAGCTCGTCCAGCTGCGTCTGGCCGACGGCGACGAGTTCGCCGGGACGGGGATGATCGCGCTTGGTCTTGGCCCAGGCGGCCAACGGGTCGCCGCCGTTCATCTTGCCCGCGAGCGAACGGAACGCCTCCTGCGTCGCCTGCAGTTCCCGCATCGCGATGGCGAGCAACCGATCGACGGGTAGTGAAACGCCCTCGTCAAGCCGCAGCTTCTGCTCGAAACGCGCGTGCCCGAGACGAAACGACGCGCGCGCCTTCGGCGCCATCTCTGTTTCGAGATGCTGGATGAATGCCGCGACCGCCTGCGAT
The DNA here is from genome assembly GCA_964579765.1 of uncultured Bifidobacteriaceae bacterium. Classification (GTDB taxonomy): domain Bacteria; phylum Acidobacteriota; class Vicinamibacteria; order Vicinamibacterales; family CAVVIG01; genus DATNBT01. The sequence goes on from CAZOIK010000363.1 coordinate 4,544, forward strand.
GCCTCGGCCTGAGCGTCTGCCAGGTCGCCGAGCAGGTGCAGGTCGTCGAGCGCCGCAAACGCCTTTGGCAGATCGTCGTCGATGAACTTGAGCGCGCCGCGCATCGTCTCGATGCCGACCTTGACGAAGATGCCGGGCGGATCGGTGATGTTGTCGCGGGCGGCTTGAATCAGACGCGGCGTCTGACGGAGCTTCGAGAGCACGCGACGCGCGCGCTCCTCGACCGGTGCGTGCGTGAAGAGCGCCTGGCCTGCGAGGCTCGACGCGAGGATGTCCGCGTAGTACTGGGGGTTCTTTTCCCACGTGCGAACTTCCTCCAGCTCGAACATGCGCGCGCGCAGGTGGTCGGCGAGCATGCGGTGCTCGAGCCGCTCGACGCTGGTCAGGCCCTCGGGCCGGATGTCCTCGAGCCGCCGGAGGTAGCCGGCCAGCGCGTGCGTATCGCTGTCGATGCCGTGGCGGCTGAAGTTCTCGAGCAGGTCGTCGTGCGTATGAACGCCGTCGAAATTCGCATGCGTCGGATGCGTTTCATACAGATATCCGAGCAGGTCATCGACAAAATGCGGCAGAGGTTCGGACGCGTTCATGGCTGTGATGGTCAATCCTTGATAGTACAATAAACGTTCCCCGCGAACCGAATGCCCGGCACGCTGTTCCTCGTCGCGACGCCGATCGGCAACCTCGAGGATGTCACGGCGCGGGCGTTGCGCGTGCTCGGCAGCGTCGCGCTGATCGCAGCCGAGGACACGCGTCGCACCGCGCACCTGTTGACGCGATACGCCATCGCCACGCCCACCACCAGCTTCCACGAGCACAACGAGGCGCGCAAAGCGCCGGCGTTGCTGACGCGGCTGACGGCCGGCGACGACATCGCCCTGGTCTCAGACGCCGGGACGCCACTGCTGTCGGATCCCGGTCGCCATCTGGTCCAGATGGCCATCGACGCAGGAATCCGGATCGAGCCCCTGCCCGGCCCGAGCGCGATCGTCACGGCCCTGGCCGTCTCAGGATTCGCGACGCACCCCTTCACGTTTCTGGGGTTCCCTCCAACTGGGTCGAAAGACCGTGAACAATGGATGCGTGCGTTGTCGGACGCGAAACACACCGTCGTGTTCTTCGAGTCTCCTCATCGGATTCGGCGGACGCTCGAGGACATCCGCGCCCGCATCGGCAACTGTCAGGCCGTCGTGTGTCGAGAGCTGACTAAGATTCACGAAGAATTGGTTAGGGGACCTATTGATGCAATCCTTGAGCGAGCATCAATCGAGACTGGGGAGCTCACAGTAGTTCTGAATTGCGGTCATTTGACACATAATGACGTCGCGATATCTATTTCAGACGACCAGATGGCTGAACAATTTGGTCACTTAACACAATCTGCTGGCTTCACTCGACGCGCAGCTGTGCAGCGGCTCGCCAGGCAGTACGGGCGACGTCCTAACGACGTCTACGCGGCTGTCGAGCGTGGAAAGAAATTGGTCAAATGATAGATCGGACTCAGAGGCTCGCGGCCTCGCTTGACCGGTTGAAACCGTTCTGCTACCTTACGCGGCTTCCGAGAGGCGGAGAACGCCTGAAACCGCGATGGCGAAGCAGCAGCGCCGGCCTCAACCACGCCTGACGAAGGAACAGCCCGCTCCGTCCACAGCGGCGAAGCTGGTTCAGGCGCCCCTCGCGCCTCAGGCGCCGACGGAGCCTCCGTCCGCGCCGGTTCGACGCTCGACGTACGTGGAGGCCGTCGCCTGCTACGAACGCGGCCTCGAACGCCTCCAGCAGCACGACTACAGCGGCGCCGCCGACCTGTTCGAAACCGTGCTACGGCAATTTCCCGAGGAAAAAGAACTCCACGAGCGCGTGAAGGTCTATCTGAGCGTCTGTCGGAAGCAGGCCGCCACTATCCAGGCCTCTCCTCAGACGGTCGAAGAACGCCTGTTCGCCTCGACGCTCGCGATTAACGGCGGCCGCTACGACGAGGCGATCTCGCATCTGCGGCTCGTCCGCGACGAAGATCCAGACAACGATCACGCGTTGTACATGCTCGCCGTCGCCCACGCCCAGCGTGGAGAGCTCGCCGAAGCCGTCGCGCACGTGGAGCGCGCCATCGCCCTCAACCCGGACAACCGGGCGCTCGCGCGCACCGACCCGGATCTCGATCCGCTCCGCGACGACGAGTCGTTCCGTGCGGCCGTCGAGGCGCCGCCACAGGCGCGGCTCGAATCACGGCGGCGGCCGGTCCGTCCACGTTCCGCGCGATAATTACTCTCCGGGGCTGGGCGCCGGCTCCGGACGATGCGCGACCTTCATGTAGTCATTCTCGCGGCGGGCAAGGGGACGCGCATGAAGTCCGCGCTGCCCAAGGTGTTGCACCGCGTCGCCGGCATCCCGATGATCGAGCACGTCCTGGGCGTGGCAACCGCACTCCGCCCTGTGTCCACAACCGTCGTCGTCGGACACCAGAGCGAGGCGCTGAAGATGGCGCTCGCCGCCCACACTCACCTCCGCTTTGTGGTGCAGGAACCACAGCTCGGCACGGCGCACGCGCTGCTCACCGCTGAACCCGCGCTGCGCGGCGCCACCGGAACGGTTGTGCTGCTGTCAGGCGACGTGCCGCTGCTGTCGCCGCAAACACTGGAGAACCTGCGCGACCGACACGAGGCGGCCGGCGCCGCGGCCACGGTCGTGACGGCAATCGTCGATGATCCTTCTGGGTACGGCCGAATCGTCAGATCCGGCGAGAAGATTGCACGTATCGTCGAGCACCGCGACGCGACGACGCAGGAACGGGCGATTCGGGAAATCAACGCGGGCATCTATGCCTTCGCGGTCGAGGGCCTGTTCGAGGCGCTCAAAGGCATTGCGGCGGAGAACGCGCAGCGCGAGCACTACCTGCCCGACGTCATCGCGCTCTTTCGCGAACAGGGCCGCGACGTCGAGACAGTCGTCGTAGGCGCCGTGGACGAGATACGGGGAATCAACAGCCGCAGCGAGCTCGCGGCAGTGAGCCAGATTGTGAGACAGAAGAAAAACGCGGAGCTGATGGCCGCCGGAGTGACGATCGAGGATCCCGCCACGACGTACGTCGATCCCGGCGTCACGGTTGGCGCGGACACCATCCTGCATCCCGGGGTCGCTCTCGAAGGACGAACGACCATCGGCGCAGGCTGTGAGATTCACAGCGGAGTGCGCATCGTCGATTCACGTCTGGGCGATCGCGTGATCGTCCACAACCACTGCGTCATCACGGAGTCGTCGCTTGCGAGCGACGCGAAGGTCGGTCCGTTCGCGCACCTCCGCGCTGGCGCCGCCATCGGTGAAGACGCGCGCGTCGGCAACTTCGTGGAGCTCAAGAAGACCGCGCTCGGGGCGGGCTCGAAGGCGATGCACCTGGCGTATCTCGGCGATGCGGACATTGGCGTCAAGGTGAACATCGGCGCCGGCACCATCACGTGCAACTACGACGGCACGTCGAAGAATCCCACGACGATCGAAGACGGCGCGTTCATCGGCAGCGACAGCCAGCTCGTCGCGCCGGTAACGATCGGCAAAGACGCTTACGTCGGCAGCGGCAGCACCATCCGCCACGACGTGCCCGCCGGCGCACTTGCGGTCAGCGCGGGGAAGCAGCGCAATCTCGAAGGCTGGGTCGAGAGGAAGAAAAAGAACCGGAGCTGAGCCATGTGCGGAATCATCGGCTACATCGGGCCGAAAGATGTCGTGCCGGTCCTCATAGACGGGCTGAGGCGCCTGGAGTACCGGGGGTACGACTCGGCGGGCGTCGCCGTCGTCCGCGACGGCACCGTGGAGCTCCGGCGCAGCGCGGGCAAGCTGTCGAAGCTCGAAGACGTGATCACCGGCCAGCCGATCGCGGGCGACTACGGCGTCGGCCACACACGATGGGCGACGCACGGGCGGCCCACCGAGGAGAACGCGCATCCGCACCGCGACTGCACCGGCAAGATCGTCGTCGTCCACAACGGCATCATCGAGAACTACCTGGACCTGAAGCACGAGCTGCAGCGCCAGGGCCACACCTTCGTCACAGAGACAGACACGGAGATCGTCGCGCACCTGGTCGAGCGCGAGATGAAAGACGACGGCCTCGAGAACGCGGTGCGGCGCGCTCTGCTGCTGATGCGCGGGCTCTTCGCCCTCGTCCTGATCTCGGCGGACGACCCTGAAAAGATCGTGGCGGTTCGCAACGGGCCGCCCATCGTCGTGGGGCTCGGCGACGGCGAGTTCTTCGTCGCGTCCGACATTCCCGCCATCCTCAGCCACACGCGCGACGTCGTGTTTCTCGGCGACGAGGAGATGGCGGTCATCACGCGTTCCGGCGTCCAGTTCACCGACTTCTTCGGCCGGCCCGTCTCGAAGGCCACGCAGCGCGTGCTGTGGGATCCGATCATGGCCGAGAAGGCCGGCTACAAGCACTTCATGCTGAAGGAGATCTTCGAGCAGCCGACGGCGGCGCGCGAGACGATCCTCGGCCGCGTGTCGCAGGACTCCGGCCGCGTGTTTCTCGACGAGATGAAGATCTCGGACGCGCAGCTGCGCGCGATCGATCGCGTGACGATCCTCGCTTGCGGCACGTCGTGGCACGCGGGCCTGGTCGGCAAGTTCATGATCGAGCAGCTCGCGCGCGTGCACGTGGACGTGGACTATGGCTCCGAGTATCGCTACCGGCAGCCGATCGTCGGCAAGAACACCCTGGCGATCGTGATCACGCAGTCCGGTGAGACGGCCGACACGCTGGCGGCCCTCCGCGAGGCGAAAAAGGACGGCGCGGCCAGCATTGCCATCTGCAACGTCGTCGGCAGCATGGCGACGCGGGAGACCGACGGGACCATCTACACGCACGCCGGACCGGAAATCGGCGTCGCCTCGACCAAAGCGTTCACCTCGCAGCTCGTCGCGCTCTATCTGTTCGCGCTGCGTCTGGCGCAGGCGCGCGGCGCGCTGTCGCCGGAGGCGTCCAAGCCGCACGTCGATGCGCTGCTGCAGCTCCCGCACCTGCTCGAAGAGGCGCTGAAGATCGCCCCCGAGGCCGAGGAAATCGCGGCGCGGTTCCAGTCTCGAACTGATTTCCTGTATCTCGGCCGCGGCATCAACTACCCGATTGCGCTCGAGGGCGCACTCAAGCTCAAGGAGATCTCCTATATCCACGCGGAAGGCTATCCCGCCGGCGAGATGAAACACGGGCCCATTGCCCTCATCGACGAACGCATGCCCGTCGTGACGCTCGCCCCACACGATCACGTGTTCGAGAAGATGCTCGGCAACGTGCAGGAGGCCAAGGCGCGCGGCGGATCGGTCGTCGCCGTCACGACGCGCGGCGACGACAAACTCTGGTCGATTCTCGACAAGTCGCGGGACTGCGTGCTCGAGCTTCCGCGGACGCCCGATCTGCTGACGCCGATCGTCATGGTGCTGCCGCTGCAGCTGCTCGCGTACGACATCGCCGTGCGACGGGGCTGCGACGTCGATCAGCCGCGGAACCTCGCGAAGTCAGTGACGGTAGAATAGAGGCTTGCACTTCCTCGAAAGCCTGAATCCCGAACAGCGCGACGCAGTTCTCCACACGAACGGTCCCCTGCTCATCCTGGCCGGCGCCGGATCGGGCAAAACGCGCGTGATCACCAGCCGCATCGCCTACCTCGTGGGCGACGGCCATGCCCAGCCGGACGAAGTGCTGGCGGTCACGTTCACCAACAAAGCCGCCGAGGAAATGCGGACGCGCGTCGAGGCGCTGCTCGGCGCCGACTGCAGCCGGATGTGGGTCTCGACCTTTCACTCCCTGTGCGCGCGGCTGCTTCGCCGCGAAGCACCGGCCATCGGGCTGTCGCGCGACTTCGTCATCTACGACTCGTCGGACCAGTTGTCGGTCGTGAAGCAGGCGCTCAAGGACCTGCACATCGACGACGGTTTCATCCAGCCTCGGGCCGCGCTCTCGCGGATCTCGCACGCGAAGAACCGCATGGAATCGCCCGACGACGTCGCCGGCGCGGCGGGCTGGAACCGGCGCGACGAGCAGATCGCCAAGGTCTACGCGTTCTATCTGAACGCGCTCAAGGAGAGCAGCGCCCTGGACTTCGACGATCTGCTGCTCAAGACCGTGGACCTCTTCGAACAGTCGGAACGAGTCCGTAGCCGGTACGCGACGCAGTTCAAGTTTGTCATGGTGGACGAGTACCAGGACACGAACCGCCCGCAGTACCTCCTGATCCGGCGGCTCGCCGAGATTCACCGCAACCTCTGCGTCGTCGGCGACCCCGACCAGTCCATCTACAAATGGCGCGGCGCCGATCTCCGCAACATCCTCGACTTCGAACAGGACTTCCCCGAGGCGGTCACCGTCAAGCTCGAGCGGAACTACCGCTCGACGCAAATCATCCTCGACGCCGCGTCCGCCGTAATCAGCCAGAACCGCAACCGCAAGGACAAGCATCTCTGGACCGATCGCAAAGGCGGCGCGAAGATCAGCTACTACCGCGGCAACGACGAGCTCGAGGAGGCCGACTTCATCACGCGCACGGCGCGCGCCGCGCTGGCCGACGACGTCGATGCCGTCACGGCCGTGCTCTACCGGACCAACGCGCAGTCGCGACCGATCGAAGACGCGTTGATGCGCGAAGGCGTGGCCTACAAGATCATTGGCGGCGTGCGCTTCTACGAGCGCAAGGAAATCAAGGACGCGCTCGCGTACATGCGCCTCGTCATCAACCCGCACGACGACGTCAGCCTGCGGCGCGTCATCAACGTGCCGGCGCGCGGCATCGGCAAGGGCGTGATGGACGCGGTGGAGAACCTGACGCCCTCGGATCACTCCGACCTGCCGCTCCTCAGCGCCGGCCTCAATCCCACGGCCGCCGCGAACTCGCTGTGGGCGCGCGTGGTCCGCGGGCTCGAGGAGAAGGCGTTCAGCGGCCGCGCGGCCGCGTCGCTGACCGCGTTTCGAGATCTAATCGCGGGCCTGACCGAGATGGCACGCCAGGAATCGGTGTCGATTGCGATCGGCAAGATCCTCGATCGCAGCGGCTACCTCCAGGACCTGCGCGAGGATCGCAGCGAAGACGCGGAAGCGCGCGTCGAGAACCTCGCCGAACTGGTCTCGGCCGCGCGCGAGTACGAAGGGCGCGAATCGGAGCCCTCGTTGAGCGGCTTCGTCGATCGTCTGTCGCTGCTGTCGGACACCGACGAGGAAGCCGGCGCGCAGAACGCGCGCGTCTGGATGATGACGCTCCACAGCGCGAAGGGCCTCGAGTTCCCGACGGTGATTCTCGCCGGCCTCGAGGAGGGCCTCTTCCCGCACTCACGATCGTCTGAGGACGAAGAGGAGCTCGAAGAAGAGCGGCGCCTCTGCTACGTCGGCATGACGCGCGCCCGCGCGAAGCTCGTCGTCACGGGCGCCGCCCGGCGGCGAATCTTCGGGGAGTATCAGTCCAGCGAGCCATCACGGTTCATCGACGAGATTCCGCCGCAGCTTGTCGAGCGCGTCGCGCCGACGTTCACGTCCGGAGGCTATCAGGGCAACTTCCCGCATTACGAGTTCCGCACCAATCCGTACGGCCGCGGACGCCGCGCGCGCGAGGAATCGCCGACCTACGCCTACGAGGACGAAGATCAGTCCTCGTTCGGGGCGTCGCTGCGGCCGGGCATGCGCGTCAAGCATGCGCAGTTCGGCACGGGCACGGTGCTGAGCGTCGAGCCGCTCGAAGACGACGCGAAGCTCGTCGTGCGGTTCAATGCCGTGGGCCAGAAGACCCTGCGCGCCAAGTACGCGCGTCTCGAGATCGCGTGAAGACGAACGGATCCGTCTACGTCGCCGCCGTCGTCGTGGCGCTCGGCGGGTATTTCGTCTACCAGTGGTGGTTCAATCCGAACCGGATGGTGAAGGCGCGGCTCGGCGACATTGCCGCGGCGCTGTCCGTGCCAGCGAACGAAGCCGAACTGACGCGCGTGACGCGCCTCGCTCAGCTCCGTGGACTGGCGACCGCCGACGTGCACGTGCGGATTGGCGAGCACGGACAGAATTTGACGTCGCGCGACGCCGCGCTCGCGGCGCTGGCAGCGTGGACCGTGCCGCCCGGCGGCTGGAACGTCGACTTCGTGGATGCCGACGTCCTCGTCAACTCCGATACGACCGCGCACGCCTACGCTACGGCGGACATGACGACACGCGATCCGCAGACGGGACAGCAGCGGTTGGACTCGCGAGACGTCGCGTTCTCGTTCGTGAACCAGGACGGCCAGTGGCTGGTCAGCGAGGCCGAGGTGAAGGATCTGCCGAAATAGTTACGCGGCTGGCGGCTCTTCGCCGTTTTCTTCCTTCTCGACGAGCCTGGCGACCGAGACGACCTTGTCCTCGGCTTCGATTTCGATGAGCCGGACGCCCTGCGTGGCGCGGCCGATCGCCCGCACGTCGTTGGTCGGCATCCGGATGATCATCCCCTGCTGCGTGATCAGCAGCACTTCATCGCCTTCTTCGACGTACGAAACGCCGACGACCGGACCGTTGCGCGTGCTGGTCGAGATGTTGATCACGCCGACCCCGCCGCGAGACTGCACACGGTACTCTTCCATATCCGTGCGCTTGCCGTAGCCGCGCTCGGTCACCGTCAGCAGCGTCCCGACCGGACGCACGACCTCCATCGCCACCACGACGTCATCGTCTCGCAGCGTGATGCCGCGGACGCCGTACGCCGCGCGCCCCATCGGACGCACGTCGTCTTCGGGGAAGCGGATGGCCATGCCGTTGCGCGTGCCGATGAAGATTTCGCCCTTGCCCTCGGAGACGATGACCGAGATGACCGAGTCGCCGTCCTCCACGCCCATCGCGATGATGCCGCCCGCACGCGGGTTGCTGAAAGCCGAGAGCTGCGTCTTCTTGATGACGCCCTTCCGCGTGCCCATGACGACGTACTTGTCGTCCTCGAACTCCTTCACCGCGAGCATCGCGGCAATTCTCTCGCCCTCTTCCAGGGACACGAGGTTCGCGATCGACTTGCCTTTGCCGCCCGGTCCGACGTCGGGAATCTCGTGGACCTTCAGCCAGTACGCGCGGCCGCGGTCCGAGAAGATCATGATGTAGGCGTGCGTCGAGGCGACGAACAGGTAGCTGACGAAGTCTTCGTCGCGCGTGCGCATGCCGATGCGGCCCTTGCCGCCGCGGCGCTGGTTGCGATACGTCGAGATTGCCGTCCGCTTGATGTAACCCGTGTTCGTCACGGTGATCGCCATGTCTTCCTCGGCGATCAGGTCTTCGACGTTGATCTCGCCCGACTCGCCTTCGAGGATCTCCGTGCGGCGATCGTCGCCGTACTTCGTCTTCACCTCTCTGAGCTCGTTCACGATGATCTGCATCAGCAGTTTCTCGCTGGCGAGAATCGCGCGCAGCCGTTCGATCGTCTTCAGCAGCTCGGCCAGCTCGTCGAGAATCTTCTGGCGCTCCAGCCCGGTCAGGCGCTGCAGCTGCATGTCGAGGATGGCCTGCGCCTGAATCTGACTCAGACCGAACTGCGTCATCAGGCCGTCGCGCGCTTCGGGGACCGTCTTCGCGGCGCGAATCAGCGCGATCACCTGGTCGAGATGATCGAGCGCGATACGAAGGCCCTCGAGGATGTGATAGCGCGCTTCGGCCTTTCTGAGCTCGAACTCGGTGCGGCGCCGGACGACGTCCCGCCTGAACTCGACGAAGCTCTCGATGAGCTCCAGCAGGTTCATCACCTTCGGGCGTCCGCCGACGATGGCCAGCATGATGATGCCGAAGCTCGACTGCAGCGGGGTGTGCTTGTAGAGGTTGTTGAGAATGACCTCCGGCACCTCGCCGCGCTTCAGCTCGACGACAATGCGCATGCCTTCGCGGTCGGATTCGTCGCGCAGATCGGAAATGCCTTCAATGGTCTTTTCCCGCACCAGGTCGGCGATGCGCTCGATCAACTTTGCTTTGTTGACCTGATAGGGAATCTCCGTGAAGACGATCGACGTGCGGTCGCCCTTCTTGTTCGTCTCGATCGCCGACCGTGCGCGCATGAGAATCGCGCCGCGGCCGGTCGTGTACGCCTGGACGATGCCTCCGCGCCCGACGATGTACCCGGCGGTCGGAAAGTCCGGACCGGGAATCAGCGTCAGCAGGTGCTTGATCTTCTCGTTGCGGGTGACGACCTGGTCGTCTTCCTTGAGGTACGTGTTCTCAATCAGCCACACGCAGCCGTCAATCACCTCGCGCAGGTTGTGAGGCGGGACGTTGGTCGCCATGCCGACGGCGATGCCGGCCGACCCGTTGACGAGCAGGTTCGGGAACGGCGCCGGCAGGACCGTCGGCTCGTCGGTCGTCTCGTCGTAGTTGGGCGCAAAATCGACGGTCTCCTTGTCGAGATCCGCCATCATGTCGTCGGCGAGAGCCTGCAACCGCGACTCGGTGTAGCGCATGGCCGCAGGCGGGTCGCCGTCGATCGATCCGAAGTTGCCCTGGCCGTCCACGAGCGGATAGCGCATGTTGAAGTCCTGCGCCATCCGGACGAGCGTGTCGTAGATCGACGCGTCGCCGTGGGGATGGAAGTTGCCCATCACCTCGCCGACGATCTTCGCGCACTTGCGGTAGCCGCGCGTCGCCGACAGGCCCATCGTCTTCATGCCGTAGAGCACACGGCGGTGCGCGGGCTTCAGGCCGTCGCGGGCGTCGGGCAGCGCTCGTCCAATGATTACGCTCATGGCGTAATCCATGTACGACCGCTTCATTTCGTCTTCGATGTTGACGGGGTGCTGACTTGCGGCGGCGGTATCAGACATCGAGGTTCTTGACGTCGAGCGCGTTGTCTTCGATGAACTTGCGGCGTGGCTCCACCTGATCGCCCATGAGCGTCGTGAACATCAAGTCGGCTTCCGTGTGATCCTCGGCGCGCACCTGGAGCAGCGTGCGCACGCTCGGATCCATCGTGGTTTCCCACAGCTGCTCGGGATTCATCTCGCCGAGCCCCTTGTAGCGGTTGATGGCGACGCCCTTCTTGCCGGCAGCGATGAAGTAATCGACGAGCTCCTCGAACGAACCGAGCGTCACGTCGGCCATCTTCGGCTTCGCGGTTTTCGCGGTCTCGCCGTCCGCGGCGGCGTCCGTGTCGTCGGGCAGCTCCGCGCCGGTGACGACGATCTGGCCCTCGAGCGGCGGCATGTCGCGGCGGTTCGCGAGGAGGGTGCGATATTCGACGCCGCCGACAAAATCGACGCCGATCTTGTGGTGCCGCGGATAGCCGTTCGACCGGTCGTCCACGTTGAGCAGAAACCGATTGTGCTCCTCGTCCGGCTGCACCGCCACGCTGCGCGTCGGCGTGGTGAGCGACTGCGAGAGCGCCTCGAGCCTGTCCTTGTCGGCGAAATACTCCCGGTCCGCGCCGGCGGCGAGCAGCGCCTCGACGATCTCGCGCGGATAGCCCCGGCGCTCGACCACTTGCAGGAGCTTCTGCTGCGCAATCATGCGCTGCAGCAGCTTCTCGAGGTCGGTCCCCGCAATCTCCTGCTGACGCATCTTCACGACACGGGCTTCGACCGCGCGCCTGATGAGATACGACTCGAGATCGCGCTCGTCCTTGATGTAGGTCTCAGACTTCCCGCGCTTCACGCGGAACAACGGCGGCTGCGCGATGTAGACGTAGCCGCTCTCGATCACTTTGGGCAGCTGTCGGTAGAAGAACGTCAGGAGCAGCGTGCGGATGTGCGATCCGTCCACATCCGCGTCGGTCATGATGATGATGCGGTGATAACGCAGCTTCTCGAGGTCGAAGTCCTCGGCCCCGATCCCGCAGCCGAGCGCCGCAATCATCGTCTTGATCTCGTCGCTGCTCAGCATCTTGTCGAAGCGGGCCTTCTCGACGTTGAGAATCTTGCCCTTGAGCGGCAGGATGGCCTGAAAGCGGCGATCGCGCCCCTGCTTCGCCGATCCGCCTGCCGATTCGCCCTCGACGATGTAGAGCTCGCTCTGCGCTGGATCGCGCTCCTGGCAGTCAGCCAGCTTGCCGGGCAGCGAGCTGCCGTCGAGCGCGCCCTTGCGGCGGACCAGATCGCGGGCCTTGCGCGCCGCTTCGCGCGCGCGCGCGGCGTCGATGGCCTTGCCGACGATCCTCCGTGCAATCGACGGGTTCTCTTCGAGGAACGCTCCGAGCCTCTCGTTGAGAATGGCCTCGACGATGCCCTTCACTTCCGTGTTGCCCAGCTTCGTCTTCGTCTGGCCCTCGAACTGAGGACGCGGAATCTTGACGCTGATGACGGCCGTCAGGCCCTCGCGGATGTCGTCGCCGGTAATGCTTTCCTTCAGGTCCTTTGCGAGCGTGTTCTTGGACGCGTAGTAGTTGATCGTCCTCGTCAGCGCCGAGCGGAAGCCGGAGAGGTGCGTGCCCCCTTCGTGCGTGTTGATGTTGTTCGCGAAGGAATAGATCATCTCCGCATAGCCGTCGTTCCACTGCATGGCGATTTCGGCCTCGATGCCGTCCTTCTCGCCCCGCATGTAAATCGGCTTTTCGTTGACGAGTGTCTTGTTCTTGTTCAGGTGCTGGACGAACGAGACGATCCCGCCTTCGTAGTGGAACTTGTGGCCCTTGCCGTCACGCTCGTCGTCGAGCGTGATCGTGACGCCGCCGTTCAGAAAGGCGAGCTCGCGCAGCCGCTGGGCGAGCGTGTCGAAGCTGAACTCGACCGTCTCGAAAATCTGCGGATCGGGCTTGAAGGTGACCTTCGTGCCGCGCCGCTTCGTCGTCCCGGTCACCTCGAGTTCGCTCGCCGGATGGCCGCGCTCGTACGTCTGGTGGTACACCTGTCCGTTGCGCCAGATCTCGAGGTCGAGCGTCTCCGACAGCGCGTTGACGACCGAGACGCCGACGCCATGGAGCCCGCCGGAGACCTTGTAGCTGTCGTTGTCGAACTTGCCGCCGGCGTGAAGAACGGTGAGCACGACTTCCGCAGCCGACTTGCCGCTTGCGTGCTGATCGACGGGGATGCCGCGCCCGTCGTCGACGACCGTCACCGAGCCGTCGAGGTGGATCGTGACGTTCACCTCGGTGCAGAAGCCGGCGAGCGCCTCGTCGATCGAGTTGTCGACGACTTCGTACACCAGGTGATGCAGCCCGGCCGGACCGGTCGAGCCGATGTACATCGCCGGCCGCTTCCGGACTGCCTCGAGGCCCTCAAGGACCTTGATCTTGTCTGCGCCGTAGTCGCTGGCGCGTTCGGACGCTGTTTCCTGAAGGGGATCGATATGTTCCATCAGACTCGCATCGGCATGATCACGTAGGTGTAGTCGTAACCTTCGACACCCACGGGCTTCATCACCGCCTGGCTGACTTCGTCCTTCAGGTCGAGCGAGACGACGTCGGACGAGACTGCCGAGAGGAAGTCGAGCACGTACTGCGCGTTGAAGCAGATCTGCATGGATCCGCCGCTGTAGTCCACTGGCAGCGTTTCGTGCGCTTCGCCCACATCGGGACTGCTCGACATCACATCGACTTTTCCCTTGTCCACCTGAAACTTCACCGCCCGCGAGCGTTCGTTCGACAGGAGCGCGACGCGCCGGACGGCGTTCGTCAGCCGATCGTGCTCGAACTCGATGTGTTTGTCGTTGCCCTTCGGGATGACGCGCTCGTAGGCAGGGAACTGCCCGTCGATCATGCGCGAGATGAGCAGGCGGTCGCCGACGCTGAAGAACAGATGGTTCTCGCCCCGCTCGTAGGTCACGTCGCCGTCGCCTTCTGTGAGAAGACGGCCCAGTTCCCCGAGCGTCTTCTTCGGCAGAATCGGCTTGTCCTCGTCGGCGTCTTTCTTGCCCTTGCCGTCACGCGGGCACGTCACGAGCGCGAGACGGTGGCCATCGGTCGCGACCAGGCTCATCGAATCGCCTCTCAACACGAACAACGCGCCGTTGAGGAAGTAGCGGGTGTCTTCGCCCGTAATCGCGAATTGCGTCTTCGTCACCATCTCGCGGACGGCCGCACGGTCGAGCGCCGCCGTGGACTTGCCGGTGGCCTCAGGCAGCGTCGGGAAGTCTTCCTTCGGCAGCGTCTGCATCCGCGAGTCGAAGCGATCCGCCGCCACTTTGACGCCGCCCTTGTCCTCGCCGATGCGGATGTCGGTTTCGGGCAGCGATTTCACGATCTCGTAGAACTTCTTCGCGGGCAGGGTCAGCGAGCCCGGCTTGGTGACAGTCGCGGCACATCGACTACGCAGCCCGACTTCAAGGTCTGTCGCAAGAAAGCGCACCTCATCGCCCTTCGCCTCCATCAATACGTTGGCGAGGATCGGGATCGTGTTCTTGCGCTCGACGATGCCCTGGAAGAGTTGCAGTTCTCGCAGAAGGTCGTTCTTGCGGACGACTAGTTCCATAAAGTAGCTGACCTCGAAATAGGCGGAAAACTGGCCCGCGATCCCTGAGGAAAGGGAGAGCTTCGAGAATGAGAAATTATATAGGAAAAGAAGGCGTGTTGAAAAGTGAACAGTAGTTTTAACTATTTTATTTTCAATAACTTAGTTTGTGGAAAAAACATGGTCGCTTTCATCACTGTTGACCTGACGCAAATGACCTTAACCGCCGTTCCACAGCTCGTCCTCAGGATGAAATCGCGAGCACTTGTGGAAAACCGTGATCTCAGTGAAATGCTTCGAGAAAACCGCCGACGAGCGTGTTGAAATCTCCGTCCTTCTTGCGCAGCTCGTCAACCTTCCGGATGGAATGGATGACCGTCGAGTGGTGTTTGCCGCCAAAGCTGCGGCCGATTTCCGGCAGGGAGGCGTGTGTAAGCGATTTGCAGAGATACATCGCGATCTGACGTGGCATCGCGACGGATTTCGAGTTGTTGCGCGATTTCAAATCGACGAGCTTGAGGTTGTAGTAATCGGCCACGTACTTCTGGATGATCTCGATCGTGACGGCCTTTTCGTCGTGGTCGATGATGTTCTTCAGCACTTCCTGCGCCAGTGGCAACGACAGCTCCTGTCCCGTCAACGACGCGTACGCAATCAATCGGATCAGCGAGCCCTCGAGCTCGCGGATGTTCGACTTGATCTTGCTCGCGATGTAGATCGCGACGTTGTCCGGCAGCGGCACCGCTTCGGCTTCGGCTTTCTTCTTCAGAATCGCGATTTTCGTCTCGAGATCCGGAGACCCGATGTCCGCGATGAGCCCCCACTCAAAACGCGAGCGGAGGCGTTCCTCGAGCGACGGAATCTCGTGCGGCGGCGAGTCGCTGCTGAGCACGATCTGCTTCTGCGAGTCGTAGAGCGCGTTGAACGTGTGGAAGAACTCGGTCTGCGTGCCTTCTTTGCCGGCGAGAAACTGAATGTCGTCAACGAGCAGGACGTCCACGGTCCGGTAGCGTTCACGGAAGTCAATGATGCGATCGTACCGCACCGCGTTGATCATCTCGTTCATGAAGCGCTCCGACGAGATGTACGTCAGCTTGAGATTGCGATCGTGCAGCAGCACGTACTGTCCGACGGCGTGCATCAGGTGCGTTTTCCCCAGTCCGACGCCGCCGTAGATGAACAGCGGGTTGTACGAGCGCGACGGCGCCTCCGCAACGGCCCTGCAGGCCGCGTGCGCGAACTGGTTCGACGATCCCACGATGAAGGTGTCGAAGGTGTAGCGTGGGTTGAGTCCTGCCGGCCCGGGCGCCGTGGAGGGCGGAGGCTCGTTCTCGAACGCAAGCGCCTCGTCCACGCTCACGGCCACGGGCGCCCCTTCGGCCAGCGGCTCGGAGACGAAATTGAGCGTCAGGTTCGGCTGGTTTACCTCGCTCATCGCTTCGGTGATGACACCCGAGTAGTGCTTCATCAGCCAGTCTTTGAAGAGGGGGTTGGGTACCCTAATCGTGAGCGAGAGCGCATTGCCGGACAGAAAGCTCGTCGGCTTGAACCAGGTGTAGAAGCTGTGCCGGTTTACCTTCGTCTCAACGCGCGCGAGGATCTGGTCCCAGACGTTCATTTCGGTTCAAAATTGCACGATTTCGTCGTAGATTCGCCTGATCGATTTTCAGGGATTTCGCACGATTCCGCGGCCCAAACGGCAGCCAGAGAGGCATTTCCAAGCGAATTTCCACAGTTTTTTCCACAGGTGTGGAAAACTCTGGTGACAGACCGAACGTGCATGAGCTTGAGTGAATGTTGCGAGGCGGCGATCAGCGTGAAAGAGGCCGACTGTAGCACAAGCCGTGGCGATCTGTACCAGCCGTGATTGACACTGCCAGAAGCGCTTCGCTACGATTGCAAGTTCACAACTGGACGTCTAGGCTCGCGGAGGGATTACATGAAGGGCAAGCGCACATTTCAGCCAAATACGCGTCGGCGCAAGCGTGCGCACGGCTTTCTGGTGCGGATGAGCACGAAGAACGGCCGGCTTGTGCTCAAACGTCGTCGCGCCAAAGGCCGTAAGCGGTTAACCGTCAGCAGCGATTAGGGTTGTTCACGTTCCGTCCGAGCCAGCGGATCCGTCGTCACGCCGATTTCCAGAACGTCTACACGCATGGCACTCGCATTGCCGGCCGGTACTACACGCTCTTCACGCGGCCGAACGGTCTTGGCGTCGGCCGGTTGGGCATCGCGGCGACGAAACGGCTCGGCGGCGCGGTCGTTCGAAACCGGGCAAAGCGTTTGATTCGAGAGGTCTTTCGTCGAAATGACATCGCGCCCGGTTTCGATATCGTCGTCGTGCCCAAGCGCGAGTTGCTCACCACGAGCGTGGCCGCACTTGAAACCGAGTACCGCGCCTCAATCATCCGCCGAGTCCTCCAGCGTCGCTGAGCGGGGCCTTACGGTTCGCCTGGCCCTGCTGATGCTTCGAGGCTATCAGCTGCTGCTATCACCCTTGTTTCGCGGCTCCTGCCGGTTCCTGCCGTCATGCTCCGAATATGCCGCTGAAGCCGTCAATCGGCACGGCGTCCTCGTCGGCGCCTGGCTCACGCTTCGGCGCCTCTCACGCTGTCATCCCTTTGGCCGATCCGGGTACGACCCGGTGCCGCTTCGAACTGGACGGTAATGGAACGCCGGGTCCTCGTCGCCATTTTTCTCTCGTTCCTCGTGCTGTACGTGTACCAGGCGTTCGTCGTGAAACCGGTGCCGAAACCGCCGGCGGGCGCGGCCACGACTGCGCAGAACGCCGCACATCCAACGGCGGCGACGCCAGCCAAACCCGCCCCGGTGGCAGCTGCACCCGCGGCCCCGCCGCCGCCCCAGGCGACAGCGCTGGTCGGAGACTCGAGCGAACACGACGTCCGCGTTGAAACGCGCGACGTAATCGCGGTGTTCACCAACCGCGGGGCGCGCCTGAAGAGCTGGCGGCTCAAGAAGTATCTCGATCAGCAACGCCAGCCGCAGGAGCTTGTCGAAAGCCAGCTCCCCGATCAGCCACTGCCGTTTACGTTGAACACGTCCGACACGCAGCTCGACGCGACGTTGAACGGCGCGCTGTACTCCGTGACGCCGGTGCCGACGACGCCGATTACGTCGCCGCTGGACGTGCGCTTCGATTACCGCGATGCAGCCGGCGTCCAGGCGGCGAAAACGTTCCACTTCACGCCCGATTCGTACATCGTCACCGTGCGCGCCGACGTGACGTCGGGGACGCACGCCGTCAACCCGAGCATCGTGTGGGGGCCGGCGGTCGGGGATGTCGCAGAGATCACGCGGTACACGCAGGCGGCCGAAGGCATTCTGTTCGAGAGCGGCAAGGTGCAGCGCCTCTCCGCGAAGAACCTCGCCAAGCAGCCGTCCTACGGCGGCGAGTTCTTTTTCGCCGGCGTTGACGACAACTACTTCATGACGGTGGCGCTCTCCACCGGGCCGAGCAAGATCACCTATCAGCCGCTCACGATTCCTCCGCCCGCCGGATCGAAGGACGCGGCGCGCGCGCTCGTCTCGTACGCGATCGACCCGATGCGCCCCGGCCCAGTGCAGTTCTTCGCCGGCCCGAAAGACTTCGACGTCCTGTCCGGGATCGGTCCCGACGCGACGCGCGCCATCAACTTCGGGTGGTTCGCCGTCATCGTCGTCCCGCTGCTGAAGTCGCTCAAATGGCTGCACGGCTACGTCGGCAACTACGGCTGGGACATCATCATTCTGACCGTCATCATCAACATCCTGATTCTGCCGTTCCGGCACATGAGCGTCGTCTCGATGCGCAAGATGCAGGCGATTCAGCCGGAGATCAAGGCGATTCAGGATCGGTACGCGAAGATCAAAGCGACCGATCCAGCCAAGCAGAAAATGAACCAGGAGATGATGGCGCTCTATAAAGAGCGCGGCGTGAACCCGGCGGGTGGCTGCATTCCGATGCTGCTGACGCTGCCGCTGATCTACGCGTTCTACTCGTTGTTATCGACGGCGATCGAACTGCGCGGCGCGCCCTTCGTGTGGTGGATTCACGATCTGTCCGCCAGGGATCCGTATTTCGTGACGCCAGTGCTGATGGGCGTAAGTCAGCTCTGGCAGCAGTGGACGATGCCTTCGACCGGCGCGGACCCGGCGCAGCAGAAGATGATGCTGTTCATGCCCGTGGTCTTCACGTTCATGTTCCTGTGGGCGCCGTCGGGCCTCGCCATCTACTGGCTCGTGAGCAACGTGTGGCAGATCGGGCAGCAGTACGCGACGAACTATATGATTGGGCCACCGGCGGTGCGGACGATTCGGCCCGCGGCTGAACGGCGGCTGAAGCGCGTCGGCGGAGGAAAAACCGAAGCCGCCGATGCGCAGAAGAGCTGACATGAGCGATCCGACCCAACCGATTGTCGAGTTCCTGGAACATGTCGCGGCGGCGTTCGGCATCGACGCGACGGTTGCGCGCGAAGACACGCCGGACGGCCCGCGCCTGAACTTCGAGGGCGAGCAGGCGGAACTGCTCGCGCGGCATCGCGGAGAGCCGCTGAAGGCGCTGCAGCAGATCGTGGACAGCGCGTTCACCCGCGATCTGCGTGACGAGCGGCGCGTGTTCGTCGATGCGCTCGGCTATCGCAAGGGCAAAGACATCGAGTTGCGCCAGATGGCGAAGCTGCTGGCCGAGAAGGTGAAGCAGTCGGGCCTCGATCAGCAGCTCGGGCCGCTCAATCCGTACGAACGCCGACTGGTGCACATGGCCGTCGCAGAGGTCCCCGGCGTCACGACGGAAAGCATCGGCGACGCGTTTTCGAAGACAGTCCTCATCTCGCTGCGGCGGTAGCGCAGGCCTTCAGGCCTGCCGATCGCGGCGGACGTGAAGGTCCGCACTACGAACATCGATGTTTTCGACCGCCGACACGATCGTTGCGATTGCGACGCCGCCGGGCCGCGGTGGCATCGGCGTCGTCCGGTTGAGCGGACCCGACGCGCACGCGATCGCCAATGCGCTGCGCGAGTCGTCGAAGGCGTTGCGTGCTCGCCACGCGACATTCGCCAGAATCCGTTCGGCCGACGACGTGATCGATCACGCCGTGCTCACGTTTTTTCCAGGTCCTCATTCCTACACTGGCGACGATGTCGTCGAGATCAGCGCGCACGGGAGCCCCGTCATCCTGCGCGCCATCGTCTCGGCGGCGGTTGCAGGCGGCGCGCGCCTCGCCGAACCGGGTGAGTTCACGCTCCGCGCCTTTCTCAACAGCCGCGTCGATCTCGCGCAGGCGGAAGCGGTCGCGGATCTGGTTGACGCCGTGACGCCGCTGCAGGCGCGCGCGGCGTTCGATCAGCTCGACGGCACGCTGACCGCGCGGATCGCTGAAATCGACGCCACGCTGTTCGACCTGATCGCGCGCCTGGAAGCGTCCGTGGACTTTCCGGAGGAGGGATACCACTTCATCGAGCCGCACGAGTTGATTGGTGCGCTCGAGTCGATCGTCGGCCAGACGGCGGCGCTGCTCGCGGACGGACGACGCGGGCGTCTGATTCGTGATGGGCTGCAGGTGGTGATCGTCGGCAAGCCGAACGTCGGCAAATCGAGTCTCTTCAACG
>CAZOIK010000364.1:0-3019 GCA_964579765.1 uncultured Bifidobacteriaceae bacterium
ATCACGAACGACTCGTGGTTCGGCGCGACGTCCGCGCCGTACCAGCATTTCGAGCAGGCGTCGCTGCGCGCGATCGAGGAGGGCCGCTATCTCGTGCGCGCCGCCAACACCGGCGTCAGCGGCATCGTCGATCCGTACGGACACGTCCTGGCGCGCAGCGCCATCTATCAGCAGGCCGTGGTCGTCGGCGACGCGCGGCTGCTGACGGGCGTAACGATCTACGCGCGCACCGGCGACGTGTTCGCGTATGCCTCGGCCGTTGTCACGCTCCTGCTGCTCGTGGCCGCGCGCGCCAGACGCGTGTAGGGCGCGCCTTTCAGGCGCGTCGTTGGCGGCGCTGAAAGGGCCGCCCTGCGTACTCGACTGATGACTGCCGACTGATCGCTGCCGACTACGTCAGGTAGAATTGCCCCATGCCGACAGTTGACGAGTTGATGCGCCGCTACGAAGACTTGCACAAACGTGCGTCCGATCTGCGGAGCTATCTTTGAAGCCGCCCG
Organism: uncultured Bifidobacteriaceae bacterium; assembly: GCA_964579765.1. Lineage (GTDB taxonomy): Bacteria > Acidobacteriota > Vicinamibacteria > Vicinamibacterales > CAVVIG01 > DATNBT01. The sequence continues at coordinate 501 of CAZOIK010000364.1, forward strand.
CCCTGACGACGAACTGCAGAAGCTAGAAGCGCGCACCGCCGACCCGGAGTTCTGGAAAGATCAGGCCGAGGCGCAGAAGGTGCTCCAGCGCCGCCGCCGCGTCGAACAGGATCTCGACCTCGTGCGGTCTCTCAGGAAGAAGAGCGACGATCTCGACGTGCTCGTCGAGTGGTCCGAGGCGGGCGAAGCGGTGGACGCGGAGTTCGCGCAGGCGCTCGACGCGCTCGATCAGGAAGTCCAGGCCGCCGAGATCAAGAAGATGCTCGGCGGCGAGCACGACCGCAAGAACGCCATCGTCACCCTCCATCCCGGCGCCGGCGGCACCGAGAGCCAGGACTGGGCCGAGATGCTGCTGCGGATGTACCTGCGCTGGATCGAGCGCCGCGGCTTCAAGCGCGAGCTCATCGACTACCAGCCGGGCGACGAAGCCGGCCTCAAGAGCGCGACGTTCACGGTGATCGGCGAGTACGCCTACGGCCTGCTCTCGGCCGAGGTCGGCGTGCACCGGCTCGTCCGCATCTCGCCCTTCGATCAGGCGGCGCGGCGGCATACGTCGTTCGCCTCGGTCTACGTGTGGCCGGAACTGCCGGAAGACGTAGACATCGTGATCGAGGACAAGGACATCCGCATCGACACGTACCGCTCGAGCGGCGCCGGCGGCCAGCACGTCAACGTCACCGACTCGGCCATCCGCATCACGCACCTGCCGACCGGCATCGTCGTCTCGTGCCAGAACGAGCGATCGCAGCATCGCAACAAAGACTCGGCGATGCGCGTGTTGAAGGCGCGGCTCTACGACATCAAGCTGAAGGAGAACCAGGCGAAGCTCGATCAGATCGGCGGCGCGAAGAAGGAGATCGCCTTCGGCAGCCAGATCCGGAGCTACGTGCTGCACCCGTATCAGATGGTCAAGGACCACCGGACGAAGGAGCAGGTCGGCGACGTCAACCGCGTGCTCGACGGCGACATCGACGTGTTCATCAAGTCGTACCTCATGAAGAAGTCGAGCGGCACGCTCGGGCAAGCCACGCCAGACGAGGACCTTGACTAGGGCTGAGGGTATAGGGCTGAAGGCAGAACGCAAGCTGCCGCGGACGGGGAAGTCCGCCGTGCTCGTCGCCGTCGGCATTCTGTGCAGCCGGGCGTTCGGCCTCGTCCGCCAGCGCGTGTTCGCGCACTACTTCGGCCTGACGGCGCCGGCCGACGCGTTCACGGCCGGCTTCCGGATCCCGCAGTTTCTCGTCAACCTGTTCGGCGAGGGATCCCTCTCCGCGTCGTTCATCCCCGTGTATGCGGCGCTGGTCGCACGCGGCGAGCGCAAAGCTGCCGACCGTGTCGCCGGCGCGGTGTTCTCGCTGCTCGCTCTCGCCGTTAGCGCGCTCGTGGTCGTCTGCGTGCTGGCGACGCCGCTGCTCATCGACCTTATCGCCCCCGGCTTCAAGGGCGAGACGCGCCTGCTCACGATTGAAATCGTCCGGGTGCTCTTCCCGGGCATCGGCCTGATGGTGATGTCCGCGTGGTGTCTCGGCGTCCTGAACAGCCACCACAAGTTTCTGATTTCGTACCTCGCGCCGGTCGCGTGGAACGCGGCGATGATCGTGACGCTCGTCGTCTTCGGCGGACGCGGGACCGCGCTGCCGCGGCTCGCCGTCGTACTTGCGTGGGGCTCCGTGGCGGGCAACCTGCTGATGTTCGCCGTGCAACTGCCGGCAGTGTGGGCCGTCGCGCCGGGCATCAGGCCCGTGCTCGACACCGCGTCGGAGCACGTGCGGACCGTGGCCAACAACTTCGGGCCGGTGCTCGTCAGCCGCGGCGTCGTCCAGTTGAGCAACTACATCGATCAGATCATCGCGACGTGGCTGCCGATCGGCGCGCCTGCCGCGATGGGCAGCGCGCAGCTTCTCGCCGTGCTGCCGGTCAGCCTGTTCGGCATGTCCGTGTCGGCAGCCGAGCTGCCGGCGATGTCGGGCGCCATGGGCATCGACCCGGCGGGCTACGAGGTCGTGCGCCGGCGACTCGACGCCGGCCTCCGGCAGATCGCGTTCTTCGTCGTCCCCTCGGCCATGGCGTTTCTCGCGCTGGGCGACGTCATCGCGGCGGCGCTGTTTCAGACCGGACGGTTCAGACACGGCGACGTGCTCATCGTCTGGGGCATTCTCGCCGGGTCCGCGGTCGGCCTCCTGGCCTCGACGCTGGGCCGGCTGTACTCATCGACCTACTACGCCCTGCGCGACACGCGGACGCCGCTCAAGTACGCGCTGATCCGCGTGGCGCTGACGACGACCTTCGGGTACCTGTGCGCGTTCCCGCTGCCGGCGGCGCTCGGCGTCAACGGCATCTGGGGCACGGCGGGGCTGACGGCATCAGCGGGCGTTTCCGGCTGGGTCGAGATGCTGCTGCTGAGGCGGACGCTGAACGCGCGCATCGGCCGCACAGGACTCTCCGCCGCGTTCACCGCGAAGCTGTGGACGTCCGCGACTGCGGCGGCCGCCGTCGCCTGGGGAGTGAAGCTCGCGCTG
>CAZOIK010000365.1:0-1810 GCA_964579765.1 uncultured Bifidobacteriaceae bacterium
ATCGACGCCCGCGGTCGCATACGAGACGATGCGAGCGAGCGGCGACGCCGCGGCCGCCTGCGCATTCCTGCTCGAGGTGACGACGAGGGCGGCGGCGCCGTCGTTGATGCCCGAGGCGTTGCCGGCCGTCACGGATCCGTCTTTCTTGAATGCCGGTCGCAGCGCCGCGAGTTTTTCGACCGTCGTGTCCTTCCGCGGATACTCGTCCGTCGTCACCAGCACCGGGTCGCCCTTTTTCTGCGGCACGGGCACGGCGACGAGTTCCGGGCCGAAAGAGCCGTCGGACAGCGCCAGCGCCGCGCGGCGCTGGCTTTCGGCGGCAAACGCGTCCTGCTCCGCGCGCGTAATGCCGTACCGCGACGCGATCTCCTCGGCCGTGACGCCCATGTGGCACGAGTTGACGGCGCACGTCAGCCCTTCGGCGAGCATCGCGTCGATCGCCTCCGCGTTTCCCATGCGGTAGCCCCAGCGCGCGCCCTTGAGCAGATAGGGCGCGTTGGACATCGACTCGGTGCCGCCCGCGACGTAGAGATCCGCGTACCCGACAGCCACCGCTTCCGCGGCGTGCACCACGGCCTGCAGACCGGATCCACACACGCGGTTGATCGTCTCTGCCGGCACGTCCACCGGTACGCCCGCCTTGAGGGCCGCCTGGCGGGCGACGTTCATGCCAGCACCCGCCTGCAGCACGCAGCCCATGATCACGTCGCCGACGTCCTTCGCCTCGACGCGCGCACGCGTGATGGCCTCGCGGATGACAACGGCGCCCAGGTCGCTCGCGGACACGTCTTTCAACGCGCCGCCGAACGCGCCAATCGGCGTCCGGCAGGCGCTCAGGATCACGGCGTCAGTCATGTCAGGCAGTGTAACCCGTCACCACGGGGGACGAGAGGAGCGCGGAAACGACGAACAACGCCGAGATCAGGATTTCAGCGTGCGCCGCCACTGGGCGGCATCCGCGAACACGTCGGTCAACCGTTCTCCGTCGGGAAGATCGCGGCGCAAGTCCCGCAACACCGCAATGAGGGCGTCGAGCGCGGGGCCGATCTCATCGGCGTTGGTCGCCGCGATGTCCCGCCAGATCTCCGGCGGGCTCGACGCGAGGCGCGTCGTGTCGGCCAGTCCGCGTCCCGAGAGGCCGAGGCCCTGCGCGCCGACGGCGCCGCCGACGACGTGCATGAGGGCGCTCGCGGTGAGCTGCGGCAGGTGACTGAGGAACGCCAGCAGCCGATCGTGCGCCGCGACGTCCACAATCCGCGGCTCGGCCCCCAACGCGGTGACGAACGCCGACAGCTTCTCCACCGCCTGGTCCGCCGTTGCCACGCTTTCGGACGACGGCGTGAGCAGCCACGGCCGTCCCGTGAACAGATCCGGACGCGCGTGCTCGAGGCCACCGGTGGCCGCGCCGCCGAGCGGATGGCCGCCGACGAACGTGAACCTCGGCGGCAGCGCGCGCGCGGCCTCGACGATCGCCCGCTTCGTGCTCCCGACGTCGGTGACGACGGCCGGCTGCCGCACGTTCTCGTCGAGTTCTCCGAGCAGCTCGATGTTCTGCCGCACCGGCGCCGCGAGAATCACCAGGTCCGCCTCGGCCAGCACGATGGGATCGTCCGCCGCGACGTCGATGGCGTGGAGCCGCATCGCCGTCTCGAGGACGTCCTTGTTGTCCACGGCGATGACGAGCGAACTGGGCCAGATCTGCCGCGCCGCGAGCGCAATCGATCCACCGATGAGCCCGAGGCCGACGATGCCGACCTTCGGGAAGATCGGCGTCTGCGCCGGCCGCTTGTTCAATTCGCCAGGTTGAATG
>CAZOIK010000366.1:0-12522 GCA_964579765.1 uncultured Bifidobacteriaceae bacterium
CGGGCGGCGCCGGGGATCCACCCGCGGACGTTGTTCGACCTGGAGATTACCTAGGAAATCGGCTACTGCCACGGCATCTATAACTACGCGCGGATTCCCAGGGGCCGCGCGCCGGGCGAGCCGCCGCCGACGCTCCTCGACTACCTGCCGGACGACGCGCTGATCATCGTGGACGAGAGCCATCAGACCGTGCCGCAGATCCGCGGCATGTACCACGGCGATCGGTCGCGCAAGGAAGTGCTCGTGGCGTATGGCTTCCGGCTGCCGTCGGCGCTCGACAACCGGCCGCTCAACTTTCAGGAGTGGGAGCAGCGCGTCGGGCAGGTGATGTACGTCTCCGCCACGCCCGGGCCCTACGAGCTCTCCCAGTCGCACGGAGTGGTCGTCGAGCAGATCATCCGGCCGACCGGCCTGATCGATCCGCCGATCGACGTGCGGCCGGTCAGGGGGCAGGTGGACAACCTGCTGGCCGAAATCCGTGAACGCGTCGCGCGCAAGGAGCGCGTGCTGGTGACGACGCTCACCAAGCGGATGGCGGAGGACCTGACGCAGTATTATCAGGAGCTCGGCGTCCGCGTACGCTATCTCCATTCCGACATCGAGACGCTCGAGCGCGTGCAGATTCTGCGCGATTTGCGACGGGGTGAATTCGACGTGCTGGTCGGCATCAACCTGCTGAGGGAAGGCCTCGACCTGCCGGAGGTCTCGCTCGTCGCGATTCTCGACGCCGACAAGGAGGGCTTTCTGCGTTCGGCCGGATCGCTCATTCAGACCTCGGGCCGCGCGGCCCGCAACGTGAACGGGAAAGTGATCATGTACGCCGACGCGGTCACCGACTCGATGCGCGCCGCCATCAACGAGACCGGCCGCCGCCGCACGCTGCAGGAGGCCTACAACACGGAGCACGGCATCACGCCGCAGTCCATCGTCAAGCAGATCGACGAGGTCATGTCGAGCGTCTACGAGCGCGACTACATGACGCCGGCCGACGTGCGCGACGAGGGTGAGCAGTTCAAGACGCAGGCCGAGGTGGACGAGCGCATCGCGCTGCTGCAGGCGCAGATGAAGGCCGCCGCGGCCAACCTCGACTTCGAGAAGGCGGCGACCCTGCGCGACACGATCAAACGCCTCCGGAACCCCGAGCTGCTCACGCCTCGGACGGCGCGGAGGGCCTGAGGGCGCGTGGGCTCCCTGATTGCACGCTGGATCAAGCACGCTGCCCTCGAGACGCAGGAGTACGTGCGCCTCATCCGCGCGGCGGTCGCGGGCACGTTCTCGCCGCCTGTCTACCGTCACGACATCGTCGAGCAGCTCGACTCGCTCGGCGTCGGATCGCTCACCGTGGTGCTGCTCACGGGGCTTTTCACGGGCGCCGCGCTCGCGTCGCAGTCGGGCCTGACGCTCGATCAGTTTGGAGCGCGTCCGGTCGTCGGCCGGCTCGTGAGCGCGTCGATGGTGAAGGAGCTCGGTCCGGTGCTGACGGCGCTGATGCTGACGGGGCGCATCGGCTCGGGCATCGCCGCCGAGCTCGGGTCGATGGTTGTCACGGATCAGATCAACGCGCTGCGCGCGCTCGGCACCGATCCCGTGCGCAAGCTCGTCGTCCCGCGCATGCTCGCCGGGCTCCTGATGGCGCCGATTCTGACGGTCATCTCGGACTTCGTCGGCATCTTCGGCGGCTGGGTGGTCGCGCGCTTCCAGCTGCAGGTGTCGAGCGCGCTCTACTGGTCGTCGGTCACCGACGCGCTCTTCATCCAGGACATCTACCAGGGTCTGATCAAGCCGTTCGTGTTCGGCTTCGTCATCGTGACGATTGCCTGTCACGTCGGCTTGCGGACCACAGGCGGCACGCAGGGCGTCGGCAAATCGACGACGATTGCGGTCGTGGCCGGATCGGTGGCGGTGATTGCCGCCGATTTCTTCGTCACGCAGGTGCTCGTGGGGCTGCTGTATCCATGACGGACGCGCCGCCCGTCATCGCCTTCGAGCACGTCTACCTCGCGTTCGACGAGAAGGTGGTGCTGCGCGACGTGAGCTTCGTCGTGCCGAAAGGCCGGACGAAGATCATCCTGGGCGCGAGCGGCTCGGGCAAGTCCACGATTCTGAAGATCATCGTCGGCCTGCTGCGGCCAGATTCGGGCGCCGTGTTCGTGAACGGACGGCGCGTGGACGAGCTGAGCGAGCAGGCGCTCATGGCGGTGCGCGCCGACCTCGGCCTGATCTTCCAGGAAGGCGCGCTGTTCGACTCGCTGACCGTACGCGAGAACGTCGGGTACAAGTACTACGAGGAGACCGACATGCCGCTCGAGCAGGTCGATCGGCGCGTCGAGCAGGTGCTGGGGTTCGTCGGGCTGAGGGAGCACCTCGAGAAGATGCCGTCGGAGCTGTCGGGCGGCCAGCGGCGGCGCGTCGCGATCGCGCGGGCGATGGCATTCAAGCCGGGCATCCTGCTGTACGACGAAGCGACCACCGGCCTCGATCCGATCACGGCGCTGACGGTGGACGACGAGATCGTCAAGCTGCGGGATCTCGAAGGCGTGACGTCGATCGTCGTGACGCACCAGCTGCGCGACGCGTTCTATGTCGCGACGAAGATGGCGACCCGCGGCGCGGCCGGCGCGGTGGAGATCGCCGACGCGGCGCCGGCCAAGGTGGACGAAGCGGAGTTCATCATGCTGAAGGACGGCGTCATCTGCTTCGAGGGAAATGCCGCCGAGCTGCGGCATGCCGACGATCCGTATCTGAAGAACTTCCTGTCCTGAGGACTTATGCCTCGAACGCGTTCGCTCGCGTGGTCGGAACTGAAACTGGGCGTGCTGACGATCGTCGCGCTCGTCGTCGCCGCCGTGACGATTTTCTCGGTGATGGGGAGCCGCGGGTTCTTCTGGCAGCGCTACTCGTTGAAGACCCGGTTCCCGAACGTCGCCGGCCTCAAGCCCGGGTCGCCCGTGCGCGTCGCCGGCGTCGAAGTCGGCAGCGTGGACGACGTGGAGCTCGACGGCGGAGAAGTGGACGTCGTTTTCGAAGTGAACAAGAGCGTGCGCTCGCGCATCACGTCGGACTCGCGCGCGGTGCTCGGGTCGGTGTCGCTGCTCGGCCTGAGCTCCGTGGACATCACCGCGGCGACGACCGGGGCGCCGATCGCCGAGTGGGGATACGTGCCGAGCGGGAAGACGGCCCCGGCGCTCTCGGATGTGACCACGGAAGCGTCGGAAGGGATTGATCAGCTCACGGGCCTCATCAAGGACATGCGCGCCGGCAAGGGCACGGTCGGTAAGCTGATGACGCAGGACGCGCTCTACAACGAGCTGCAGCAGTTCGTGAGCGCCGCCGGCGATGTGACCAGGACCATCCGATCGGGACGGGGCAGCGTCGGCAAGTTCATCAACGACCCGAAGATCGCGAACGCGCTCGAGGGCTCGCTCACCAACCTGGAGACGCTGACGCGCCGCATCAACGCCGGCGAGGGCAGCCTCGGCAAGCTGCTCAACGACGACACGTTCGCCCGGTCGCTGACCGGCGCCACCGACAACCTGCGCACGCTGACGGATCATCTCAACAGCGGCGAGGGCACGGCGGGGAAGCTCATAACCGACCCGGCGCTCTACAACCAGCTCAAGTCGCTCGCCGACCGGCTGGATCTGCTGACGAAGCGTCTGAACGACGGGGAAGGGACGATTGGGCGGCTGCTGAAAGATCGGCAGTTGTATGAGAACATGAACGGCGCGGTGAACGACATGCGGTCGCTGATCGCGGAGATCAAGAAGGACCCGAAACGCTACTTGAACGTGAGGATCAGCATCTTCTGATGGCTCCCGACACACCCGACAACTCGGCCGCCAAGTCAGGCAGCGCGGGCGCGGTGCTGCTGGCGTTCGTCGTCGGCGCTGTCGCCGGCGCCGCCGTTGCCCTGCTGTACGCGCCGGCCACGGGTCGCGAGATCCGCGACTTCCTTGGCGAGAAGGCGCGCGAGGGGGCTCGCAAAGCCGGCGACGCCGCCCGTGCCGGACGCGAGGTCATCAAAGACGTGTACGACCAGGCGGCAGGAGAGCAGGCGTGAGCACCTGGGCCACCGTGTTTCTCGGCATCATCGCAATGGCCACGCTCATCACGGCCATTCTGCAGGTCGTCCTGCTCGTCGCGGCCGCGCAGCTCGTGCGCCGCGTCATGAAGTTCGTCGAAGACATGGATCGCGAGGTGCGTCCGCTCATCGGCCACGTCACGTCGATTGCCCGCGACGCTTCGCGCGTCGCGAACCTCGCCGCCGCGCAGGTCGAGCGCGCCGATCACCTGCTGAACGACGCGGTCGTCCGCATCGAGCAGCTCCTCTCGTCGCTCTCGAGCGTCGTCGTCAGTACGCTGCGCGAAGGCAACGCGCTGATGATGGGCATCCGCGCCGTGATGGCCGCCATCCGCGCGTTCCAGGGCCGGCGCGGCCGGCGCGGGGAAGACGACGAGGCACTCTTCATTTGACGCGAGTAGTGCGGACCTTCAGGTCCGCCGCGGCCGGCAGGTTCGGCAGGCCTGAAGGCCTGCACGACAGACGAGCGAGCCCGTTGTCTGACCCCCTTTCGACGATTCCGTGGCCTGACGCCGAATGGCACGCGATGCAGGACGAGGCGCGGCTGTGGCGTGCGAAGCTGCACGCGCGCGGAGACGGCGCGGGCACGCTGTTCCTGCTGGACGGCGCGAGCTCCTCGGGGAAGAGCACGCTCGTCGATCGGCTGACCGCCGACCCGGCGTTCCTCGACCTGGTGCCGCGCTACTGCACGCGCGAGCGTCGCAAGGACGACGAAGGGCGGCGCGAATACATCTTCGTGCCGCAGGAGACGTTCCGGGAGCGCGCCGAAGCCGGGGCGTTCATCGAGTACAAGGACTTCCAGTTCGGCATGAGCTACGGCTTGCCGTGGGCCGAGGCGTTCATGCCGCTGCTCCAGGGACGGCCGGCGCTCGGCGTGATCAACCTCGGCAACGTCGAGTTCGTGAAGGCGCTGGTGCCCGAGGCCGTCACGATCCTCGTTGACGCGTCGCTCGAGACCATCCGGCGGCGTCTGCTGGCGCGCGGCCTCAACACCGACGAACAGATCGCCGAGCGGCTGGGCAACGCCGCCCGCGTCCAGCAGTTCAGGAAGTTCTACGACTACGTCGTGACGAACGAACAGGGCGCGCTTACTGAGGCGGAGACGTATCTGCGGAGTCTGGTGGCATCGCGGCGCGCGTGAGCGCCTCGACGAAGATCTCGATCGGCTGTGCGCCGGAGACGACGAGGCGCCGGTCGAACACGAAGAGCGGCACGCCGGTCAGCCCGAGCGCCTGGGCATCGCTCGCGTCTTCCCTGACGGCGTTCGCATGGTCGGCGCCCGCGAGCACCCGGCGCGCGTCGGTCTCGTCGAGTCCGGCCTCCACGGCCAGCGGCACGAGCGACTCCACGTCGAAGATCGACCGCTGCTCGGTGAAGTACGCGCGGAAGAAGCGCTCCACGGCTGCGCCCTGCACGCCGCGCTCGCGCGCGAGGTGGACCAGCCGGTGCGCGTCGAGCGTGTTGCCGGTCACGCCGTCGTCCGACAGGTGATATTCGAGGCCGTCCGCCGCGGCGCGCTGTTCCATCTGGGCGTCGATGTCGGCCACGCGGCTCGCCGTCCACGCGTACTTCGTCATCAGGTAGTCGCGCCGCCGCGAGGTGGCGCCCATTGGCGCCGACGGGTTCAGCTGGAACGATCGGTGGACGACCTCCACGTCGGAGGCGTCGGGGAACGCCGCCAGCGCGCGCTCGAGGCGGCGCTTCCCGATGTAGCACCACGGGCAGACCAGATCGGACCAGACGTCAATCCGCATATGCAGAGGCCACGAAGACACGACGTTCACCAGGACCCACGAAGAACACGTTGCAAAACAAGAGGTTCGTGCCCCCTTCGTGTGCTTCGTGGCTGCAACATTACTCCAGGCCGGCTGCGCGCGCCTGCTCGCGCGCGAGCACGGCCTGATCGCGGTCGCCGTCGCCGTGCGCCATCGCGCCGAGCAGCCGATCCTTGTAGACGTCGTGCATCGGCATCGGCACGCGCGCGAGGTCGGCGGCCTGCGCGATGAGGTTCGCGTCCTTCAGTCCGACGGTAATCGGCGATCCGACGTTGTCGTACGTCTGATCGACCATCGTCTTGCCGTAGCCCTTGTACGCCGTGGACGCGAAGAGCCCTTCGGTCATGACGTCGTAGAACAGCTGCGGCGCCACGCCGTATTTGCGAATGAGCGAGAAGCCTTCGCCCATCGCGATCATCGCGCAGCCGAGCACCATGTTGTTCGCGAGCTTGATCGCCGTCGCCGCCTCGGGCGCGTCGCCCGCGTGGAACGTCCGCCGCCCCATGACGTCGAGCAGGGGGGTGACGCGCGCCACGGCTTCGGGCGGCCCGGCAGCGACGATCCCCAGCTGCCCCGACGCCGCCAGATCCGGCCGTCCGAGTACCGGACACGCGACCAGCACCTGTCCCGCCGCGGTGTGGGCTTCACCGAGCGCGTGAATCGCCGCGACCCCGTACGTGCCCATGGCGACGTGAATGGCGCCTGCCGGGAGCGACGCGCAGATGCCGCCCGGGCGCTGCGCGACGTCGAGCACGGCCGCGTCCTCGACGAGCATCGTCACCACGACGTCGCGTCCGGTGCAGGCGTCTTCGACCGTGTCGGCGAAGCGCGCGCCGTGCCGCACGAAGTCGTCGCCGGCGGCACGCACGACGTCGTGCACCGCCAGATCATGCCCGGCGCCGAGGATGCGGTGCGCCATGCCGCGGCCCATTCGCCCGAGGCCGATGAATGCAACTTTCATCGATGTCTCCTGTCCGTAGGGCAGGCCTTCAGGCCTGCTGTGCGGCAGACCTGAAGGTCTGCACTACGGGTGCGTCAGTCCAATCCGCAGGCGCGGCCCTGCTCGCGTCCCAGCACGGCCCAGTCTTTTTCGCCGTCGCCGTGCGCAATCGCGCCAATCAACCGGTCGCGGACGACGCTGCCGCTCGGCAGCGGCACGCCGACCTGTTCGGCCGCGGCGAGCGCCAGCTTGATGTCCTTGAGGCCGAGCCGGGTCGTGAACCCGGGCTTGTCGTACGACGCATCGACCATGAGTTTCCCGTACACCTTGTACGCCGGCGCGGCGAAGAGGCCGTCGGTCATGACGTCGTAGAAGACCTGCGGGTCCACGCCGTACTTGCGCACGAGGGCAAAGGCTTCGGCCATCGTCTCGACCGCGCAGCCGAGGACGAAGTTGTTCGCGAGTTTGATCGCGATTGCGGCCTCGGGCGCGCTGGCGGCGACCATGGTCTTGCGTCCCAGGATGCCGAACGCCGGCTCGCACGTCGCGAGCGCGTCGGCCGGCCCGCCGCATACGATGACGATTTGCCCGGCGGCCGCGGCATCGGGCCGCCCGAGCACGGGGGCCGCGACGAACGACTGTCCCTTTTCCTTGTGGGCCGCATCGACCGCCTGGACGACGGCCGCGCTGTGCGTGCCCATCGAGACGTGGACGGCGCCTTTCGCCAGGGCGTCGCGCACGCCGCCCACCCCCAGCGCCACGTCGTACAGCGCCGCATCGTCGGCCACCATCGAGATCACGATCGCGCGGTCCTTGCAGACGCCCGCGATGTCCCGAGCCGTCCGGGCGCCGGCCTTTTCGAGATCGCCGGACCTTCCCGGGGTCCGGTTATAGACGAGCAGGTCGTGGCCGCCACCGAGGAGCCGGGTGCACATGCCCTGGCCCATACGGCCCAACCCGATGAAACCGATGTTCATTTCGCCTCCAGAAGCCCTTCATCATACGGCGGCACCGGGCGGCCGCCGTAATCTCGGCGCGCTACGGGGCCGCTATCCCGCGTGTTTACTTGCTCTTAAGATATTTATGCCTCGGCCCAAACCCTACTGAAGTGCGGTATCCTTTTGAACGGCATGAAGAGACTTCTGCTCGCGGCTTCCCTCGGATGTTTCTTTGTCGTTGCCTCGCACGCCCAGGCCCCCGCGCCGCCTCGCCGCGTTACAAAATCGACCGCGGCTCCCGCGCCCGCCGTCTCGCACGCGACGACGCCGACATCGTCCACCGACCTGACGGCCAGCGCCGAGCACGATCTGTTCAAGCGCTACTGTGTCGGCTGTCACAACGAAACCGCCAAGACGCGCGGCGTGGACTCGTCGCGCAAGCTGACGATCGACACGATCGACTTTGGCGACGTGCACAAGAACGCCGAGAAGCTCGAGCTGATCGTCCGCAAGATGCGCGCGGGCATGATGCCGCCGGCCGGCGTCCGGCGTCCCGAGCCGGCCGTCTACAAGGCGATGTACACGTGGCTCGAGAACGAACTCGATCGCACGGCCGTGCCGTATACGCCTGCCCCCGGCCTGCACCGGTTCAACCGCACTGAGTACGCCAACGCCATCCAGGATCTGCTCGGCCTCGAAATCGATCCCGCGAAGTACCTGCCGAACGACGACTCGACGCACGGCTTCGACAACATCGCCGGCGCCCTCGGCATCTCGTCCACGCTCGTCGAATCGTACGTGACGGCCGCCGGCAAGATTGCGCGCCTCGCGGTGGGCGAGCCGATGCCGCCGACGCTGGTCGTGTACCGCACGCCCGAGGACACGTCGCAGGACTACCACATCGAAGGCCTGCCGTTCGGCACGCGCGGCGGGATGCTCATCGACCACGACTTCCCGGCCGACGGCGACTACACGATTACGACCACGCCGATCTTCGGCGACAACATGTCGCCGACCGGTTTCGGCTCGGTGCCGTGCGAGAAGCTCGAGGTGCTGCTCGACGGCGACCGCCTGGCGCTGCTCGACTGGCAGGGCGGCGGCCGCTTCGGCGCCACGCCGGCGCGTTGTGCGGGCGCGGCGCCGCCCAAGCCCGTGAGTTTCGCGCAGCGCAACCAGATCCCGAAGATGACCGTGAAGATCCACGTGACGGCGGGGCCGCACAAGCTGGGCGTCACGTTCCCGGAGACCAACTTCGCGCCGGTGCTCGATCTCGATCAGCACTTCCTGCGCGACACGCTGCAGACGGGCCCGACGCCCGGCTTCACGTTCTTCCCGCACGTCGGCACGGTCCGCATCGAAGGGCCGTTCGAGGCGACGATGGCGAAGGACTCGCCGAGCCGCCACAAGATCTTCGTCTGCACGCCGGCGAGCGCGGCCGCTGAAACGGCGTGCGCGCGCCGCATCCTGACACGCCTCGTAACGCACGCCTTCCGGCATCCGGCGTCCACGGGCGAAGTGGATGCGATGATGGCGTTCTACAAGGACGGCCGCAATCCGCCCGACGGCACGGGTAGCTTCGACGCGGGCATCGAGAACGCGCTCGCGCGCATCCTCGCGTCGCCGAAATTCATCTACCGCATCGAGACGGAGCCGGCCAACGCGAAGGTCGGTCAGCCGTACCGCATCTCGGACATCGACCTGGCGTCGCGGCTGTCGTTCTTCCTGTGGAGCCGCGGGCCGGACGACGAGCTGCTGAACCTCGCGGCCCAGAACCGGTTGCACGAGCCCGCGGTGCTCGAGCGCGAAGTGCGCCGCATGCTCAAGGATCCGCGCGCCGAGGCGCTCGCGGTGAATTTCGCGGGGCAGTGGCTCAACCTGCGCGGGCTTGGCAGCGCCGGCCCGCTGCCGATGCTGTACCCGGATTTCGACGATCCGCTGCGCCAGGCGATGCGGCGCGAAGTCGAGCTCCTCTTCGACGACATCGTCCGGCAGGACCGCGACATCCTCACGCTGCTGACGGCCAACTACACGTTCGTCAACGAGCGGCTGGCGAAGCACTACGGCGTCCCGGACGTCTACGGCAGCCAGTTCCGCCGCGTGACGCTCGGCCCCGACATGGAAGATCGCTGGGGCCTGCTCGGCAAGGGCGCGTTCCTCGTGACGACGTCCAAACCCGAGCGGACCTCGCCCGTCGTCCGGGGCAAGTGGATCATGGGCAACATCCTTGGGATGAGCCCGCCCGACCCGCCGCCCAACGTGCCGGCGCTGCCGCCGCGCGCCGCCGACGCCACGGGCAACGCGCACGAGCCGACGATGCGCCAGAAGATGCTGAGCCATCGCGTCCGCGCGGACTGCATCCAGTGCCACAGCATGATGGACCCGATTGGGTTCTCGCTCGAGCCGTTCGACGGCATCGGGCTCAAGCGGACGTTGGACGAGGGACAGCCGATTGACCCGAAATCGAAGGTGTACGACGGGACCGAACTCGATGGCCCGGTGGGGCTGCGCAAGTGGCTCGTCGCGAACTACTCGGATCAATTCGTCGAGGTCGCAGCCGAAAAGCTGCTGACGTACGCACTCGGACGCGGCGTGGAGTACCAGGACATGCCGGTCGTGCGCGCGATCGCGCACGACGCCGCGAAGCACGAGAACCGGTTCTCTTCACTCGTGCTGAACGTCGTCAAGAGCAACGCGTTCCAGATGAACATGAAGACGCAGGAGACGCCTGCGACCACTGGGGGGGACTAATCATGTTTTTGTCGAAGAAGCACATTCCTCGCCGCACGTTCCTGCGGGGGACCGGCATCGTGCTTGGCCTGCCGCTGCTCGATTCGATGATTCCCGCGGGAACGCTGCTGGCGGACACGGCGGCGTCGCCCAAGCCGCGGTTCGTCGGCTTCTTCTATCCCCACGGCATGGCGCCCGGCTACTGGATTCCTGAGGCGGACGGTCCGCTCGGCGACAAGCTGCCGTACATCATGGAGTCGCTGCAGCCGGTCAAGGAGCATACGGTCATCCTGAGCGGGCTGTGGTCGAAGTCGGCCGAGCCGCCCGAGGGCACGACCGGCTCGGACCACTGGGTCGCGGCGGCCTACCTGACGGGCATCAAGCCCCGCAAGACGGCCGGCTCGGACGCCACGGTCGGCAGCCCGACGATCGATCAGCAGATCGCGAACAAGATCGGCCAGGAGACGCTGCTGCCGTCGCTGCAGCTCGCCTGCGAGGACCCGAACTCGAGCTCGAGCAACTGCGGCGAGGGCTATAGCTGCTCGTACACGAACTCGATCTCCTGGATTGACGTGCCGACGCCGGCCAACGAGACGATGGAGCGGACGAGCCCGCTGCCGATGGAGCTCAACCCGGCCGTCGTCTTCGAGCGGCTGTTCGGCAGCGGCGCGACGGCAGCCGAGCGCACGGCGCGGATGCGGCAGAACCGCAGCATCCTCGACTCGGTGCTCGGCGAGCTGTCGGGGCTGAAGAAGGACCTCGGCGCCGAAGACCGGCGCACCGTCGGCCAGTACACCGACGAAGTCCGCGAGATCGAGCGCCGCATCCAGATCGCGGCCAAGGTCACCGACAAGGTGCCCGTGATGGATCTGCCGCCGGGCGTCCCGGAGCAGTTCGACGAGCACATCAAGCTGCACATGGACCTGACGACGCTGGCGTTCAAGTCGGACATCACCCGCGTCGCGACGCTGCTCGGCGCGCGCGACCTGACGGGCCGCGCCTATCCGTTCCCAAAGGGCGATCTCTTCCCGAACGGCGGCGTGAGCGTCGGCTTCCACGGCGGCTCGCACCACCAGGACGACCCGGTCCAGATCAAGCGCTACGCCGATCTGAACCGCTACCACGTCTCGACGCTGGCGTACTTCGCGGAGAAGCTGAAGAACACGCCCGACGGCGACGGCACGCTGCTCGATCACTCGCTCGTCATGTACGGCACGAACATGGGCAATTCGAACCAGCACCAGCACTACGACGTGCCGCACATTCTGATCGGCGGGATCAACGGGCAGCTCAAGGGCGGGCGCCATCTCGCGTATCCGCGCAAGACCATCACGACGGGCAATCTGCTCTTGAGCGTGCTGGACTTCTACGGCATCCACAAGGACCAGCAGGGCGACAGCGCGGGCCGTCTGGAGAAGCTGGTCTAGCTGGTCTAGGGAGATCCATCCGATGAACCGACGTGGGGTCGCGCTCGCGGGAGCGCTCGTGGTGGCCGTGACGATCTTCGCGCGCGGGGCCGGCAAGAGCGACGTCGCGGATGCCGTCATGCGGGGCGACCGCGCGGCCGTCCGTGCGCTCGTCGCGCAGAAGGCCGACGTCAACGCGCCGCAGGTGGACGGCGCGACGGCGCTCCACTGGGCCGTCTATCACAACGACGAGGAACTGGTCGATCTCCTGTTGCGGAGCGGCGCGAATGTGAAGGCCGCCAACCGCGACGGCGTCACGCCGCTCGCGATGGCGTCGCTCTACGGCCAGGCGCGGATCATCTCGAAGCTGCTCAAGGCGGGCGCCGACGCGGCGGAGGTCGGCCCGCACGGGCAGACCGACCTCATGCTCGCCGCGCGCAACGGCAATCCCGATGCGGTCAAGGTGCTGATCGAGGGCGGCGCGAAGGTGAACGCGCGCGAGACCCTCCGCGGCACGACAGCGCTCATGTGGGCCGCTGAACAGCGGCATCCGGAAGCGGTGAAGGCGCTGCTGGCCGGCGGCGCCGACTACGCCGCGAAATCGGGACCGGCGGGGCTGCCGCGCAACTACCTCGCGCCGCGCGTCAACACGGCG
>CAZOIK010000367.1:0-3931 GCA_964579765.1 uncultured Bifidobacteriaceae bacterium
CAGCGTGAGTTTCTGGGCGGTGGACTGTTCATGTGCGGACCGGCGAGCGCGTTGTTCCGCTCAGAGGCCTTTCGCGCGCTTGGCAAGTTTCCGCTCAGCGGCCCGCATTCGGACAGCGTGTTCTGGCTGCGCGCGTTCACCACGGCCTCGTGCGTGCTCGCGCCGGCGGACCTGTTCTGGTATCGCATTCACGCCGGTCAGCATCTTCGGAGCGAGCGCGGTCAATACGACGGCCTGCCGCTGTTCCGCGTGTACTGGGACGCGCTCGGCAGCGCCGACTGTCCGCTGACGGCCGAGGAGCGCGTGCAGGCGAGACGGAACCGCGTGTACCACCTCGTCAAACGCATGCTCCAGGACTGCATGCGCGGACGCTGGCACTTTGCGGCCGAGCGCCTGCGCCAGTCCGGCCTGTCGGCGAGCGACTGGGTCCGCTACCTGCGCCGGCCCGTGCGCAGCGCGGTCGCTGGCACGCCGCTCTCGGCGGACGGCGAGTTCCTGACACCGTCCTGGGTACGCACCGGACACGGGACGCGGCGAGAGCAGTAGGATGACCGCGCGCGACGCGATCAAGGCGGTGGCCGGCCCCCGGTTGACAGTCAGGGCGCGCTGCGTGCTGCGCGGGCTTCCGATTCCGCGCTGGGGCAATTTGCGCCGCGTCGAGCCATTCTCCCGGCAGTTCGGGTTCGACCGGGGCACTCCGGTGGATCGTTTCTATCTCCATCGGTTTCTCGACGCGAACCGCGCGTCGATCAGCGGCCGCGTTCTCGAAGTACAAGTAGCGTCGTACACGAAAACCTACGGTCGCGGCGTCGAGACGATCCACACGGTTGACATCTCGCCGCAGTTCACCCCGACGTATCTCTGCGACCTGGCGGACGCGTCGCGGATTCCGAGCGAGAGCTACGACTGCTTCCTCCTGCCGAACACGCTGCAGCACGTCCGCGATCTGCCCGCGGTGCTGCAGACCACGCTCCGCGTCGTGAAGCCGGGCGGCGTCGTGCTGGCGTCGGTGGCGATGCTGCTGCCGCTGATTCCCGACGGCGACGACTTCTGGCACTTCTCGCCGGTCGGGTGGCGTCAGACGCTGGAACGCGCATGGCCGGGTTGCGACCTCGTCGTCGAAGGCCATGGCAATTGCCTGGCCTCGGTTGCCGCGATGTACGGCCTGGCCCTGGAGGAGCTGGACGAGGACGAACTGCTCGCGAACGACCCGAGATATCCGGTGCTCGTTACGATCAGGTGCCGGAAGCCTGCGATTTCGGCATGAAGATCGTCCAGGCCGTCGGCTGGTATCACCCGGACAGCGTGGGTGGCACCGAAGTGTACGTGGCCGCGCTCGCGCGCGAGCTGCGCGCGCTCGGACACGACGTGCTGATTGCCGCGCCGCAAGCGGACATCGTCTCGCCGCACACCTATCGCTACGACGACTGCGATGTGTTTCGCTATCCAATCCCCGCAGCGCCGTCACGGGCCGAAGCGCAGCATGACGCGACCGTGCGCGGCGCGGAGCACTTCCACCGGTGGCTCGACGCGGCGCGCGCTGACCTCGTCCACGTGCATACGTTTGTGACGGGGCTGGGGCTCGCGGAAATCCGCGCGGCGCGCGCGGCCGGCAGCCGCGTGATCGTCACCACCCACGCGAGCAGCCTCGGCTATCTGTGCCAGCGCGGCTCGCTGATGTGGCGCGGCGAGTCGCTGTGCGACGGCATCGTCGATGCCTCGCGGTGCGCGGAGTGCGTGCTGCAGCTGCGCGGCGCTCCGCCGATGACGAGCGCGGCGCTGGCCCGTCTGCCGCCCGCGCTGAGCCATGCCGGCAGCACGCTGCCCGGCCGGCTCGGTACCGCGCTCGGCATGACGGATCTCATCGCGCGCAACCTCGAGCGGCAGGCAGCTATGTTCTGCGACATCGACGCCTTCGTCGTCCTGACCGACGCGGCCGCGAAGATTGTCCGCGCGAACGGAGGGCCGGCGGAGAAGGTCGTCGTGAACCGCCTCGGCGTTCGCGCTCAGCCGCCGACCGCGCCCCCGCCTGAGACCGCGCCTGCCCGCGTCGTCAATGTCGGCTATGTCGGGCGCTTCGAAGACGTGAAGGGCGTGCTCGATCTCGCGGAGGCCATGCGCCGCATCCCGCGCGATCTTCCCATCCGCCTCGAGTTTCGCGGCCCGGTCCAGACGCAGGCCGATCGCGCCGTCAAGGCGGCGATTGCCGCCAGAGTGGCGTCAGATCCGCGAGTGACGATTGGCGACGGCGTGGACCCGGCGCGCGTCGTGGACGTGCTGCGCACCTATGACGTGTTGTGTTGCCCATCGCGCTGCCTCGAAGGCGGACCGACGGTCGCGCTCGAAGCGATGGCCGCCGGCGTGCCGGTCATCGCCGCGTCGATCGGAGGCGTCGCCGAAATCGTCCGCGACGGCGTCAACGCGCGCCTGGTGCCGCCCGGCGACGTCGATCGGCTTGCGGCGGCGCTCGTCGAAGTGGCGTGTCACCCGGACGCGACCGTGCGGGTGTGGAGGCGAGGGCTTCCCGTGCCCCGCACGATGCGCGACGTCGCGCACGACTATCTTCCCCTCTATGCCAGCCAGCGCTGATCGTCGGGTCGTCCTCGCGTCAGGGAGGGCCTCATGAGGGCCGCGCTCGCCGCGATCGGCAAACGCGCGCTGATGGCCGCCGGCCAGTACCGCCGCGTGCTCTCCTCGACGACGTTCCCCGGCGTGGCCGTCCTCTGTTATCACGGCATCCGCGAGGACGATCTGCCTCGAGGCGCCATGGCATTCGAAGAGCTGCACGTCCATGCCTCGGTGTTCGAGTCGCATTGCCGATTCATCCGGAGCTGCTGCGATCCCATCTCACTCGACGACTGGCGGGCGGCGGTCGCGGGGAAGGCGGCACTGCCGCCGCGTCCGGTCCTCATCACGTTCGACGACGGCTATCGGAGCGTGCTGCGGCTGGGCGCGCCGATTCTGCAGGCATTCGATCTTCCCGCTGTGGTCTTCGTCTGCAGCGGCCCGGCGGCCGAGCGCCGGCTGCTCTGGTTCGACGCGCTCGCCGAGCGCGCCGGCGAGGACGCCGTTCAGAGCTGGAAGCTGCGGCAGTACGAGAGCTGGCGTGACGCCTGCGCGCAAACGCCGGCCGTCGAGGATCGCGATCCGCGGGCGCTGATGACGCCGGACGAGGTGGGCGCGCTCGCGGGGCTGACCGGCATCGAAATCGGCGGCCACACCGTGCGTCATCCGATCCTCGCGCGCGCCTCCTGCGTGCGGCAGTCCGAGGAGATTCTGCCGAACCTGGACGCGCTGCGGCGCTGGACCGCGCGCCCCGTCCGCGCGTTCGCCTATCCGAACGGCCGCGTCACCGACTACACGCGCGAGACGGTCGATATCCTGCAGGGCGCCGGCGTTGACGCGGCTTTCACGACCGAGGAAGCGTTTTCGCGTGCAGGCGAGCCTGCGCTCGAGCGCTCGCGGTTCGTGATGCTCGACACGGTGAGCGCCGCGGAGCTCGCGCATCGTCTCGCGTTCAGTTGGTCGCGGTAGCCACGTGAGCACGAGTCCTCTGGGCACAAGGGGAAAGCGAATCACGGTGGTGACAGCAGGCCATGTGTCTTCGTGTCCACGGATGCTCAAAGCCGCCGACGCGCTGGCGGACGCGGGGTATCGCGTGCGCGTGGTCAGCACGAAGAACACGCCGTGGCAGACGGCTACCGATGCCGTTGTCAGAACGACCAGAGCGTGGTCGTGGTCCGTCGTCGACTACGACGCTGTGACCGGCGCCGCGCTTCGCAGACGCACTGGGGCGCGACTCAAGATCGCGAAGGCAGTTGCCGCGGCAGTCGGTCCGTCGCGCGCGCCGCTTGCGCTCGCCCTTCGCGCGTACAGCCGGGTGTACGACGAGCTCATTCGCGCGATCGTCGCAGAGCCTGCCGACCTCGTG
>CAZOIK010000368.1:0-8060 GCA_964579765.1 uncultured Bifidobacteriaceae bacterium
CAGACGTCATGTGCGGTTACCGCGTGATCACCGTCTCCAGGTACTCGCCCGGCACGACGAGGCCCGCCGCGCCGCCGGTGTCTTCGCGGCGCAGCAGCGCGAGCAGATCGGCCTCGAGCGCCGCCTGGTGTTCGGCGTCGAGCGCGGCGAACGCCTTGTACGTGGGCCCGTAGTACTTGCGGAAGACATCCACGAAGTGCTCGGGCGACTGGTAGCGGAACACGAAGTGCCGCGTCGTGTGGGCGATCTTGGCCGCGCCCCTGAACAGTTCCTGGATGTGCGCGTCGGTGCCCCAGAGCAGCGGCGACCGGACGCCCGGCATTGGCGGCACGTGCGTGCCGACGACGCGGAACAGCTTGCCGATGAAGCCGGCCGGCGTCCAGTTGGCGACGCCGATGCGGCCGCCGGGCCGGCAGACGCGCATCAGTTCGCGCGCGGTCTGGTCGTGGTCGGGCGCGAACATCACGCCGAATGTCGAGAGCACGACGTCGAAGGACGCGTCCGGGTACGGCAGGGCTTCGACGTCGGCGACCTCGAACGCGACGTCCAGCTGCTCGGCCTCAGCGCGCTTCCGTCCGCGGTCGAGCAGCGCAGGTACGTAGTCCGTGGACGTGACCCTGGCGAACCGGCGCGCCGCGGCCAGCGTCGCGTTGCCGTTGCCCGCGGCGGCGTCGAGCACGCGCTCGCCCGCCCGAAGATCGACGCCTTCGCAGAGCTGCTCTCCGACAATCTGCAGCGTGGCGCCGATCACCGCATAATCTCCCGACGCCCAGGTGGCCTGCTGTCTGCTCTTGACCGACATCTGACCCGCCGCCGCAGCGGCGCGATCCTGTGTGCCTGCGCTCGTCACCGAGGTAGTCATCGACGTATCCTTTCGAGTGCGCCGGCGCGGTCATCGCACCGGACCGTCCTACGCTACGGTGAGCCATCCGCCAATGCCATGCGCGTGCGTCTGTTTTGCGTTGCCGTTCGTCCTGGAATGCGCCGCGGATGCCCGAGCGTCCGCCGCGGCTGCCCGCGCGTCCGCCGTGCGAGGTGAGTCGTGACGAACGACGTGCTCTCGGACGTCCTGCGCGCGGTGCGGTTGACGGGCGCGGTGTACTTTGACTTCGAGCTCAGCTCGCCGTGGGTGGCCGAAGCGCCGCCGTCGAGCGAGATCGCCTCGTGGGTGATGCCGGGCGCGCAGCGCGTCATCGAATATCACGTCGTCGCGCGCGGCGCGTGCTGGGGCCATATGGTTGGCGACGCGCCGATCCGCCTCGGCGAAGGCGACCTGATCGTCTTCCCACAAGGCGATCCGCACGTCATGTGCAGCGCGCCTGGCCTGCGCGCCGCGCCCGATCTCTCGCTGTTCGCGCGAGGCTCGACGCCGCTGCCGTTGGTGTACGAAATGGGTGGGGGCGGGCCCGAACGCACACGCGTCGTGTGCGGGTTTCTGGGCTGCGACGACCGCCCCTACAATCCGCTCCTGAGCGCGCTGCCGCCGGTCATGCATCTCCCGGCGTCTGGCCCCGGCTCGACATCGGGATGGCTCGGAACGCTGCTGAACATCGCAGTGGCGGAGTCTGGCGGCGCGCGCGCCGGAGGGGAGAATGTGCTGTCGCGGGTGTCGGAGCTGATGTTCGTCGAAGCGATTCGGCGTTATCTCGACGGGTTGCCAGCCGACCGGCTCGGGTGGCTCGCGGGCCTGCGCGACGCCGTCGTCGGTCAGGCGCTCGCGGCGATGCACGGCCGTCCGCGCGAAGACTGGACCGTCGAACGCCTCGCGCGATTCGCGGGGCTGTCGCGATCCGTCTTCGCCGAACGTTTCACCGACATGGTCGGCCAGCCGCCGATGCAGTATCTGGCACTCTGGCGCATGCAGCTCGCCTCGCGGCTGCTGCTCGAAGGACAAGCCGTCAGCTCAGTGGCGGACGCGGTCGGCTACAGCTCGGAAGCCGCGTTCAGCCGCACGTTCAAGAAGCTCGTCGGCACGGCGCCGGCGGCGTGGCGAAAACGGCAGGCCTGAAGGCCTGCACTACACGACCGAGCGCGGACGGTTGCCCGTCACCATGTGGATCACGAGCAGCACGACGCCGATGAGGAACAGAATCCACGCGATCTGCGACGCCACGGCCGCCACGCCGTAGATGCCCAGCGCGCCCGCGATGAGGCCGACGATCAGAAACATCAGCGCGTAATACAGCACGACTCCCTCCTGTCGCGTTCGGTGCAAGAGTTCGGCCGCTCCTCCGCTCGAGCTTCTGCCCGGGCACGCCGCGTGCTTAGGCGTCGGCGTCGCCGCCAGGGCGACACTCACGCTCAGCTCGAAGGAGGCCCATGAAACGATCCGTTGTCGTGATCTTCTGTACGCTCGCAGCCGTGGCGCGCGTCGCGCACGCGCAGGAATGGACGCCCACCGACGTCGGCGACGTCGGACTCGCCGGCGAAGCGACGGCAGACGGCAGCGGATGGACAGTGAGTGGAAGCGGCGCGGACATCTGGGGCACGGCCGATGCCTTCACGTTCCTCCATCGGATCGCGAATCGCACCGGCTTCATCGTCGTGCGCGTCGCCGATCTGCAGGCGACGCACGCGTTCGCGAAAGCGGGCGTGATGCTGCGCGCGAGCCTCGCGCCGGGCGCGGTGACGGCGATCCTCGACGTGAAGCCTGACGGCGGCGTCGAGTTCATGACGCGCGCGTCCACCAACGCGCAGATGCAGTACATCGACGGCGCGGTGTCGGCGGCGCCCGTGTGGCTGCGCCTGGGATGGACGGGCAGCGACGTGACGGCGTGGACGTCGTCAGACGGCGCGAGATGGACGGTGCTGTGCAGCACGAGCCTGACGCTTCCCGCGACGCCGGAAGCGGGAGTCGCGGTCACGAGCCACGATCGCAGCCAGCGCGCGACGGCGCACATCGACAGCCTCGCCATCGGCGTTCAGACGCCGTCGTGGGAGGCCGCGTCGATCGGATCGGCAGCGCCCGGGCGCGCTGTGGAACGGAACGGCGTGTGGACCATCACCGGCGCGGGCGCGGACATCTGGGGTACGGCCGACAGCTTCGAGTATCTGTATCGTACGGTGGCCGGCGACGGACTCCGTCTCGTCGCGCGAATCGACGACCTGCAGCAGACGCATGCGTTCGCGAAAGCGGGCCTCATGCTCCGCACGAGCCTCGACGCAGGGGCAGCGTCCGTGATCCTCGACGCGACACCGGGCGGCGCCATTGAGTTCATGGCGCGATCATCCGACGGCGGCGAAATGAGATACCTCGCGGGGGCACCGGCGACGCTGCCCGTCTGGCTGCAGCTCGTCTGGCGCACCACCGGCGGCACGACGTCTTCCGTCGTCGCGTCGATGTCGCCGGACGGCACGACCTGGACGGCCGTCGGTCCGAGCGTGCCGTTCGTGCCCGGCGCCCCCTACGACGCCGGCGTGGCGCTCACGAGCCACGTGCCGTCAGAGGCGACCTCGGCGCACGTTGAAGGGCTGTCGCTGCTGCCGGTTGGCTGGGAGAGCGACGAGGTCGGCATCGCCGGCCTCCGCGGGAACGCGGCCGTGGACACGCAGCCGCTCGACGCCATCGTCACGGTCGAAGGCGCGGGAAGCGACGTCTGGGGAAGTGCCGACGCGTTTCAGTTCGTGCACATGCCGGCCGTCGGCGCCGCCCCGTTCTCGCTCACCTACCGCGTCGTCAGCCTGAACACGGCAGCGAGGTTTGCGAAGGCAGGCGTGATGTTTCGCGACGGCCTCGACGCGGGCGCGCCATCGGTGATCCTCGACGCCAAGCCCGACGGCGGCGTCGAGTTCATGGCGCGGCTGTGTGCGGGCTGCGCGACGACATACCTCGGTGGCGCGCACGTGGTATTTCCGGCGTATCTGTCGCTGTTGCGCCTGGGCTCGACGTTCACCGCGCAGGTGTTCACGCTCGACCCGTCCGACGGCGCGACGGTCGGGTCGGTCGAGGTGCCGATGGCGGACGCGATGCCGGGGCTGGCCGTCACGAGCCACGACGTGGCGCACACAATGACGGCGATTTTCGACCGGCCGGCCAGATAGCCCCGGGGCGGCGCAAAGATGTAGCAAAGGTTTCATTGAAGAAACGACCGCGTAATACGCGTCGGCAACACGTTACTCATGCCGGGGCGTCTCGCTGTCAGCCCGCCCGGCGTGGTTCTTGCCTGTTACGCGCTACTCCGTACTCCATGGGCTCGTTGCAGGAACAGCTTCCGTTTTTCGCCGGCGGCGGCGAGATGGGCGCCCGTATGCGGGCGCTCGACTGGTCGGCGACGCCGCTTGGCGCGGCCGACGCGTGGCCGCAGAGCCTGCGCAGCACGGTCAGCATGCTGCTGCCGTCGAAGGCGCAAATCGCGGTGTTCTGGGGGCCCGACTTCACCGTCCTGTACAACGACGCGTATCGCCCCGTGTTCGGCGCGAAGCATCCGGATGCGCTCGGACGCCCGGGCCGCGACGCGTGGCGCGAGATCTGGGACAGCCAGCTGCACGGGCTGCTCGACGGCGTGGTGCAGACCGGCGAGGCTTTCTGGGCGCGCGACCTGCTCTTTCCGCTCGAGCGGTACGGGTTTGTCGAAGAAACCTACTTCGACGTCTCGTACGACCCGGTGCGCGTGGAATCCGGCGCGGTCGGCGGCGTCTTCTGCATCGTCACCGAGACGACCGAGCGGGTCGTCGGCGAGCGGCGGCTCGCGCTGCTGCGGGATCTTGCCGCGCGGAATGCCGCCGCCAGAACCGCGCGCGACGCGTGCGTGCTGGCGATGGAAACGCTGGCCGCGGCGCCACACGACATCACGTTCGCGCTCGCGTACATCGGCGACGAGTTGCAGAGCACGACGCCCGATGCCGCTCAGCAGGCTGCCGGGGCGGCGCCAGAGCATGTGAAGACGCTCGTCATCCCCTCCTCGACCGGCACGCAAGCCGGGCGGCTGGTCGTCGGTGTCAATCCGCGCCGCCCCTTCGACGCCGGCTATCAGTCGTTTCTGGATCTCGTCGCCGATCAGCTCGCCACGGCGATCGCCAATGCCCGCGCGCATGAAGACGAGCAGCAGCGCATCGAAGCCCTCGCCGAAATCGACCGGGTGAAGACGGCCTTCTTCAACAACGTCAGCCATGAGTTCCGGACGCCGCTGACGCTGCTGCTGGGGCCGCTCGAAGACGCCGTCGCCGATGCGCGTGCCCCGCTGCCGCCGGAGCAGCGCGAGCGGCTGGACATCGCGCATCGAAATGCGCTGCGCCTGCTCCGCGTCGTCAACACGCTCCTGGATTTCTCGCGGATCGAGGCCGGACGCATCGACGCGAGCTATGAGCCGACCGACCTCTCGGCGTTCACGTCCGAGCTCGCGAGCGTCTTTCGATCCGCCGTCGAAAAGGCCAAGCTCGAGCTCGTCGTCGAATGTCCGCCGCTCGCCGAGCGCGTGTACGTCGATCGCGAGATGTGGGAGAAGATCGTGCTGAATCTCCTCTCGAACGCGTTCAAGTTCACGTTCGAGGGCCAGATCCGCGTCGAGCTCCGATTGGACGGCGATCACGTGACGCTGCGGGTCGCCGACACGGGCGTTGGCATTCCCGCCGCCGACCTGCCGCGCGTGTTCGAGCGGTTCCACCGCGTCAAGAACGCGCGGGCCCGGACGCACGAAGGCACCGGCATCGGGCTGGCCCTCGTGCAGGAGCTCGCACGGCTGCACGGCGGCGCCGTCTCAGTAGACAGCGAAGAAGGGCGAGGGACGACGTTCACCGTGACGATCCGCACCGGATCGTCGCACTTGCCGGCCGATCGCATTTCGGCCCCGCGGGCGAGCGCCTCCACGAACTCCGGCTTCCTTCCGTACGTGGAAGAAGCGCTGCGCTGGCTCCCCTCCGGTGACGCGTTGCCGTCGGTTGTCGCGCCGGCCACGTCGGCGTCGCCGATGGTCGATCGTGCGCTCGATCGGGAGGCGCGCGTCCTTGTCGCCGACGACAACGCCGACATGCGGGACTATCTCGGCCGGATTCTCGGGGCGCAGGGTTACATCGTCGAGCTGGCGACGGACGGTGAGGCCGCGCTCCGTTGCATCCGCGCGGCACCGCCCGATCTCGTCCTCACCGACGTCATGATGCCGAACCTCGACGGCTTCGGCCTGCTCGCGGCGATCCGCGACAGCGAAACGACGCGCGCCCTCCCTGTCATCCTGCTCTCGGCGCGCGCCGGCGAAGAGGCGCGCATCGAAGGGCTGCAGGCCGGCGCTGACGAGTACCTGGTAAAGCCGTTCAGCGCGCGAGAGCTGGTCGCCTGCGTCGGGTCGCAGCTGCAGCTCGCGCGGCTGCGGCGAGAGTCGGAACAGGCGATCCGCTACCGTAGCGAGCAGCACGAGACGCTGCTGAGCCGCGCGCCGATCGGCGTCTTTCTCGTAGACGCGGACTTCGTGATCCGCGAGGTCAACCCGGTGGCCGTCCCGGTGTTCGGCGACATCCCCGGCGGCGTCGTCGGCCGCAATTTCGACGAGATCATTCACATTCTGTGGGAACCCGAGTACGCCGCCGAAGTCGTCGGGATCTTCCGCCGGACGATCGAGACCGGCGACCCGTATGTGGCCGCCGACCGCGCCGAGCACCGCCGGGACCGCGGCGTCGTCGAGCGTTACGAGTGGCGGCTCGATCGGATCACGCTGCCCGACGGGCGGTTCGGCCTCGTCTGCTATTTCCGCGACATCACGGAGCAGCAGAAAGCGCTGTCCGCGAAGGCGCAGCTGGCGGCCATCGTTGACTCGGCCGAGGACGCGATCATCGCGAAGAACCTCGACGGCGTCATCCAGTCGTGCAACGCCGCCGCGCAGCGGCTCTTCGGGTACACGTCCGACGAGATGGTCGGACGTCCGGTCCGGATGCTCATTCCACCGGAGCGCCAGTCCGAGGAGGACGAGATCCTGGCGCGCCTCCGGCGAGGCGAGCGCATCGAGCACTTCGAAACCGTCCGCGTCACCAAGGACGGCCGACGCATCGACGTCGCGCTGACGGTGTCGCCGGTGCGGGACGAGGCGGGGCGGATCATCGGCGCGTCGAAGATCGCGCGGAACATCACCGAGCGGAAGCGGGCGGAGGCGGAGCGGCGCCGGCAGGAGCAGATCTATCGGGCGATCGGCGAGGCGATCGACTACGGGATCTGGGTGTGCGACGCGAAGGGGCGCAATCTGTACGCGAGCGAATCTTTCCTGAAGCTGGTGGGGATGACGCAGGCGGAGTGTTCCGATCTCGGGTGGATGATGGCGCTGCCGGCGGACGAGGCGCGGGCGACGCTGGCGGCGTGGCGTGAGTGCACGCGAACGGGGGTGCGCTGGGAGCGCGAGCATCATTTCATCGGGGTCGACGGCGAGCTGCATCCGGTGCTGGCGCGCGGCGTGCCGATTCGCGACCAGAACGGGGCGGTCGCGTATTGGGCGGGCATCAGTCTGGACATCGCCGCGTTCAAGCGGGCCGAGGCGGAGCTGCGCATGGGGCAGCAGCAACTGCGGCTGGTGACGGACAACGCGCTGGTTTATCTCGCGCAGATCGACAGCGAGCACCGGCTGAAGTTTGTGAACCGGCCCTACGCGGCGCGATTCGGGCTGGAGCCGCGCGACGTCATCGGGCGGCACGTGCGCGACGTGGTGGGCGAGACGGCCTACGCGGCGTTCAAACCGCAGATCGAAGCGGCGCTGACGGGGAACCGCGTGGAGTTCGAGATGGAGATTCCGTATGAGCGGTTCGGGAGGCGCTGGGTGCGGGCGATCCACGAGCCGGAGCGGTCCGCGGCGGGCGAGATCGTGGGGCTGGTGGCGGTGATTTCGGATATCACGGCGCGGAAGCATTCGGAGCGGGAGATGGAGGAGGCGCGCGACCGCGCGGTGGCGGCGGCGCGGGCCAAGGACGAGTTTATCGCGGCGCTGTCGCACGAGTTGCGGACGCCGCTGAATCCGGTGCTGCTGCTGGCGAGCGAGGCGGCGAACGATCCGGAGCTGCCAGAGCGGGCGCGGGCGGACTTCGCGACGATCCGCAAGAACGTGGAACTCGAGGCGCGGCTGATCGACGATCTCCTCGACGTGACG
>CAZOIK010000369.1:0-3644 GCA_964579765.1 uncultured Bifidobacteriaceae bacterium
GAGGCTGGCCATCAGCGCGAGCCGCGCGTCTCGGTGAGCCGCAGCATCTTCGCACTTGTGGACGACCGCGACCGGGCCTACTTCGGGCACGACGCGCGCGATCAGGATCAGATCGGCTACATCGACGCGAACACGCGCGCCATCTTCGGCCGCTCGTACGCGGCCGAGCCCGAGGCGCTCGTGAAGCAGCTCGCCGCCGACGAGGGCATTGCCGCCGCCGACACGCTCCTCCTGACCGTGCCGAACCAGCTGGGCGTGGAGTACAACGCGCACGCCGTCGAGAGCATCCTGAAACTCGTCGCCCCGGCGCTCGGCTGGCGCTGACACCGAGCGGGGCCGCGTCCGCTATTTGTCCAGGTGCGCGTGGTCTTTCTCGTTCTCGTTGCAGACCGACTCGAGGATGTCGGTGTCCGGCAGCAGGTCTTCGGTGACCGTGAACGAGAACGGCCGCGTGTACATCTTCGGATCGTCGATGGTCACGTTGAGGTCCATGTGGCCGAAGTCACGACGGTGGAACCGCTCGCGCACGCGCAGCGCGTCGCTGTGGGGATGTCCGCCGGAGTCGAGCCAGGTCTCGGCGTTGAAGCCCGCCGCGTCCACGACGAGCGTGTCGCCGTCCCAGCGGCCGACCGAGTAGCCGCCCCACGTCGGCTGCGGATCGACGGGCAGTGGACGGCCGTCCGTGTAGATCTGCCGGTGCGTGTTGTCCACCTCGTACAGCACGGCCATCACGCCGGGCGTCTGGATGATCTTGAACGGCGCGTAGCTGTTGATGTCGGTGCGCGGCAGGCCCTGCGGCAGGCAGCGCGCGGATGAACTGTTGGACTTTCTCGCCGCGTTCTGCCGGAACAGCGCCGCGGCGGCGGGGCGCATCGGACTGGCGCTGGCGGGGAAGTCCACGAGGATGTTGAGGAAGTACTTGGAGAACGTGCTCGGGTCGTCTCCGGGTTCGACGAACGCCTTCACGCCAGGCCCGAGCAGGCGTTCGTTCTCGTCCGCCGAGTCGTACGCCGTGCGCCAGACGCCCGAGAGATCCGGCCTGCCGTCCGAGGCACGCGGCGCCTTCGCGGACAGATTCGGCTTGCCGTCAGCCCCACGCGGCGTGCCCGGCGTCGGATAGTTCAACCACTGCCCGGGCGCCAGCAGCAGCGCGCCGGCCAGCATCATGCCGAGACGTGTCGTCCCTTCGCTCATGGTGCGGTAGCGTACCTCATCGGAGCCTCCACGCTCGACGATCGCCGCAGACTCTTCTCAGCGCTTCTTCGCCGACTGGCGATTCTGAGCGACGGCGGCTCGTACGAGCGCTTTGAACGCGCGCCCGTCGATCTCTTCGCCCTCGTGGATGTCGATGGCGCGTCGCGTGTTGCCCTCGAGGCTCGCATTGAAGAGACGCGCCGGATCCGGCAGGTTCGCGCCTCGGGCGAACGTGAGCTTCACGACCTTGTGTCGCCGCGCCATCCACCCCGCGCCTTCGTCGATGTCTTTGCCACGCTGCGCTCCAGTGTGCGGGCGCTCGCGAACCCGCGGGTGCCAGTGTAACGCGCTCTCGCGTGCTGGCATCCCGCGGCGGCCTTGTCTCAGCGGATGTTCATTGCGCGTACAGCGTCAGCGCTCGTGTTGCGACCCGTCGTCCGCCCTGATCCGCGCGTATCGTCAGGTGCCAGGCCCCGTCGCTCGCGATCAGAACGCTTCCGCGATAGGTGCCCACGTCGGCGGGTTGCAGTTCGATCGTGTGCGTCGTCGCGGCCAGTCGCTTGATCGGCCATGCCGTCTGCTCGAGCCTCACGCTCACGTGCAGATCGCCGACCGCACGTCCGGACGCGTCCCGTACATTGACTTCGAATGTGTTCTCTCCGACGTTCAGCGACGGCTCCGGCTGTGAACGGAACGCGACGACGAACGCTTCGGACGAGGCTGGACGATCCGCGGCCGGCCGCGCGGAGACGATCGACGCGGCGGGCCAGATCCAGAGCACGGCGGCGAAAGCGCCTGCGCACACGCCTGCGTGGCGAACGGTTGCGTGTCTCATCGCACCCCTCCCGAGACCGCCGCGTTCGGTGCTCATGTGAACGAACGCGCGGTCTCTCCGTATCCTCGAGGAGAGAGGGGGCATAGGATGTGCCGGAACGCGCCGGTGTGCGAGCGGCCGCGGGCTGTCGATGCGCCGGAGTCCAGTGGCGGCTGGTCGGGAGGGTCTGGAGAATCGCACCAGGCGTGATTGGCCGGTGCTCTAGAATCGATAGCGTTGCCGCGCATGCCGATCGCGTCCATGGGAACAGACATCAGCACGGGTTCAACCGTGGCTCAGCAGCTTGCGCGGTTCGTCACGAAGGCCTCGACGGGAGATCTTCCTGCGAGACATCTCGAGCTGGCCAAGATGGTGGTCGCCAGCACGCTGGCAAGTGCCGCGCGCGGCTATCGGATTGGCTGTGTCCGGGCGTTTCGCACGCTCGCGCTGGAGAGCGGCGGCACGCCCGACGCCACGCTGTGGTTCGACGGAACGAAGGTGCCCGCGGCAGTCGCGGCCGGCGTCAACAACGCCAGCAGCGACGCACCCGGAATGGACGACACGTGCCTTCTGCTCATCGGACACTTCGGCGGCCCCTCCACGGCCGCGGCCCTCGCCACGTGGGAGTCTCTGGCTCGCAGCCAGGTGTCGGTGCCCGCCAGGCACGTGCTCAAGGCGATCGTCCTCGG
The DNA here is from genome assembly GCA_964579765.1 of uncultured Bifidobacteriaceae bacterium. Classification (GTDB taxonomy): domain Bacteria; phylum Acidobacteriota; class Vicinamibacteria; order Vicinamibacterales; family CAVVIG01; genus DATNBT01. The sequence goes on from CAZOIK010000369.1 coordinate 2,698, forward strand.
CTACGAGGTCGGCAGCCGTCTCGATCTCGCCCTCACGCCCGGACGGATGGACCGGGGCTTCCACAGCCGGGTCACCACCGTTCAGAGCGCCGTCGTCGCGGCGGGGCTCGTGCTGGGTCTCACCGAAGAGCAGATGGCGCATGCGATGGCGCTCGCCACGTCGGACGCGGGCGGCATGGCGATCGGCGCCGACCACGCATCGGACCACCGGCCCTACCATGCGCACCAGTCGGCGCTCGAAGGCACCCGGCTCGCGCGGCTCGCGCAGCTGGGTCTCACCGGGCGGCTCGACGTCATGGAAGCGCCTCGCGGATATTTCTCGGCATTCGGAGGCGAGGAGATCTCCGACGTCACGAAGGATCTCGGCGAGCGCTGGAACTTCGTCGATTACATGGCAATCAAGCTGATCCCCGGCGCCCATCCGTTCCACGTCTTCGCGGAGGCGGCAGCGGCCGCAGTACTCGAGCACGACGTCGATCTCGACGCCGTGGCCAGCGTCGTCATCTCCGGCGAGCAGCTCACGGGCGTGCAGATGAAGGACTGGATCGGCATCCGCCATCCGCGAAACCTGAGCGATGCCGCTCACAGCGTCGTGTATTTCGTCGCGGCAGCCGTGGCGGACGCGCGATCCGGCGGCTTCACCTGGGAGCACATGGACGCTGTGAAGATGGCGGATCCGCGCATCGCGAAGCTGCAGGATCTCGTCGAGATCGATCCCACCCCGCGACCGCTCGCCAACCCTCGCTTTGTCCACCTCGACGGCGGACGGGTCACCATCGTGACGAAATCGGGACAGACCTTCACGACGCACGTGCAGTTCCCGAGTGGCTCGGCCGGTGTCGTGCAGTGGCCGGCCGTGCGGGAGAAGTTTCGGCGGCTGGTGGGCAACGCGGGCATGCCCAAAGATCAGATGGAGGAGATCCTCCGCAAGGTCGAGCGCTTCGAAG
>CAZOIK010000370.1:0-3171 GCA_964579765.1 uncultured Bifidobacteriaceae bacterium
AGGAGGAGCTGCAGCACACCAACGCCGAGATCGAGCTCGCCCGCGGGGAGCTCGAGGAGCGCGCCGAGCAGCTCGCCCTCTCTTCGAAGTACAAGTCGGAGTTCCTGGCGAACATGTCGCACGAGCTCCGGACGCCGCTCAACTCGATCCTCATCCTCGGCCAGCAGCTCGCCGAGAACGCGGCCGGCAACCTGAACCCGAAGCAGGTGGACTTCGCGCGGAACATCCACTCGGCCGGGACCGACCTGCTGACGCTCATCAACGACATCCTCGACCTCTCGAAGATCGAGTCGGGCACGGTGACGGTCGAGGCCGAGCCGATCACGTTCCAGGCGCTGCGCGACGCGGTCGAGCGCTCGTTCCACCACGTCGCCGAGTCGAAGAGCCTCGCGTTCCAGGTGGAGATCGACCGGACGCTGCCGCGCGAGTTCACGAGCGACCCGAAGCGCCTGCAGCAGATTCTGAAGAACCTGCTCTCGAACGCGTTCAAGTTCACGTCGCAAGGACACGTCGCGATGCGCGTGCGCCCCGTCACGGGCGGCTGGTCGGCCGACCACGCGATTCTGGCCGGCGTCCAGAGCGCGGTGGCGATCGAGGTCAGCGACACGGGCATCGGCATCGCGCCGGAGAAGCAGCGGCTGATCTTCGAGGCCTTCCAGCAGGCGGACGCCGGCACGAGCCGCAAGTACGGCGGCACGGGGCTCGGCCTCGCGATCAGCCGCGAGTTGGCGACGCTGCTCGGCGGCGAGATCAAGCTTGTAAGCCGGCCCGGGCACGGCAGCACGTTCACGCTCTACCTGCCGCTGTCTTATGAGGGCCCGGCGCGGGCGGTCGCCGCGCCGGCGTCGGTGCTGCCTGTCGATCCGGGCGAGGCGCGCCAGGCCGCGGCGGCGCTGCCGGTGCTCGCCGCGGCGCCGTCCGAAGAACGCATCGCCGACGATCGCGAGACGATCGTCGAGGGCGACACGGTGCTGCTCGTCATCGACGACGACCCGCACTACGCCCGCGTGCTGCTCGGCCTCGCGCGCGACAAGGGGTTCAAAGGCATCGTCGCCAACCGGGGCGCCAGCGGCATCGCGCTCGCCAAGCAGTATCTGCCGACCGCGATCACGCTGGACGTGTTCCTGCCCGACATGCTCGGCTGGACGGTGCTGAACAACCTGAAGCTGGATCCGGCGACGCGGCACATCCCGGTGCAGATGCTCTCGGTGGAGGAGGAGCGGCAGCACGGGCTGTCGCACGGGGCGTTCTCGTATCTCGTCAAGCCGGCGACGACCGAAGACCTCGAGTTCGCCATCGACCGCATCCGCGCCTACGTCACGCCCCACAAGAAACGGCTGCTGATCGTCGAGGACAACCCGATTGAGCGCGAGAGCATCGTCGAGCTCCTGCAGGACGACGACATCGACGTCGTCGCGGTCGGGACGGGGGCCGAGGCGCTCGCGCACCTGATCAACGGCGTCGTGGACTGCTGCGTGGTGGACCTGCGGCTGCCCGACATGAACGGCATCGACATGCTCGAACGCGTGCAGGAGAACGCGCTGCTGCGCGACATCCCGGTCGTCGTCTTCACCGGAAAGGACCTGTCGAGCGAGGAGGAGGCGCGGCTGAAGGTCGTCTCGAAGAGCATCGTGCTCAAGGACGTCCAGTCGCCGGAGCGGCTGTTCGACGAGACCGCGCTGTTTCTCCATCGCGTCGTCGCCGACCTGCCGGAGAGCAAGCGCTCGCTGCTCGATCGGCTGCACGGCACCAACGACGTCCTCAGGCACCGCAAGGTGCTCGTCGTGGACGACGACGCGCGCAACATCTTCGCGCTGGCGACGCTGCTCGAGAACCACGACATGGACGTGCTGAGCGCGACCAACGGCCGGCAGGCCATCGAAACGATCGAGGCGACGCCCGACCTGAGCGTCGTGCTGATGGACGTGATGATGCCGGACATGGACGGCTACGAGACGATGCGCGAGATCCGCCGGCGTCCCGAGATGCGCCTGCTGCCGATCGTCGCGCTGACGGCGAAGGCGATGAAGGGCGACCGGGAGAAGTGCCTGCAGGCCGGCGCGTCCGACTACATCGCCAAGCCGGTGAACACGGAGCAGCTCCTGTCGCTGCTGCGCGTGTGGCTCTATCGATGACCGACGCGCCGAAGATCCTCGTCGTAGACGACGAGCCGCGCAACCTCGACGTGCTCGAGGCCATGCTCTCCGACGTGGAGTGCACCTGCGTGCGGGCGACCTCGCCCGACGACGCGCTGCTCGCGGTCGTGCGGCACGAATTCGCCGCGCTCGTGCTCGACATCCGGATGCCGGGGATGACCGGCATCGAGCTCGCGCGCCTCATCAAGCAGCGCAGGCGCTCGAGCCATGTGCCGATTCTCTTTCTCACGGCGCACCTGGCGAACGACGACGAGATCCTGCGCGGCTACGGCGTCGGCGCCGTGGACTATCTCAGCAAGCCGATCAACCCCGACATCCTGCGGTCGAAGATCAGCGTCTTCGTGGACCTCTTCCGCAAGACGCGCGCGCTCGCCGAGCTCAACGACGTGCTGCAGCACGAGGTGACGCTGCGCCAGCGGGCGCAGGCGGCGCTGCAGGCCGCCAACCGCGATCTCGAACGGCGCGTGACGGAACGGACGGCCGCGCTGCACCGCGCGCATCAGGAGGTCCGCGAAAACGAGGACCGGCTGCAGATGGCGCTCGAGATCGCGCAGGTGGCCGCCTGGGAGTGGCAGCTGGCGACGGGGCTGGTGCGCTGGTCCACCGACCCGGAGGCGCTGTTCGGCTTCCCGCGCGGCGCCCTGGGCCGCGACATGCGGATCCACCGCAGCGCGCACGCCGACGATCGGCAGCAGGTGGACGCCGCGATCGCCGACGCGCTGCGGACCGGCGTCTACGAGGCCCAGTACCGTGCGCAGCGCCCCGACGGGTCGATCGTCTGGATCACCGAGCGTGGCCAGCTGTTCTCCGACGCCGACGGCGACCGCCTCGTCGGCATCAGCCGCGACGTCACCGCGGAGCGGCTCGCGGCCATCGAGCGCGACGCGCTGCTGGCGCGCGAGCAGGCGGCGCGCGACGAGGCAGAGCGGCAGAGCCGGTTGAAAGACGAGTTCCTCGCGACGCTCAGCCACGAGCTGCGGACGCCGATGAACGCGGTGCTCGGCTGGCTGTCGAT
>CAZOIK010000371.1:0-5806 GCA_964579765.1 uncultured Bifidobacteriaceae bacterium
GCCGGCGCGACGAGCAGCAGATCGATCGTCGATGCCAGGGCGATGTGCTCGATGTCCGCGTTGGCACCGGGCTCGAATTGATCCGTGATGACGCGCCGACGCGTAATCGCCTCGAACGTGATCGGGCCGACGAACTTCGTCGCCGTGTCGGTCATGACGGCGACGACGTCGTGGCCGCGCTTCTGCAGGCCGCGCGCGACCTCCACGGCCTTGTAGGCCCCGATACCGCCGGTGACGCCCAGGGCGATCAGCATTGGCACACACTTGGCGAGCGGGTGATGTGGTGATCGCCGAACCTGCGATCACCAGATCGCCACATCACTCAACGGGCACATCCGCCTTCTCGTTCACGAGCTTCTCGACGCGGCGCGTCAGGACTTCTTCGGCCGCGACGGTCGTCTTCTTGCGATCGTTCACGTCCACGCGCGGGACGGAGCCGTTCTGCAGCTGGCGCGCGCGCGCGCCGGCGGTGACGACGAATTCGAACGAGTTCGGGAGCTTGCTGCGATCGATCATGGATTTGTCAATTCGGCGATTGGGTGATTTCGTGATCGATGGTCACCAGATATTCCAATTCTACTCGACGTTCTGGACCTGTTCCCGCATCTTCTCGAGCTCCGCCTTCGCCGCGATGATGAGTTCCGACACGCGGAGGCCGTCGGCCTTGCTGCCCATCGTGTTCACCTCGCGGTTCATCTCCTGCAGCAGGAAATCGAGCTTGCGGCCGCACGGCTCCGCGCTGTCGGCCAGCGTCACCCAGTGCGACACGTGCGCGCGGAAGCGCGCGATCTCCTCGCTGATGTCGGACCGTGCAGCGGCGCGCACGATCTCCTGCGCGACCGCCGTCTCGTCGGCCTGCAGTTCCTCGCGCAGCTGGCGCACGCGCTCGCGCAGCCGCTCCTCGACGCCGGCGCGGCCCTCGACTGCGGCGACGGCGACCCGCTCGACGAGATCGGCCACGAGCGTCCGCCGCTCGTCGAGATCGGCGCGCAGGTGATCGCCCTCGTGCGCGCGCATCGTGTCGAGGTCGGCGAGCGCCTTCTCGACGGCCGCCCGCGCCTGCGCCGCCACCTCCGCCTGCGCCGCGGCGTCGGCGTCGACCGGCCGCTCGCGGATCGTCAGCGCCTGCGGCAGCCGCAGGATGTCGCCCGGCGTCAGCGTCCCGGTCACGAGGCCGCGGTCGCGCGCCTTGTCGAGCGCCTTCTCCAGCGCCGCGCCGAACGCGTCGTTGAACTCCACTTCGACGCCCGGCGGCTGCCGCAGCTGCACCGACAGCCCGAGCTCGACGCGGCCGCGCACCACGACCTTCGCCACCAGCGCGCGCACGTCGCTCTCGATCCCGGCCAGCGACTGCGGAACGCGCAGCTGGAGGTCGAGGTGGCGATGGTTGAGCGACCGGACGGTCACGCCCACCGTCGCGCGGTCGTTCTCGCTCGTCACCGACGCAAACCCCGTCATCGACCGAATCACGACGTCACCGACGTTGCCACCCGCCGCTCCATCTTCCTCGCCTCCAGCAGCTGCATTTGATAGAGCGCGGCATACACGCCGTCGGGCCGCGCGAGCAGCTCGTCGTGCTTCCCGATCTCGGCGATGCGCCCGTGCTCGAGCACGACGATCGCGTCGGCGCGCCGGATTGTCGAGAGCCGGTGCGCGATGACGAACGACGTGCGGTTCATCATCAGGTTCGTCAGCGCCGCCTGCACGAGCTGCTCCGACTCCGCGTCGAGGGCCGACGTCGCCTCGTCGAGCACGAGCATCGGCGCGTTCTTGAGCAGCGCCCGCGCGATGGCCAACCGCTGCCGCTGCCCGCCCGACAGCCGCTGCCCGCGCTCGCCGATCATCGTCTGATAGCCCTGCGGGAGCGCCGAGACGAACTCGTGCGCGTTGGCCGCCCGCGCCGCGGCCTCGATTGCCGCCGGCGTCGCCGCGGGCGATCCGTACGCGACGTTGTTCGCGATGGTGTCGTCGAAGAGCACCGTCTCCTGCGTGACGATGCCGATCTGCGCGCGGAGCGAGGCCAGCGTGACGTCGCGCAGATCGACGCCGTCGATGAGGATGGCGCCGCCGGTCACGTCGTAGAACCGCGGCAGCAGGTTGACCATCGTCGTCTTTCCGGCGCCGCTCTTGCCGACGATCGCGATCATCTGGCCGGCGCGGACGGTCAGCGACACGCCCCGCAGGATGGTCGCGTGCCCGGCGTCGTACCCGAACGCGACGTCGCGGAACTCGATCGTCGAGCGGAACGGCGCGAGCGCGGGCGCGCCCGCCTGCTCCTTCACTTCGGTGTGCGTGTCGAGCATGTCGAAAATGCGCTCGGACGCGGCCATCGTCTGCTGCAGGTTGGCGTTGACGCGGCTCAGCTTCTTCGCCGGGCCGTACATCAGCAGCAGCGCCGCCATGAACGAGTAGAACGACCCCGGCGTCATCTGGTGCGACGAGACCTGGCGCGCGCCGTAGACGAGCGCCATCGCCATGCCCGCGCCGCCAATCAGCTCCATGAGCGGCGGCAGGCTCGACAGCGCCGCCGTCACCTTCATGTTCGTGCGGTACAGCCCGTACGCCGCGCGGCTGAACTTCTCGGTCTCGTGCGCCTCGGTGCCGAACGCCTTCACGATGCGGTGACCGGTGAACGCCTCGGCGCTCAGATGCGACAGGTGCTCGAGCGCCTCCTGACTGTGTCTCGTCGTCCGGCGCACGCGCCACCCGAGCAGCACGAGCGCGTAGACGATGAGCGGCGCGACGAACAGACAGAAGACGGCGAGGTGCGGGTCGATGTAGAAGAGGTAGCCCGCCAGCGCGACGGCCGTCAGCGACTCGCGCGCGAGGTCGGCCACGGTCTCCGACACGGCCTGCTGCACCTGCGCGACGTCGTTGCCAATCCGCGACATCAACTGGCCCGTCGTCCGCTGCGCGAAGAACGCCGCCGACTGGCCGAGGATGTGGCGATAGAGCGCGTTCCGGATGTCCATGACGACGCGCTGGCCGACGCCGGTCATCAGGTACGACGAGATGTACGAGCCGATGCCCTTCACCAGATACACGCCGACGATGCCCCACGCGACCAGCTTCACGTCTTCGGCGAGCGGCAGCGTGCGATCGACGATCGGCTTGACGAGCAGCGCCTGTCCCGCGTCGCCCGCGGCATACACGACCATCGCGACGACCGCGAGGGTCATCCGGCCGCGGTACGGCCGCGCATACGCGAACAGGCGGCGGAGGAGATGCGGCTTCACTCGGTGAACCGGAACCGGATCAGCGTCCAGACGGCGGCGACGCCGTCGCGCCAGGTGATTTTCTTGCCCTCGTCGTAGCCGCGTCCGTCATACGTAATCGGAATCTCATACACGCGGTAGCCGCGCTTGAAGATCTTCGCCGTCAGCTCGGGCTCGATGCCGAAGCGGTTCGACCTGAGCGTCATCGACCGCAGGACGTCCACGTGCATGGCCTTGAAGCACGTTTCCATGTCGGTGAGCATCGTGTTGTACAACACATTCGTCAGCAGCGTCAGCAGTCTGTTCCCCATGTAGTGCACGAACAGAAAGACGCGGTGACGGCCGAGAAAGCGCGAGCCGTACACCACGTCGGCGCGGCCGGAACAGATGAGCTCGATGAGCTCGGGATATTCCTCGGGCGAATACTCGAGGTCGGCGTCCTGGACGACCACGATCTCGCCGCCGACGCGCGCGAACCCGTCGCGCAGCGCCGCCCCCTTCCCCGCGTTCTTCGCCTGCAGCACCAGCGTGAACCCGAGCTCCGCCGCGAGCTCCTGCAGACGCTCGCGCGTGCCGTCCGTCGATCCGTCGTCCACGACGATCAACTCGATCCGGAGCGGCACCGCGAGCACGCGCCGGACGATCTCGTCGATCGTGCGGCGTTCGTTGTAGACAGGCATGACGACCGACAGCAGCGGATCGCGAAGCGGCGGACGCGGGCGGACGGTCACCCGGCGTAACCGCGCGGATGCGCCCGCCGCCACGTCCACGCCGTGCGGACGATGTCGTCGAGCGAAGAAAAGCGCGGCGTCCACCCGAGCTCGCCGCGCGCCTTGTCGGCCGACGCGTACAACGCCGCGGGATCGCCAGGGCGCCGCGGCGCCAACGTCCACGGCACCGTGTTCCCCGTCACGCGCTCGACGGCGCCGATCACCTCGCGCACCGAGTGTGGACGGCCGGTGCCGAGGTTGTACGCGCCCGACGGCCCGCCGCGCGTCAGATGCTCGAGTGCGCGCACGTGCGCGTCGGCCAGATCGCCGACGTGGGTGTAGTCGCGCAGACACGTCCCGTCGGGCGTCGGATAGTCGTCCCCGAACACCTTCAGGCCCTCTCCGCCCGCCGCCGCGTCGAGCGCGCGCGGGATGACGTGAATCTCCGGCGCGTGATCCTCGCCGAGCTCGCCGTCGGGATCCGCGCCGGCGGCGTTGAAGTAGCGCAGCGCGACCGACCGAATGCCGTACGCGCGCTCGTAGTGCGGAAACGCGCGCTCGATCGCGAGCTTCGACTCGCCGTAGCTGTTGATCGGTCGCTGCGGATGCCCTTCGGTGATCGGCGTCTCGATCGGCTCGCCGTACGTCGCGCACGTCGAGGAGAAGACCATCGCCTGGATGTTCGCCGCGGCCATCGCGTCGAGCACCGTCAGCGCGCCGACGACGTTGTTGCGGTAGTACTTCGCCGGCTCGCGCACCGACTCGCCGACGTCGAGGAACGCGGCGAAGTGCATGACCGCGTCGATCGCGTGCCGGGCGATCGCGTCGCGGACGGCCTGGCCGTCGAGGATGTCGCCCTGCACGAACTCGCCGTACCGCACGGCCTCGCGATGGCCGGCGACCAGGCTGTCGAAGACGACGACGCGGTGGCCCGCGCGCACGAGGGCCTTCGCCGCGTGGCTCCCGATGTAGCACGAGCCGCCGGTGACGAGCACCGAACGTCGCGCTGCGGGCTTACCGGCCAATGGAGAAGTACGTGAAGCCGAGCGCGCGCATCTGCTCGGGCGAATAGACGTTGCGCCCGTCGAAGACGACCGGCGCCTTGAGCAGCCGGCGCATCTTCTCGAAATCGGACTCGCGGAACGTGTTCCACTCGGTCACGACGACGAGCGCGTCCGCCCCGTCGAGCGCGTCGTAGCTCTTGTCGCAGAGGGTGATGCGGCTGCCGAAGAGGCAGCGCGCCGTCTCGTTCGCCTCGGGATCGTAGGCACGCACCGACGCGTCCATCGCGAGCAGCTGCTCGATGATCGCGATGGCGGGCGCCTCGCGCATGTCGTCGGTCTTCGGCTTGAACGCGAGGCCCCAGAGCGCGACCGTCTTCCCCGCCACCCGCGGCCGGCCGCCGAAGTGCGCGACGATCTTCTCCACCATCCGCAGCTTCTGCGTGTCGTTCACCGCTTCGACCGCCCGCAGGATCTTGAAGTCGTAGCCGCGGTCGTCGGCCGATTTCAGCATCGCCTTGACGTCTTTCGGGAAGCAGCTGCCGCCGTAGCCGACGCCCGGAAAGAGGAACGACATGCCGATACGGCGATCGGCGCCGAGCGCGCGCCGCACGTGATCGACGTTGGCGCCGACCAGCTCGCACATGTTCGCGATCTCGTTCATGAACGAGATGCGCGTCGCCAGAATCGAGTTCGCCGCATACTTGCACAGCTCCGCGCTCGCCGTGTCGGTCAGCATCACCGGCGCGCCCGTCCGCGTGAACGGCGCGTACAGCTCGCGCATCACGCGCGCCGCGCGCTCGTCGCCCGCCTCCACGCCGACGACGACGCGGTCGGGCTTCATGAAGTCTTCGACCGCCGCGCCCTGCTTCAGGAACTC
>CAZOIK010000372.1:0-33061 GCA_964579765.1 uncultured Bifidobacteriaceae bacterium
GCGATCATCAAGAGCTTCTACGAGCTCGGCTCGAGCCTGAAGACCGCCGAGAAGCAGCTGTCGGCGCAGTGGCTGCCCGCCCTCAACATCGGGAACCAGGAATATCTTTCGACCGAAGATCAGGAGCTCGATCCGGCTGCCGCGCCGGTGGTCAAGGCGCTCGACAACCTGCTGTCGTACGCCTTCGAGCAGCGCGCCTCGGACATCCACTTCGAGCCCAAGCGTAACGCCACGATCGTGCGCCTCCGCATCGACGGCATGCTGCACGACGTGCATGTGGTGCCGAGGGTCGTGTACCAGGCGATCGTGTCGCGCATCAAGCTGCTCTCGGGTTGCAACATCGCCGAGAAGCGCCGGCCGCAGGACGGCCGGATCAAGCGCGATCAGAACGGCCGCGAGATCGAGCTCCGCGTGTCAACGATGCCGACCGCGTTCGGCGAGAAGGCAGTACTCCGCATCTTCGACCCCGACGTGCTGGTGAAGGGCATCGGCCAGCTCGGGTTCTCGCCGTCCGACTTCGCCATCTTCGAGCAGTTCCTCACGCGGACGCACGGCATCATCCTCGTCACCGGCCCGACCGGCAGCGGGAAGACGACGACGCTCTATTCGGTGCTGAAGCACCTCGCGCGTCCGGAGCTCAACATCATCACGATCGAGGATCCGATCGAGATGGTGAACGACGACTTCAACCAGGTCGCGGTGCGGCCGAGCATCGACCTGACGTTCGCGAACGCCTTGCGGACCGTGCTGCGGCAGGACCCCGACATCATCATGGTCGGCGAGATTCGCGACACCGAAACCGCGCAGCACGCCGTCCAGGCCGCACTCACCGGACACCTGGTGCTGTCCACGCTGCACACCAACGACGCGCCGTCGTCGGTCACGCGCCTGCTCGACCTGGGCATCCCGCACTTTCTCATCCTGTCCACCGTCGTCGGCATCATCGCGCAGCGGCTCGTGCGCGTAAACTGCCCGCGCTGCCGCCAGCCGGTCGAGCCGACCGAGGAGATAGCGGCCGGCCTCGAGATGCCGCTCGACGAGCTGCGGCGGCGCACGCTCGCGAAGGGCGCCGGCTGCCTGCACTGCCGCCAGACCGGTTACATGGGCCGCGACGGCATCTTCCAGATCATGCCGATCTCCGCGAAGATTCGCGGCCTGATCAGCCACCACGCGTCGTCGCTCGATTTGTTCGAGGGCGCGCGCACTGAGGGGATGCGCACGCTGCGCGAGGCGGCGATCGAAAAGGTCCTCAGCGGCGAGACGACGCTGTCCGAGATGCTCCGCGTCGCGGGCATCTAAATCTCCGCCGGTTTTCCGGCACACACCGCAGTCCCCACTCGCGCCTCCGGGCGTGGCTTTTGCTCTTTGCCACACCGGAGGCTGTCATGCAGCTCGATTACCTGATCAACCGCTGGTGGATTCTCGCTGTCCGTGGCGCCGTGGCCGTCGTGTTCGGCCTGCTGGCGTTCCTGGCGCCCCACACGACACTCGGGTACCTCGTGTCGCTGTTCGGAATTTTCGCGCTCGCCGACGGGTTTTTCAGCATGGGCGCCGGAGCCGCGCTCAACTGGCTGACGCTGTTCTGTGAGGGCGTCGTCGCTGCGGCGATTGCGCTGGTCGTGTTCGTCATGCCAGCCACCGCGCGCGTGCTCATCGTCGAATTCATCGTGGCGTGGGCGCTCGTCACGGGCGCGCTCGAGCTGGTCGGCGTCTACGAGCTGCGCAAAGTGGTCAGCCGTGTCATGACGAAAGGCGAATGGCTGCTCGGCGCGGAAGGCCTGCTGACGATCGGCGTCGGCGTGCTCGCCGCGATGCTCGCCGCCGCGCAAGTGACGACGTTCATGCGCGCGATTGGCGTCTACGCGATGGTGTCGGGCGTGCTCTTCGTCGTGCTCGCCTTCAACGTCAGGCGCTGGCCGCACGCTGTCTAGTCCCTGGCGCTTGGTCCGTCCTTCGTCCTTGGTCCATGGTCCATCGGACGAAGGACAAGGACCAAGGACGGACCAGGCACCAAGCACTCAGCACTAAGGACCAAGCTTTCTGGCCCGAACCACGAAGCGCTGCGGTGCGTGTCCCACGAAGACGAATGGGTAACAGGTAATCAGCGTCAGATCGACGCCTGGCACCGGGTTGACGATCCAGACGTCGCGTGGGCTCACGACGAACGTCCGCACGACGTGATAGGCGAACTCGCCGTGCCGCGTGGAGAGCTGGATCTCGTCGCCGATGCGGATGCGCTCGAGCGGCCGGAACAGACGATCGCGGTGCGCGGCGAGCACGCTGTTGCCGGGCTCCCATGGGAGCGCCGTGTCGGGCAGGTAGCCGACCGCTCCCGACAGCACGCCGTCGTCGTCTCCAGCCATCACGGCGGCGGACAGACCCAGCCTGGGGATGTCGAGCTCGCCGATCAGCAGCTCGTCGGCGTCGAGCAGAGGCGCCGGCGTCGCGACAGCCGTCGTGGTGTCTGCCGCCGTTTGCACGCGGTCCGCCAGCATCCGCTCGACGGCCTTTCGATTCTCGGTCTCGAGGCGGCCGACCTCGATCGACGACCAGCCGTACCACACGAGGCTGGCCACGCCCGCCAGGAACAGCGCCCACTCGAGCGCGCGCGTGAACCGCGGCCGGCGCTCAGGACGCATGGTAGCCCTCGCGTGTGCGTGCCACGAGCGCACGCCCATTCGGAGCCCGGACGTCGATTTTGAGGCGATGGAAACCAGGACGGCGGTGCGCGACGTCAGGCTCGTACCCGATCGTGTAGCTGTGCCGGATGTCCTGCGCGATCTCCTGCAGCGCGCGGTTCACACCCGCGAGATCGCGGGGGACGAAGACTCCGCCGCCGCTCGTCTCGCCGAAGCGCCCGAGACGGCCGGGATCGGCCTCGGGATCGGCCGGATCCACGAGCGCCACCGTGTGGATCACGACGTTGGACGCCTGCACGGCAATCAGCTCGCCCGCGAAACCGACGTGGCTGGCGTTGTCGCCGCCGTCGCTCAGCACGACGAGCGCGTGCCGGTCGCGCGTGCCCCGCTTCACGTATCGCAGTCCCGCGTCGATTGCGTCATACAACGCGGTGCGTCCGGCGGGCACGAACACGTGCGCGAGCGCGCGCTCGAGCACGCCCACGTCGCTCGTGAACGGCGTCGGCGCCTCCAGCACCGGCCGTACGTCATCGTCGAACACGAGCGCGAAGATCTCGTCGCGAGGGTTGCTGGCATGGACGAAATCGGCGGCAGCGGCGATCACGCGATCGCGGACCGGCGCCATGCTGCTGCTGCTGTCGATGAGGAGGCCGGCCGTGACCGGCGCGTCTTCGGGCTCGAAGAACCTGATCGCCTGGGGCCTGCCCTCCTCGAGGACGCGAAACGCTTCGGCGTGCAGGCCGGTCACGTAGGCGCCGGCCTTGTCCTTCACCAGCACGTGCAGGACGACGAGCTCAGCGCGGGCTGTGAAATCCGGCGGCTGCTGCACCCCTCTTGGGTTGGGTGCGCTCGACAGGGCGAGCGCTGCAGCAGCCGCCACAACCGAGACCGTCTTCACGCACGCGCCGTTCGCCAGAGCCGCAGACCGGCAAAGAGCGACAGCGCCACGAGCCCCAGCAGTCCGAACAGCGGGGTATGCGTGGCCGTCACCGGAAGCTCGGTCCGCGCCTCCGCGAGCGTCCCTTCCTGGACGGTGCCGGACGGCACGATCAGTTCAGGCTGCGGTTCCGGCGCCACGGCGACTTCTTCGCCGCTCGGCGCGATGCGCTCCAGTTCCGCCTCCTGCGGCTTCGCGGCTTCGACCTTGGTGGTCAGCACCGGCTCGGCGGTCGCCTTCGCGAGCAGACGCGCCTGCTCCTTCGGATAGATGAACTCGTATCCGATGGTTTCACCGGGGTACCACCACGTCTTGATGGCGCTTGGCTGGCCCTTGGCGGTTTCCATGAAGCGCACTTCAGGGTGTTCGCTCGCCTCGGCGCGACGTTCCGGAATCGAGTGCAGCATCGCGTACGGCGTCTTGCCGTCGCCGCTCAGCACCTGGATCACCTTCCGGCTGGACGTGGTGTCAACGAGGCGAAAGATGTAGTCACCCGCCGGCAGCGTGACTCCCGGCAGTGCGACCGGCCGGTTGAACGTGAACAGTGTGTGTTTGTCGAACGTGTCGGCGCGCGCGGCCGTCGCGGCGAGCGCGGCAGCGACGGCGAGACCGCATGCCACCCAGATTGCTTTCGTTCTCATAACGTCCTCCTCCTCTGCGCTTACTGCTTTGACCGGATCGTCAGCACCGGGCACGACGCGCGCCGCACCACCTGGTGTGTCGTCGATCCAAACAGCGTGAGATCGAGCTGATTGCGGCCGTGCACGCCGATCACGATGAGGTCGGCGGCCACGTCCGCGGCGGTCGCGACGATGGCGTCATGTGCCCGGCCGACCACCACCTTCGTGGACGGACGGGAGAACATCCGGGCCTCGGCGGACAGGAGCGCGTCCAATCGCTCGGCCGTCTGCGTTTCGAGCTGCCGCCGCATGTCGGGCGACTCGAACGTCTCCACCAGAAACGTCTCGTCATCCGGCCACTCGACGACGTGCAGCAACGTCAGCTCGGCATCCGATTCCTCGGCGAGCGACACGGCCACACGCAGCGCCTCGAGCGAGGGCTGCGAGAAATCGACCGGGCACAGCAGGCGTTTGAAGGGAAGCGTCGAAGTCGTCGCCGCACGCGGCGGCACGGTCAAGACGGGACACTGCGCACGACGAAGGACCGTTTCCGCCACCGAGCCCAGCACGAGGCGCTCGAAGGCACCACGGCCATGGGTACCGATCACGATGAGATCGGCGGGCAGGAATCGCGCGTACTGCAGGATGCAGTCGGCGGGAACACCCTCGTCAATGCGCGTGTCCGTCGCGAGGCCCTTGTCGCGCGCCGGCTTGATCCAGTCGCTCAAGCGGTCCTGGATCGCCAGGCGATCCGCCGGCAGGGCTTCGACTCCCCCGCGTTCGGCGAGGAGAATCGGCGGCTCGAACACGAATTCACGGCGCAGCACGTGCAGCGCGGTCAGGCGCGATCCGTACCACCCGGCCACGGCAATCGCGTGATCCACGGCGTGTCGGGACGCGTCCGAAAAGTCGATCGGACACAGGATCTGTGTGAACTCGGTCATCGCCGAACCTCACGACTTCGAACCGACATGCGCGAAGCAGCCTCCGACGAACATGGCCACGCCGATCAGGCCGACGACGACGCCGAGCGGGAGCATGATCATCGTGACGCCGAGTCCGAGCCCGACGACCATCAGCACGAAGCCGACGACGATGGCCGCCACGTGCCCGAGTATGTTTTCAGTCGCGAGCACCCACGGACGCTGCCAGACGGATGTGTGCGCCATCACGCACCTCCATCGACACGATCAGCAAGCCATGTGCCCGCACGTTCTGCCGTAATCGCGCTGATTCCCGCGCACGCGCGGATCGAGTGGCTGATTTTTCGCGGGACGCCTTCGAAAAATTCACGCCGCGCGCGGGTGCCGCGAACGCGTCATCGCGCAGGGTCGTCGGAAATCCGCCATCGGCGCGGTACGCGCTTTGCCCTCACTCCAGGCAATGGCATCCGCGCTGCTCCTCCCGTCCTGTCAGCTCGCCCCGCGCGATCTCCGCCGGCGCTGCGACCCGGCGTCGTTCACCTTCACGACCACGAGCGAACTGCCCGACTCGGACATGCCGCTCGGGCAGGATCGCGCAGTCGAGGCGATTCAGTTCGGCATCGCCATTCGCCGCGACGGCTACAACCTGTTCGCGCTCGGGCCGGCCGGTGGCGGAAAACACTCGATCGTCAGGAAATTCCTCGAGCGCCAGGCTGCCGGCGAACCGGCGCCGATTGACTGGTGCTACGTTCACAACTTCGACCAGCCCCATCGTCCGCGCGCGATAGCCCTGCCGACCGGCCGCGGGCAGCAGCTCCGGAACGACATGGCGCGGCTCGTCGATGCGCTGCGGACCGCAATCACGGCGGCGCTCGAAACCGACGAGTACCGCCAGCGCCATCAGCAGATTCACGACGAGTTCACGGCCCGCCGCGAGGGCGCGTTCGAAGACCTCCGCCAGCGCGCGGCGCAGCGCGACGTGGCGCTCGTGCGCACGCCCATGGGGCTCGTGCTGGCGCCGATGGTCAACGGCGAGCCCATCGACGCCGAGAGCTTCGGGAAACTGCCGCAGGAACAGCAGCAGCGGATCCGCGCGGCGCTCGAGGAGTTCGAGAGCGAGCTCGGCAAGATCCTGCACGAGGTGCCGAAGTGGCACCGCGACACGCACGAGAAGATCAGGGCGCTGCGCCACGGCGTCATCACGGCGGCCGTGGACGCGCTGATTGAGGAGCAGAAGAAGGCGTATGCGGGCGAGCCGGCGGTGCAGGCGCACCTGGCCGCGCTCGAACGCGACGTGATCGAACACGCCGAGGACCTCCGCCAGAAGACGGGAGACGAGAACGAGAACCCGATCGAGGCGCTGATGGCGAAGACGCGCGACGCGCAGTCGCCGCTCGCCCGCTACGAGATCAACGTCCTGCGCACGCAGGAGGACGGCGGCGGCGCGCCGGTCGTCTACGAGGATCGCCCGACCTTTCAGAACCTGATCGGCCGCATCGAACACGTCGCGCAGATGGGCACGCTCATCACCGATTTCACCCACATCAAGCCCGGCGCGTTGCACCGCGCGAACGGCGGCTACCTGATTCTCGACGCCAGGCGGATCCTGCTCGAACCGTTCGCCTGGGAGGGACTGAAGCGCGCGCTGCGCGGCCGATCGATCCGGATCGAGTCGCTCGGGGACGCCCTGAGCCTCGTCAGCACGGTGTCGCTCGATCCCGAGCCGATCCCGTTGAACGTCAAGGTCGTGCTCATCGGCGATCGCCGGCTCTATTACCTGCTCTACGAGCTCGATCCGGATTTCAAGGAGCTCTTCAAGGTGGCCGTGGACTTTGAGAGCGACGTCGATCGGTCGGCGCCGCTCGACGAGGAGTATGCGCGCCTGATTGCCGCGCTGGCGCGGAAGGAATCGCTGCGCCCGATCGCCGCCGCGGGCGTGGCCCGCATTGTCGAGCACGGCGCCCGCCTGGCCGGCGACGCCAACAAGGTCTCCCTGCAGCTCGATCCGCTGATCGACCTCCTCCGCGAAGCGGATCACTGGGCCGCGGCGAGCGGTCATGCCGCCGTGGAGGCGAGCGACGTCCAGCAGGCGATCGACACGGAGATTCGGCGCGCCGGCCGGCCGCGCGATCGGCTGCACGAAGCGATCGCCCGCGGCACGATCGACATCGCGACGAGCGGCGAGATTTCTGGGCAGGTCAACGGGCTGTCGGTCGTCGAGCTCGGCGGCTTCGCATTCGCGCAGCCGAGCCGCATCACGGCGCGCGTGCGTCTCGGCGCCGGCAAGGTCGTGGACATCGAGCGCGAAGTGGAGCTCGGCGGCCCGATCCACTCGAAAGGCGTGCTGATTCTGTCCGGCTTTGTTTCGGGACGCTATGCGGTGGACCAGCCGCTTTCGCTGTCGGCCAGCCTGGTGTTCGAGCAGAGCTACGGCGGCGTCGAAGGCGACAGCGCCTCGTCCGCCGAACTCTATGCGCTTCTCTCAGCGCTCGCCGACGTGCCAATCCGGCAGTCGATCGCCGTGACGGGCTCGGTCAACCAGCGCGGCGAGGTGCAGGCCATCGGCGGCGTGAACGAGAAGATCGAGGGCTTCTTCGACGTCTGCCACGCCCGCGGACTGACCGGCGCGCAGGGCGTGCTGATTCCCGCGTCGAACGTCCGTCACCTCATGCTCCGCGAAGACGTCGTGGCGGCGGTGGCCGCGGGCACGTTTCACGTCTACGCGGTGCAGACGATCGACGAAGGGATCGAGATCCTGACGGGGATGCCGGCCGGCGCCCGTGATGCGGGCGGACAGTTCCCGGCCGGCAGCGTCAATCAGCGCGTCGAGGCCCGCCTGGTGGAGTTCGCCAAGCGAGCGCGTGCGCTCGCGACGAAATCACTCGAGACGGAGTGAGCGGCGTCGAGATCGGCTTTGGCCGGACGGGGACGCGGGACGCGCCCGTCGGAGACGCGCCCGTAGCGGCCGTCCGCCGTGACACACAGAAACCGTTCCTGAACGAGCGCGTCGAGCACCGCCGAACACATCGGCCGATCGACGCCACAGAGACGATGCACCTGGTCCATCGTCAGCTGCAATCCGGGCATTTCGAGGAATTCAGCTCGGAGACGTTCAAGGGTTTGCTTCATGTCAACCTCGCTCAGCGTGACGCGATTTGGAAAGTGTGATCAATCTTCAACCTCGCCATGCAACATTTCAAGTCAGTTCTTCGAAAAAGTCTGCAAACAAACCGCCGACATTCCGGCATCACGCTGCCACGACTGACCACGATGGCGCACGAAGGTCTGTCACGCGGCGGTCGCACTCGCTCGCACAAGCACAACCGTACGGTCCGCGGCGCGCAGGATCTTCTCGGCCACGCTGCCGAGCACCCATCGCGTGAACCCCGTACGTCCGTGCGTCGCCATGACAATGCGCTCCACGTCGCGGGCGCGCGCGACCTCGAGAATCGTCTCGGCGGCGTTGCCCATGCGGACATCGACGTCCACCGCGATGCCCGTCAACAGCGGCCGCGCGCGCACGTCGCGCAGGTAGGCGAGCGCCCGCGCCTGCGCGGCCGCCCAGACCTCGTCCACGGCAATCCTCATCGTCCCGCTCTGGATCACGTCCTCGACCGGGGCGATCACCTGCAACAGCAGAACGCCGGCGCCGAGCGCGCGCGCAAGCCTGGCGGCCTCCCCGAGTGCGACCTCGGCGAGGTCGGATCCGTCGAGCGGCACGAGAATGGTGGAGGCGGCCATGGCTATCGCTCCGGCGGACGCGTGATCAGAATCCCTGCGAGCACGTTCACGTCGGCCGACATCGGATGGCTGCCGGACGGCACGTGGCTGTCGCGCAGCATGAACGCGACGATGTCGCGCGTCTGATCCGCGGATACGTAGAACTGCTTTTCGTGCGGCATCGCCGCCTGGATGTACGAGACCACGTCCTTGAGCCGCAGGTTGACCCAGCGGTCGAAAAACGCCTCGCCCGTCAATCGTGGGGCGGCTCCGCCCTTCAAGGCGTCGCCGTGGCAACCGGCACACAGCCGGGCCGCCGTCTCTTTTCCGCGATCGGCGTCGGCGGGCGCGTACACGCCCTGCCAAATGGTCGGGAACGGCTGGAACGACTCGTCGGCCCGCGGACTCTGCCCGGCAGCCGCGACTGCGCGCACAACGCACAGCGCGCCCGTGACCACGACGATCGTGAACCGTGTGTTCGCGCGCATGATGCCCTCCTCGTCTCACTCCATCGACTTCCTGAACCGCACGATGCTGACCGTCAGCATCGCCACGGCAAACACCGCCATCGGCGCGATGTCGCGCCAGAGGACGTCGAGACCGATGCCTTTCAGGTACACGCTCCGCAGAAACGCGACGATGTGCCGGAGCGGATTCACGTAGCTCACGTGCTGGAGGAACACCGGCATGCTGCTGATCGGGGTCCCGAAACCGGAGAGCGTCGTCATCGGCATCGTGAAGAAGAACGCGGAATTCCGCGCCTGCTGCTGCGTGGTCGCGATGGTTGACAGAAACAGCCCGAGGCCGAGCGCCGCGAACAGGAAGACGACAATTCCGAGTCCGAGCACCGCGACGCTGCCGCGAAACGGCACGCCGAACCAGAAGGTGCCGATGATCGCGATCAAGAGGGCGTCGAAGAGGCCAATCAGGAAGAACGGCACCGTCTTGCCCAGAATGAACTCCCAGCGCCGCACCGGCGTGACCATGAGCTGCTCGAGCGTGCCGATCTCGCGCTCGCGGACGACGGCGAACGCCGTCAGCGTCATGACCATCATCATCATCAGGTTGCCGATGACGCCCGGCACGAAGTACGAGCGGCTCTCGAGCCCCTCGTTGAACCAGGGACGCGTTTCCAGCGCGATCTGCGGCACGATCGCAACGAGCTGAGGCGCCGTCCTCACGATGCGATCGCGCGCGTAGTCCTGCGCGAACCCGGCGCCAATCTGATTCAGATAGCCGAGCGCCACGAGCGCGGTGTTCGAGTTCGCGCTGTCCACCAGCGCCTGGACCGACGCGCCCCGGCCGCCGCGCAGCCGCGCGGCGAAGCCGGCGTCGATCTCCAGGCCGATCAGGACGTCGCCGCGATCGATGGCGTCCCCGAGTTGCCCGCGGCGCGAGGCCGACATCCGGAGGTCGAAGTACCGGCTGCCGGTGAAGCGGTCGATCACGTCGCGGCTTTCCTGACTCCGATCCAGGTCGAGCACGGCAATCGGCACGTGCCGGATCTCCATCGTCGCCGCGTAGCCGAACACGAGCATCTGGATGACGGGCGGCCCGAAGAGCAGCCAGCGTGTATGCGGATCGCGCAGCGTCTGAATGAACTCCTTCTTCAGGAGGTGCCGGATCCGCCCGAGCGCCTGCGCCATCCTCATGCGAGCCTCTTGTGGAACGCGCGCGTCGCGAGCGCCGTCCAGACCGCCGCGATGATCGCCAGCGCCGTGATGGGCTCGACCATCAGTGCGGCTGGTGTGCCTTTGAGAAACACGTCGCGCAGGATCGACACGTAATAGCGGCCTGGGAACACCCAGGTGACCCACTGGACCACGAGCGGCATCTGATCGATCGGGAAGATGAATCCGGAGAGCAGCAGCGCCGGCAGAAACGTCACCAGCATGGCCATCTGACTCGCGCCGACCTGCGACGTCGAAATGACGGAGATGTAGTAGCCGAGCGACAGCACGGCGCCGAGAAAGAGCAGCGAGCACCCGAACAGCACGAGCCAGCTTCCCCGGAACGGCACGTCGAACAGCGTGACGGCCACGAACGCGCACATCGCGGTGTCGATGACGCCGATGGCGTAGTACGGAATCAGCTTGCCGATTTGAATCTCGAACGGAGAAATCGGCGTCGCAATCAGCTGCTCCATCGTGCCGCGCTCCCGCTCGCGCGCGATCGTCAGCGAGGTCAGGAACGACCCCACCACGGCCATCACCAGCGCGATGACGCCGGGCACGATGTTCGCCATGCTCTCGAGCTCCTCGTTGAAGAGGGTGCGCGGCTCGACGGCGACGGGCGCCAGCCCCGACGCACGCCCGTGCCGCTGCAGCCACTCGAGCTGCACGCCCGCGGCATACGTCTGGACGATGCCCTGCGCGTAGCCCATGCCGAGGCTGGCCGTGTTGCTGTCGCTCGCGTCCACGAGCACCTGAAGCGTCGCGCGACCCGCCGAGTGCAGGCGCTCGGAGAACTGCGGCGGCACGACCACGGCGGCCGTGCAGACGCCGTCGTCGATGCGCGAGACGATTCCCGGATAGTCGTCCACGACGGCGACGACCTCGAACGAATCGGTCGCGCTGAAATGCGCGAGGAGATCGGCGCTCGCCCGCGTGCGATCGCGATCGTAGACGCACAGCGGCACGTGCCTGGCGTCGAGGTTGACGGCATAGCCGTTGAGCAGCAGCTGCGCGAGCGGCATCGCGAGGATGATCAGCAGGCTGCGCGGATCCCGGCGGATCTGCACGATCTCCTTGCGCATCATCGCCACGACGCGGCGCCAGCTCATACCGCCGCCTCCCGCTTCTTGTGCGGTTTCGTGAGCGCGACGAACACGTCTTCGAGGCTCGCGGCAATCGGCGCGATTCCCTGCACGGTGACGTGATGCGCGGCGAGCAGGGCGCGCAAGGACGCCGCCGCGGCCGCGGCGTCGGGGACGACCGCGTGGATGCTGCTGCCGAAGACCGCAGCGTCGCTGACGCCGGCGGCCTGCTGGAGCAGCTCGAGTCCGGCGCCCAGCGGATCGCAGTCGATGCGCAGGAGCTGTCCGCGCATCGCGCCGGCCTTCAGCGCACCGGGCGATCCGAGCGCGACGATCCGCCCGCCGTCGATGAGCAGCAGGCGATGGCAGTACTCGGCTTCGTCCATGTAGTGCGTCGTGACGAAGATGGTGATCCCGTCGCCGACCATCTCGCGGATCAGCGCCCAGAACCGTCTCCGCGACATCGGATCGACGCCCGACGTCGGCTCGTCCAGGAACACGATCGGCGGGCGGTGCAGCACGGCGCAGCCGAGCGCGAGCCGCTGTTTCCACCCGACGGCCAGCGAGCCCGTGATCGCGTCCTCGCGCCCTTCGAGCCCGGCCATCGCGAGCGCCCACGCCATGCGCTGCGGGATGTCTCGCGCCGGCACGCTGTAGAGGCCGGCGAACAGCTCGAGGTTCTCGCGCACGCGCAGGTCGTTGTAGAGCGAGAACTTCTGCGACATGTAGCCGATGTGCTGCCGGACGGCCTCCGGGTCCTCTGCGACGTCGATGCCGGCGACACGAGCGCGTCCCGACGTCGGCGTCAGCAGGCCGCAGAGGATGCGAATGACCGTCGATTTGCCGGCGCCGTTCGGCCCGAGAAACCCGAAGATCTCGCCGTGGTACGCCTCGAAGCTGACGTCGTCCACGGCGGTGAACGCGCCGAAGCGCTTCGTGAGGTGCTCGACGACGACCGACGGATCGCGCGTCGTCATGCAACCACGCTTTCGACGGCGGCGATGAAGAGGTCTTCCATGCTCGCGTCGGGCCGCCGCGCTTTCAGGACGTCGGGCCGGTCGCAGAACAGCATCTGCCCGCGGTGCAGCAGGCCGACGCGGTGGCAGCGCTCGGCTTCGTCGAGGTACGACGTCGCGATCAGGATCGCGACGCCCTGCGACAGCAGCTCGTAGAGCAGCCGCCAGAAGTCGCGGCGTGAGACCGGATCGACCCCGTTGGTCGGTTCGTCGAGCAGCAGCACGCGCGGCGTGTGCATCAGCGCGCACACGAGGCCGAGCTTCTGCTTCATGCCGCCCGACAACTGACCCGCCAGCCGATTGCCGACGCCGTCGAGGCCCGCTCCGGCGAGCAGCGCCGCGGCGCGTTCGACCCGCTCGCGCCGTGACAGACCGAACAGGTCGGCGTAGAACCGGATGTTCTCGTCCACAGTGAGGTCGTCGTAGAGGCCGAACCGCTGCGACATGTAGCTCAGGTCGCGCTTCGCCGACTCGGGCGCCCGCACGACGTCGTGTCCGGCAATCGCCGCGGATCCGCCGTCGGCGCTCATCACGCCGGCGAGGATGCGCAGCGTGGTGGTCTTGCCGCCGCCGTCGGGGCCCACGAGGCCGAAGATCTCGCCGGCGTGCACGTCGAACGTCAGCCGATCGACGGCCGTGAGCCCGCCGAAGCGCTTCGTCAACTCCGAAACGGCGATCGCCACGGCTGGAGTCGCGTCGATGGCCATCTCAATGCTCCGACACGTCGATGACAGCGTCCGCCGGCATGCCGGGTTTCAGCTCGAACGACGGATTGGCCACGTCGATCTTGATGCGGTAGACGAGCGTCACACGCTCCTTCTCGGTCTGCACCGTCTTCGGCGTGAACTCGGCTTCGGACGAGATGAACGACACTCTGCCGGCGTACGACTTGCCGGGATAGGTGTCCGTCCGCACCGTCACGGGCTGTCCCCAGTGCACGCGGCCGAGATCGGCTTCCGGGACGTACGCGCGGATCCACACGTGCGCGAGATCCGCCAGCGTCACGACGGGCGACCCGGGCGACACGACCTCGCCGAGCTCGGCCTGTCGGACCAGCACGACGCCGTCGAACGGCGCGACGAGCCGCACGTACTCGAGGCGCACGCGCGACAGGCGCTCGGCCTGACGCGCCTGCTGCTCCGCGGCGCGCTCGATCGCGATCTCTTCTTTGCGCGTGCCTTCGACGAGCAGGCTGTAGACCTGCTGCGCGCGCTCGTACGCCGCCTGCGCGCGCACGACGCTGGTGTGCGCCTGATCGCGCAGCTGCGCCGTCACCTCGTCCTTCGCGTACAACGCGTCGTAGCGCGAGGAGTCCTTCGCCTTCTGGTCGAGATCCGCCCTCGCATCGACGAGGGCCTGCCGTGCGGCTTCGACGTCCTGGACGCGGCTGCCTGCCAGACCGAGGTGAAGCTGCTGGCGGCGCATCGCGACCGTCGCGGCGTCCACCGCCACCTGCTGCCGGTAGTCGTCATCGTCGATCCGCGCGAGCAGTTGGCCGCACGTCACCGACTGCCCCTCTTCGATCGGCAGCTCGACGACGCGGCCGGTGATCTTGAAGCTGACGAGGCTCTCGTGCGCTTCGACGTTGCCGGAGAGTCGGAGCTCGGGCGGCGGCGCCGTAGTCTTGAACCACCGTGGAGCCCACCACGCGCCTCCCGCCGCGGCGACGACGGCGATGAGCATGAGTCGTTTCATGGCGTGCCCCCAAATGAGGAGACGGCCTGCGCGCTGGCGCCGAGCGCGCGCGCCAGTGCCAGCCGCGCGTCCGCGTGACGGGCGAGCGCGGTCGTGCGATCGTCGCGCGTCGCCGCCACGGCATCCTGCGCCTGGACGACCTCGACGTTGTCGCTGACGCCATTGCGGAACCGATCCTCGGCGAGCGCCAGTTCGCGGCTGGCGAGATCGACCGCGGCGTCGGCGACCTCGACCTGGTCCGCCGCCGACTGCAGGTCCAGTGCGGCCTTTCGCACGTCCTGTTCAATGCCGCGCGCGAGATCCGCGATCTCGTCGTTGACGCGCTGCAGCCGGCTGCCGAGTTCCCGCAGCGCGCCGGTCCGGTCGCGATCGAACAGCGTCATCGAGACGGTGGCCTGGATCTGCCCGATGCCTGGCAGCGGGCCGGACGTCCGTCCGAGCGCGCCGTAGTCGCCTGACACCGACAACCGCGGCAGCGCCCTGGCATCCGTCGCGCGCTGCTGCTCCTCGAGCGCGTCGCGCTGCGCGGCGAGCGCCAGATAGTCCGCCCGCGCCGCCAGCGCGCGCCGGACCGCGTCCGCGATGTCCGGGGCCGCCGCTCGATCGAATCGCAGCGGCTCGGCCAGTTCGATCGGCCGCGCCAGATCGAGGCCGAGAAACCGCCCGAGGGAGAGCAGTGCGTTCTGATACGCGTTGGTCGTGACGAGCAGGTGCTGCCGATCGCGTGCGAGCTGCACTTGCGCCCGCACGACGTCTACGCCGGTCGCGAGGCCCTGATCGCGCTGATCGCGCGCGAGCTGCTCCAGCGTGACCGACGTCGTCACGCGCGCGCTGGCGGCGTCGCCATCGGCGGCGGCGGCCTGCGCGGCGAGGTACAGCCCGGCGGCTTCGCGGATCACCAGATCGCGCGCGTCCGCGTACGTCAGCGCCGCGCCGGCCTCTGACCTGATGCTCGCTCTCCAGTCGTGGTACGCCTGTCGATCGACGAGCGGCTGACTCGCGCCGACGCGGAAATCGATGAAGGAGAACGGCGGGACCACCGTCGGAACGCCGGGAATGGACAACCCGACGGCGGCGAGGTTGCGGTTCTGGTAGTTCACCAGCGAATCCGCGAGCGTGTGCGGCAGGAGCGCCGCGAGCCGGCGCTCTCGCGTGCCGGCCGCCTCGTCCACGCCGGCCTTCGCCAGGAGCACGCCGATGTTGTTCTTCACGGCGAGTTCCACGGCCTGCTGCAGCGTCAACCGCATCGGCGTACCCTCGTCGGCCCGCGCGGCTGGCGCGCCCAACGACAGCACGACGAGCAGTGCAGCACCGTGCTTCATGTCTCCCGCCTGGCGCGCGTCATCCCGTCACCTCGCTACTCGTAGTGCAGCGCCTCGATCGGATCGAGCCGCGCCGCCTTTCGGGCCGGATAGAAGCCGAAGAAGATGCCGACCGCCGCCGAGAACAGGAACCCGCCGGCAATCGCCGCGGGCGGCACGGTCGTCGGCCAGCCCGCCACGGCGGAAATCGTCTTCGACGTGGCGACACCCATCACGATGCCGATCGCGCCGCCGGTCAGGCTGAGAAACACGGCTTCGGCCAGAAACTGCAGCAGCACGTGCAGCCGGCGCGCGCCGATCGCCATCCGCAAACCGATCTCACGCGTCCGCTCGGTGACCGACACGAGCAGGATGTTCATGATCCCGATGCCGCCGACGACGAGCGAGATCGACGCGACCGTCGCGAGCAGCAGCGCCATGATCCGGCTGCTGCCCTGGACGACGTCCGCGATCTGGCTGAGATTGCGGACGGAGAAGTCGTTCACGTCGCCGGGCTTGATGTGATGGCGCCGCACGAGCGTGTCGGTGACCTGCGCGATCGCCGCCTGGATGTTGTCCGAGCGCGTCGCCTGCACGAACACGGCGTTGACATAGCCGGTCAGGCGCGGCTGCAGCCCGAACGGATTCGGCGCGACCGGGTATGTTGACGACAGCGGCGACTGCATCTGACTCGGCGCCGCAACGCCGAGCACCTTGCGTTCGGCGGTCGTGAACGGGATCATCACGAGGTCGTCCTGGTCCTGCCCGAACGGCGTCTGCCCCTTCGCGACGAACAACCCGACGACCCGCATCGGCACGCGCTTCACGAGAATCGTCGCGCCGACCGGATTCTCGTCGTCCGCGAAGAGCTGCTTGTAGACCGTCTGGCCGATCACGACGACCTGCGCCGCGCTCTCGTCGTCGTCGTCGGTGAAACCGCGGCCGGCGGCAATCTGCCAGTTGGTGATCGGCGGATAGTTGGGCGACACGCCCTGAATCTGCGTCGTCCAGTTCTGGTTGCCGTACTGGATCTGACCCAGCTGACGGTTGAAATAGCTCACCTGTGCGACGGCAGGAGCCTCGCGCCGGATCGCGATCGCGTCGGCGACCGTCAGCGTCGAGGCGCTGCCGAAACCTCCGCGCACGCCGCCCGCCGTCGCCGCCCCCGGCATGACGACCAGGAGATTGGTGCCGAGGCTCTCGATCTGCTTCCTGACCGCCTCGTTGGCGCCCTGGCCCACCGCGACCATCGCGATGAGCGCCGCGACGCCGATGAACACGCCGAGCATGGTCAGCGCGGATCGGAGCGCGTTGCGCCGAAGCGCCTGCGCGGCGGCGCCGAGCAGCATCAGGCCGAAGGCGATCGACGCGCCGGCCGTTCCGCGCGGCGGTGGCGCTGCCGCGGCGATTGAAGGTTCCGGCGTGGCGGAGGGCAGGTCTCTCCGCGCCTTGCGCTCGTCGCCGACGACGCGGCCGTCACGAAGCGTGATTACGCGATCGGCGTACTCGGCGATGTCGGGCTCGTGCGTCACCACCACGACCGTCACGTTCTGCGTCCGGTTGAGCGCGGTGAGCTGCTGCATGATGTCGTGCGAGGCGCGCGTGTCCACGTTGCCCGTCGGCTCGACGGCGAGCAGCAGGCTCGGGTTGTTGACGAGCGCGCGCGCGATGGCCACGCGCTGCTGCTGTCCGCCCGACAGCTGCGCGGGCGTGTTGCGCTCGCGATCGGCCAGGCCCAGCATGGCGAGCGTCGCTCTCGCACGCTCGATTCGCTCGCCGCGGCCGGGCCCACCGGCGGCATAGAACAGCGGCAGCGACACGTTTTCGAGCGCGCTGGTCCGCGCGAGCAGATTGAACGTCTGGAAGACGAATCCGATCCGCGCGCTCCGGATGCGCGCAAGCTCGGGCTCGCTCAGATCCGCGACGTCCACGCCTTCGAAGAAATACTGTCCGGAGGTCGGACGGTCGAGGCAGCCGAGAATCGCCATCAGCGTGGACTTGCCCGAACCCGACGATCCGACGATGGCGACGAACTCGCCGCGTGCGATCGCCAGGCTGACGCCGTCGAGCGCGCGCACCTCGAGGTCGCCTCCGCGATAGGTCCGCGTGAGGTCTCTGACCTCGATCATGGCGCCGGCCGCGGTGGACTCCATGGCCATGCCTACAACCGGAAGAACGGCGCGCGCGAGGCCGCCGACGCCCCGCCCGGCTGCTCGGACGTGATCACCTCGTCGCCCTCGCGAAGCGCTCCGCCCGTGATCTCGACGTAGGCGTCGTCGTCGAGGCCGGTGGTCACCGGTACTGCCGTGGCGCGCCCTTCGCGCACGACCCAGACCTGCGACGCCGGTGCGGCGCGCTGGGCCGCGCCGCTCGCGAGACCGCCCGGGACGTAGCGCAGCGCCGCGCCGGGCACCCGCAGCACGCGATCGCGCCGGTCGATGACAATGCGGACGGTCGCGGTCATGCCGGGCTTGAGCACGAGGTCCGGGTTGCGCACGCTGACCACCACGTCGTAGGTCACGACGTTCTGCACCGTCTGCGGCGCCTGTCGCACCTCCGTCACGCGGCCCTCGAAGACCCGGCGCGGAAACGCCTCGACCGTGAACGTCGCCGCGTTGCCCACCCTGATGCCGCCGATGTCGCTTTCGCTGACGTTCGCGTCCACCTGCATCTCGGTCAGGTCGGCCGCGATGAGGAACAGCGTCGGTGTCTGAAAACTCGCCGCCACGGTCTGCCCCATCGTCACGTTGCGGGCGATGACGGTGCCGTTCACCGGCGAGACGATGTCGGTGTAGGCGAGGTTGATCTCGGCGGCGTGCAACGCGGCCTGATGCTGATCGATCGACGATCTGTCCACCTCGACCTGCGACTGCGCCTGGTCGTAGGCGCTTTTCGCGCTGTCGAACGCGTCCTGCGAGACGATGCCTCGCGCGTGCAGATCGCGCGTACGCTCGAAGGTGGCCTTCGCGTACTCGAGGCCCGTCTGGTCCTTCCCGAGCTGGGCCTTCGCGGTGGAGAGATTCGCGCGGTCCTGTTCGACGATCGTCTGATACGGACGCGGGTCGATCTTCGCGCAGAGCTGTCCCTGCCTGACGATCGTGTTGTAGTCGCAGTAGAGCGCCTGAATGACGCCCGACACGTACGTGCCGACCTGGACGGTCGTGACCGGGTTGACCGATCCGCTCGCCGTGACCGTGCGCGTGATCGCGCCGACCGTCACGGGCGTCGTGACGTAGTGCGGCGCCGCCGTGGCGGACGCGGCCGTCCTGCGCCACTGCACGACGCCGGCGG
The DNA here is from genome assembly GCA_964579765.1 of uncultured Bifidobacteriaceae bacterium. Classification (GTDB taxonomy): domain Bacteria; phylum Acidobacteriota; class Vicinamibacteria; order Vicinamibacterales; family CAVVIG01; genus DATNBT01. The sequence goes on from CAZOIK010000372.1 coordinate 18,898, forward strand.
CGGCGGCGAGGACGAGCGCGATCAGCAGCAGCCAACGCCGCCAATGCGGTCGCGTGGTAGGCACAGTCGCGCGCGGAGCAGGCGCCGCCGGAGCCGCGGCCGGCGCGGCGGGCGTCATCGGGACAATCCGGAGATCCTGTGGGCTCATGAACTCCTCCGGCGGCGATTTCTCGCTGACGGAAAACCGTCAGTGATATCCAAGGCAATCGCCGTGCCCCGTGGCGCGTGGCGCGCTGCGCCGCGAAATGCGCGCGGCTCCACCGCATCAGCGCGTGATTTTTCGACGAGCCGTGGAATGTTCCGCGAACGATCGCGGGCACGAACGTTGCGAACCGATCGGCGGGTGACGGTGACGCGATGAAGTTCGGAGCCCTCGCGCTGGACTACGACGGGACGATTGCCGTTGACGGCACCCTGCACCCCGCCGTGCGCGACGCGATCGGCGAGGTGCGGCGCCGCGGCATCGTCGTCGTGCTCGTGACCGGACGGCGGCTGCCCGACTTGCGCCGGGTCGCCGGCGACTTGAGCTGCTTCGACGCGATCGTCGCCGAGAACGGCGCGGTGCTCGAGTATCCCGCGACCGGACGCCACGTCCTCCTCGGCCATCCCGCCAATGCCGCGGTCGTGCACGCGTTGCGGCGCGAGGGTGTGCACGTCGGCATCGGCGAATGCGTGATCGAGATGGACGCCAACGCCGCACCCGTCGCGCTCGGCGTGGTGCGCCGGCTCGAGCAGCCGCTGATCCTGGCGTTCAACCGCGGCCGCCTCATGCTGCTGCCGCAGGCCGTCGCCAAGTCGACCGGGCTGCGCCAGCTGCTGTTCGCCCTGCGGCTGTCGATTCACAACACGATCGGCATCGGCGACGCCGAGAACGACCACGACCTGCTCGACGCCTGCGAGGTGGGCGTCGCCGTCGGCTGGGGCAGCGCCGCGCTGCGCGCCGTCGCCGACGAAGTCATCGCGGGCAGCGGCCCCGACGCGGTGGCCGAGTACATCCGCGCCGTCGCGCAGCAGCCGCGTCTCTCCGCCGCTCAGATGGGACGGCGCCAGCTCGTGCTCGGCCGCGAGCACAACGGCGAGACGGTCAGCCTGGCGATTCGCGGCCGCACCATCGTGATTGCCGGCGAGCCGGGCAGCGGCAAGTCCTATGTCGCCGGGCTCATCTGCGAGCAGCTGATCCTGCAGGGCTACTCGCTCTGCATCGTCGATCCCGAGGGCGACTACCGCTGCCTCGAGTCGCTGCCGGGCGTGGTCACGCTGGGCGGAGACGATCCGCCTCCGCAGGCGCGCGAGCTGACGCGTGCGCTGCGGCATCCGGACATTACCGTCATCATCGACCTGTCGAAGATGCCGCACCGCGCGAAGGTGGACTATCTCGACACGCTGCTCCCGATGCTCGCGGGACTGCGCCGCCGCACGGGACTCCCGCACCGGATCGTGCTCGACGAGGCGCACTACTTCCTCGGCGCGAGGGACGGCGCGCGCCTGCTCGACCCCGAGCTCGCCGGCTACATCCTCGTCACGTATCGCGTGTCGGGCCTCGACCCGGCCGTCCGCGACCCGCGCGAGTCGGTGGTCATCGTCACGCGCGAGACCGACAGGTTCGAAATCGAAGCGCTGCGCGGCATGTACGCGCCGTCGCCGTCACGCGAGCTCTCGCCGTCGGTGTTCCAGGAGCTGGCGGAGAACGAAGCGGCGCTTCTGCCAGGGGCGATCGAATCGCACGGCCACCTGCGACGGTTCCGGCTGGCGCCGCGCATGACCGAGCACGTCCGGCATCGCAGCAAGTACCTCGACATGCCGGTCGTCGAATCACAGGCGTTCGTCTTCTCCGACGGCGGGCGCGCCATCGCCGACGTGCGCACGCTCAAAGCGTTCACGGGTCTGCTGCTGACGCTGCCCGCGCCAGTCGTGGACGCGCACCTGCGCCGGCACGACTTCTCGCAGTGGATTGACGGCGTATTCCGCGATCACCCGCTCGCGGCGCATCTGCGCGCGCTCGAGTCGCGCGTCAGCGAAGACGACACGCGCGACATCACCGAGTCGATCACGCAGGCGATCCGCGCGCGATACGAGACGTCTACCGAGCCGTGCGCGCGGGAGCAGGCGCAGTGCGCGCCAGATGCCGCGTGAACCAGCCGGCCGCCAGTTCGGCCACGCGCTCGAGCGTGCCGGGCTCCTCGAACAGGTGCGTCGCCCCCGGCACGATCTCCAGCTGCACCTCGTGGCGCATCCGCCGCATCGCGTCGCGATTCATGGCGATGACGGGCGTGTCGTCGCCGCCGACAATGAGCAGCGTCGGCGCCGAGACGTGCGGCAGGCTGTCGCCCGCGAGGTCGGGACGCCCGCCGCGTGACACGACGGCGGCGACCTCGCGCGGACGGGCGGCCGCGGCCATGAGCGCGGCGCCGCCGCCGGTGCTCGCGCCGAACAACCCGATCTGGAGCGCCGTCGTCCGCCGGTCCCGCTTCAGCCAATCGACGATGCCGACCAGCCGGTGTGCCAGCATCGGGATGTCGAACCGCAGGTGCGCGGTGTGCCGATCGACGGCCTCTTCTTCCGGCGTCAGGAGGTCGATCAGCAGCGTCGCGAGACCGTCTTGCTCGAGCACGCGCGCCACGAACTGGTTGCGGCTGCTGAACCGGCTGCTGCCGCTGCCGTGCGCGAACAGCACGACGCCGCGCGCGTCCGGCGGGACGGACAGCTCGCCCACCAGCTGCTGCGAATCGACGGGAACGGCGATGGTGGCCATGGCTGGAACGCCTCCTTACAGCCCCGATGGATACGTCTCGGCGACTTCGCCCGCTTCCCACCCGGCGCTGCGCTCGAGCGGCTCGACGGCGCGCGTCTCGTCGATGTGAATGACGTAGTCGAACTGATCGGCCAGATGCGCGTGGAAGTAGTGGCTCTGACGCTCGGTGCGCGGGATGTAGAGCACGCCAATCGCGCGCTCGAGATGCGGCCCGGCGAGCGCCTGCGCGAGCGCGGGCTCGCTCCTGAGCGGCAGCAGGAATCGGGGAATCTGCGCCTCGTGAAAGAGGCGTTCATAGCTGCCCGCCAGCGACTGGCGGACGTGCTTGCGCTCGGGCGGGCCGTCCCACTCGGACGCCGCGGTCACGGTGCCGGCGTGCGTCGTGAAGCCGATGTTGACGCAGTCGGTCCCGAAGCGCTCGCGCACGAGCTGCCCGACGTTGAGCTCGCCGGACTGTCCCATGTCGGTCGCACGCGCATCGCCCAGATGCGAGTTGTGCGCCCACAGGACGAGGCGGGCGCCCTTCTGCCGCTGGTCGAGAAACGCCAGCAGCTCTTCGACGGTCTGCGCCATGTGTCCGTCGCGCAGGTTCCACGACTCGGCCCGGCCGCCGAACATCGAGCGGTAGTATTCCTCGGCGTTGCGGACGAGCCGCGCGTTCTGCGCGGCGAAGAAGAAGTCGTCGGCGGCCACCCGGCCGTCGCGGCTGGCGTACTCGGCGCGCCGCCGCTGCAGATCCACGAGCTCGGCGAGCACCTCGCGCTCGCAGGTCGGCGTCAGGCCGAACGCGGCCGCATAGCCGTACTGCTGCATCTCGTCGCCGAACTGATCGAAGCAGGCGTAGCGGACACGCGCGCGGCGCGCGGCGTCGGGATCCACCTTGTCCAGGTACGCCAGCACGGCCTGAATCGACGCGCGGAGGCTGTACAAATCGAGGCCGTAGAAGCCCGCGCGGCGCTCCGCCGGCTGCGTGTCGTTGTGGGCGCGCAGCCAGCCGATGAAGTCGAGCACGTCGGCGTTGCGCCACATCCACATCGGGAAGCGTCCGAAGTCGTTCAGCGCCTGCACCGCGTCCTCGTCGGATCCGACACCGCGCACGTACCGATTCACGCGATAGGCGTCGGGCCAGTCGGCCTCGACCGCGACTCCGGCGAAGCCCTTCTCCGCGATGAGCCGCTCGGTGATCAGCGCGCGTTCCCGATAGAACTCGTGCGTGCCGTGCGTGGCCTCGCCGATCATCACGATGCGTGCGCCGCCGATCGCGTCGATCAGGCCGCTGTAGTCGCGCGCGCTCTCCGACAGCCGGACCGCGTGCCGCCGTATCGCCACGACTGGGTCGGCGCTTTCAACGGGGCGCGCAAGGAGCTGCCGCACTTCCTCGTCGGTCGTCTGCGCGAACTGCCGGTACCAGAGGCCGACGGCCTGGAACGGCTCGGGCGTGGCAACGCAGACGACCTCGTCGGCCACGTGCCGGAGCCGTTCGCACGTCTCGCGCGCGCCGACGGGCACAGCCACGACGATGCGCGCCGGCTCGAGCCGGCGCAGCGCCAGCACCGCCGCCTGCATCGTCGATCCGGTCGCCAGCCCGTCGTCGATGACGATGACGACTTTGCCGCGCAGGTCGGGGCGCGGCCGACCCTCGCGGTAGAGCGTGTCGCGGCGATCGAGCTCGAGCTGCTCGCGCACCGCGACCTGCCGGACCGCGGCGGCGGGCACGCCGAGGTCGCGAATCAGGTCGTCGCTCAACACCTCGACTCCGCCTTCGGCGATGGCGCCCATGGCGAGCTCGGGATGGCCGGGCACGCCAAGCTTGCGCACCAGGAACAGATCGAACGGCGCGTGCAGCGCCCGCGCCACTTCCGCCGCGACCGGTACGCCACCCCGCGGCAGCGCGAGGACGACGACGTCCGCGCGGTTCCCGTATTGCTTGAGCTCCGTCGCGAGGCGGCGCCCCGCGTCCACGCGATCTGTGAAGATCATCGCCGTGCTCCGTTTCGTCAGGCTACGTGCGCGCCGTCGCCGTCTTCGTCGTATGCGCCTTCATCTCGAGCCGGCGCCGCCGCGCGTAGTCCTGCAGCTGCCGCTTGACGGCCGCGAACGCGTTGTTGACGACGAGCAGCGCGTCCTTGCGCGCGCCCGGATCCTCCGTGCTTTTCGCCGGTGCCGCGATGACCTCGTCTTTCGGGGCGCGTTTCTGCGGCGCATGGCTCACGGCGATCTCCTCGCCGGGGACGCTGAGATCGATGTGCACTTCGAAGCGGTTGCCGTGGTCGTGATGCCGGTGCGGAATGGACACCAGCACGCGGCAGGCGACGATATCGGGACAGTACGTCTCGAGCTTCGCCGCACGTTCGCGGATCTCGTTCTGCAGCCATTCGCTCGACTTCATGTTGCGAAACGTGACTTCGACTCGGCCCATAGGGCACCTCGCGGCTCATCCAGTGTCCGCCTTCAGGCGGACCCGTCCGGCCGGCTGAAGCCGGCCACTACGTCGACACCGAAGCACGAATGACGCCAGCCCAAGCAGGCGCAGCCGTCGATCGAGCGACGGAAATCCGTCATCGGGATGCTGGCACTGCGGTTGCTGCTGTTCCGATTGTGCCGCGTCGCAGCGGAGAACTGGGGGCTGCCATGCAGGTCAAAGAACTCATGAAAACAGACGTCGCCGCATGCGCGCCGACGGACACGCTCGCCGACGTCGCCAAGCTGATGCGTGAGCGCCGTTGCGGCTTCATCCCCATCGTCGCCCACACGGGCGCGGTGGTGGGCGTCGTCACGGATCGCGACATCGGGCTGGCGGCCGGCGCATCGACCCGCGCCGCCGAACGGATTTCGGCAGCCGAGGTGATGTCGCAGCCGGTGTTCGGCTGCTTCGGGGACGAGAACGTCAAGACGGTGCTCGCGACGATGAGCGCGCACCACGTGCGGCGGCTGCCCGTGCTCGAGAAGGAACACGGCCACCTCGTCGGCGTGCTGTCGCTCGACGACGTCGCGAAGGCGCCGCACCGGCGCGGAGGGCCGACGGCGGACGACGTCGCCGACACGCTGAAGCGGATTGTCTCTCCGCGATCAATCACGACGGCGTAGCCGCAGTTCGGGAGGAGGGTGTATGCGAACGACGGTCATTCCGCGCGCCGACTGGCGCGTGAAGCTCGACGAGTTCAGCACGACGCACGAGGGCTGGCGCGTGTCGCTCGAGCTCCTGGCGCCGGAGCTGGGCGCGCAGCCCGAGATCGACGACTTGCCGCTGCGCGGCGTGTCGGCCGAAGTCGGGGCGCGTGACTCGATCATCACGATTGCCGCGGGGTGGAAAGACTCCGAGCAGATCACGCACACGATCCACCAGCCGACGCGCGTCCAGATCGAGCAGAGCGACGCGGGCGCCGACGTCGCGCTCGAGGTCGAGTCGTCGGATCATGCGAAGGCGATCCTGCGCTTCATGTCGCCGGCCGTGCCCGAGACCGTTGACGGCGTCCCGCGGCCGATGTAGCCACGCGAACAGCCGGGAAGATTTCCCCGCTCCCCCGGGGAATCTCCCGGCAGCCCCGTCAACCCGCTGTAACTCCTCCGATTTCTCCCGCTAACTCGACGCGTTCGCGCACGCGGCCATGGCACCAGCCTTGCGGTAGCACCGATCCATGAGAACACACGCCTTCGAATCACAGTCGCTGCTCCGCTGGGTTTTTCACCACGGACAGCGCGCGTTGACCTGCTCGGTCGTCACGAACGGTGCGGGCGGCTTCGACGTCTGCGTCGTGCCGCACTGGAACCTCTCCGCGTCGATTGTTCAGCGGTTCGACCACGCGCCAGCCGCGTTCGCCCTGCACGCAGAGATTGCGATCGGCCTGCGCCACAAAGGCTGGGTTGTCCTGGAGCACGCTGCGACCGAATACGCAGCCTGAAGGATCGTCATGAAGAAGCTGTCGCTCGCCATCACGCTCGTCGCGCTCATCGTCGCCGGCGCGGGGTTCGTCGTGTACGAAGCCGGCGACGCCCAGCATCGCCAGTCCGCACCGCCGCAGCAGCCCGGACAGTCGCAGCCCGCGCCGCCGGCCCAGCCTGCGCAGCCACGGGACGGCCATACCGCTCCCCCGCCGGCCCCGAAGACGGGACAGGCGTCGCCGCGTCCGCCTGAGGCACGCAACGAACCGGAGCGTCCACGTCGCGGTCCGGAGCGCGGTCCGGTTGTGATTCCTTATCCCGGCTGGCCGATCTGGGGCTACCCGTCTCCGTGGGGCTATCCGCCGTACGGCGGATGGCGTGTCTACGGCGACTGGGACACGGCGAGCGTCCGCCTCGACGTGTCACCGAAGGACGCGCAGGTCTATGTGGACGGCTACTATGCGGGCGTCGTGGACGAGTTCGACGGCCTGTTCCAGCATCTCACGCTTCACGCGGGTCCGCATCTCGTCGAGATTCGGAAGACGGGCTACACGGCGCTCGCGGTCGAGTTGAATCTGTATCCCGGCGAGAGCATCACCTACCGGCGGACGATGGCTCCGGCCGGTGCGGAGAGCCCGGCTCCTGCGCCTGGGCCGCCGAGCGAACCGGGATTCGAGGAAGGTGCGGCGCCGCCGCTGCCTGAAAGCCTGATGCAGCCGCCGGGCAGCATCCGGTTCGACGTTACGCCGAAGGATGCCGCGGTCTACGTAGACGGCTTCTACGCGGGCATCGCCGACGACTTCAGCGGGTCGCAGCGCCTGCAGCTCGCGCCCGGACGTCATCACGTCAGACTCGACATCGCCGGCTATCGGACGATCGACTTCGACGTGCTGATCGAGTCAACGCGATCGATCACGTATCGCGCGTCGCTCGAGCGCCGGAGCGGCCAGTGACGCCGCTCCGTCCGCCTGCGTTCCGGGGGGCGGCGGCATGAAGAGCCGTGTCGTCCTCATCGGCGTCCGCGTGTAGACGATTCTGTTCGCCCCGGCGCCGTGGCCATCTTAGAATTGGCCCCACGGAGCGAGGCCATGACAGCAGGAGTTTCCCGGACGATCGCCGCCGGCGCATTTGCGATTGCCATGTCGGCGCACGTCATCTGGCTCACGCGCCCCGCCGGCGCGCAGACGAACCGCGACGCCACATGGCGGGCGCGCACGCCCTGGGGCGATCCGGATCTGCACGGCGAGTGGACGAGCGAAGGCGAGTACGGCGTGCCGTTCGAGCGCCCCGCGCAGTTCGGCACGCGGCAGTTCCTGACGGACGAGGAATACGCGAAGCGCCTCGACGACACGCGACGGCGTGACGAGCGCGACCTCGCGCCGGTGGACGTCCTCTCCGGCCACGTGGACGGACCGAGCGCGCCGATCCCGCACTGGCGTGAATACAACACGGACTCGCGGCGGACGTCGCTCGTCGTCGATCCGCCGGACGGCCGTCTGCCCCCGAGGACTCCGTCTGCCAGGCCGATTCCGATCCAGCGCTGCGGGAGCCTGCTTGGCGGCGAGCCGTGCGACTCGTACCAGGACTACGGCCTCGGCGTCCGCTGCATCGTCCACGGCGGCGGCTTTCCAGACGCGATGTTCCCCGCGGTCTACGACGCGAACTTCCGGATCATGCAGAGTCCGGGCTACGTCGCGATCACGTACGAGTTGATTCACGACACGCGCGTCATCCCGATCGAGACGCCGTCGTCGCACCGGCCCGCGTTGTCGCCGAAGATTCGTCTGTACTTGGGCGACGCCCGCGGCCACTGGGAGGGCGCGACGCTGGTGGTCGAGACGACGAACCTCAAGGCGAACTCGCGCGCGGCGTCACCGGCGCTGCGATTGACCGAACGGTTCACGCGCACCGGGCGCGACGCGATCCAGTATCAGGTCACGTTCACCGATCCCGCGACGTGGAGCGCGCCCTGGACCGCGGCGCTCGATTTGACGTCACGGCCGGCCAACGCCGGCGTGTTCGAGTACGCGTGCCACGAGGGCAACTACGGCATGAGCAACATGCTGTCCGCGGCGCGGGCGCTGGAACGCAAGGCGCGTGAAGCCGGACGCTGAGGACTTCGACCGGCCGTCGCAAATCGTCTTCCGCGGTGCGTCAGATGGGCGTGCGAATGAGCTTCGTGACGTCGAAGCCGTTGCGCGTGGCTGCCGCAAGGGCCAACGAATAGCGCTCGGGGGCGAGCTCGCGCGTACGCGAGAGAATCCACAGGTACTTGCGATTCGGCGAGCCGACAACCGCCCATGAGTAATCGTCGGCAAGCCCGATGATCCAGTAGTCGCCCCAAAGGAACGGAAGAAACGACAGCGCGGCCGGAACAAAGCGTACTTTCAGCTTCGACGACGTGCGCGGATCGACCACGTGCGCCACGCCGTGCGCTTCAATGGCGCCACCATCCGCGGTGCGGCAGCGATTGACGACGTCAATGCGACCGTCGGCCCGCTCGGCGTAGCGGGCCCGGGCCTCACCCACGCAGCGGCGCTCGAAGAAGTTCGGATAGCGGGCGACTTCGAACCAGTCGCCGACATACCGGCTGAGATCGACATGGTCCACGGTTCGGACAGCAGTCGGTGTCGACGGCTGATTGCGGCCGAGGAAGGTCAGCAGCAGCGATGCGCCGAGACCGAGATTCATTTCAGGCGTGTCGAATCACATTCCGTGCCTGTCCGCGACCGCGTGCTTCTCTGGCGCTGGCGCGCTCTCTGCAGACGACATTCCAGCATGGGCGCAGACATTCTGATCACCGGCGCCACTGGATACATCGGCAACAGGCTCCTTCGCCGGTTTGAAGCGCGCCGGCGCGCCGTGCGGTGCCTTGTCCGGGAGCCGTCACGGCTCGACGCAGCGGCAGCGAGCACCGAAATCGTCAAGGGCGACGTGCTCGATGCGGCCTCGCTCGATCGCGCGCTCGCTGGTGTGCACACCGCCTACTACCTCGTGCATTCGATGGCAACCAGCGTCGATTTCGCGAACGTCGACCGGCGAGCGGCGGGCACGTTCGGACAGCGGGCTGCGAGCGCCGGCGTCCAGCGCATCATCTACCTCGGCGGGTTGAGCGGCACAACCGTGTCCCTCTCCCCCCATCTGAGAAGCCGGATGGAAACCGGCGATGTCCTGCGCAGCAGCGGCGTGCCGGTCATCGAGTTCCGCGCGGCAGCGGTCATCGGCGCCGGAAGCCTGTCGTTCAAGATCATCGAAGCGCTCGTCGAGCGGCTGCCTGTCATGATCTGTCCCCGCTGGATCTCGACGCCCACGCAGCCGATCGCCATCGACGATGTGCTCGTGTATCTGGAAGCAGCGCTCGATCTGCCCGGGCGCGTGAGCGCCATCTTCGAGATCGGCGGGCCGGACGTCGTGTCGTACGGCGACATGATTCGAATCTACGCCCGCCTGCGCGGACTGCATCGGCTGCTGCTGCCGGTGCCGGTTCTGACCCCTTTTCTGTCCGGCCTCTGGCTCTCGCTGATTACTCCAACGCAGGCACGTGTCGGTCGAGCGCTGATCGAAGGCCTGAGGACGCCTACCGTGGTCCGGTCCAGCGCGGCGCGCGAGGTGTTTCACATCGAGCCAATGCCGATCCGCGAGATGTTCATCAAGGCCATTGCAGAGGCGTCACACGTCGTTGTGAACCGTCACCTCGCCCCCACAAGCAAGGCTGCCTGATTGGAGCGGCGACAACGCCAGTTTCAGCCTGAACAACAGCGGCTTCAGCATTCGACGAACACGGAAAGTTGGCGGAGAGAGTGGGATTCGAACCCACGGTAGAGTTTCCCCTACACACGCTTTCCAAGCGTGCTCCTTCAACCACTCGGACATCTCTCCGGTCGAATGGAATCAACAGTTTACCGTGAGGCGGATCGCCGCTCAACGTCAAACTGTGGCGTGACTGTGACGTAAGGGCCTCGTCAACCTCGATAGCAGCCTGTACATCAGCAGCATCATCATCGCTGGTTTCTGCGTCGGGCGCATCCCTCTTGCGCAGCTCGTCGAGCGCGTCGAGCGCCTGGCGCTTCGCGTCGATGCGGATGTGGGAGTAGTGCTCCAGCATCCGGCGCGTCAGATGGCCGGTGATCGACTCCAGTACGTGGTCCGCCACGCCCATCTCGGCGAGCTCGGTGATCACGGTGTGCCTGAGGTCGTGGAAGCGGAAGCGCGGCAGCCCGGCGGCGTCACGGAGCGCACGCCACGCCGTGTCCCACATGCGCGTCGGCTTCTTCGGATCGAAGCGTCCCCACTGGGAGGCCGGCCACAGGTAATGCTCCGCCTCGGTGTGGCCGAGCAGGTCTGCGCGCTCGAACATCCGCGCGAGGGCTTTCAGGGCCGAGGCGTTGAGCGGGATGACGCGGTGACTCGTCTGGTTCTTGCTGCGGCGCACGTACAGGAGCTTCTTGACCAGGTCCACGTCGCACCGTCGAAGGTGTTTGACTTCGACCGGACGCATGGACGTATTGGCCGCGACGACGGCTGCGCAGTAGACGTGTTCCCACTCGGGATTGGATGCGGCTGCGTCGAAGAGTCGCTGGCGTTCTTCTGGCGTCAATGCACGGCCGATTCCGCCCTGCCGCTCTGGAAGGTTGTGTACGTGATCCGCCAGCGCGCGCCAGCGCCCGCAGAACTTGAGCAGGCGCGAGAGCACGCCAACGTCCATGTTGATGGTGCGGTTCGCCTTGCCCGCGTCATGACGTGCACGCTGGTACTCGGCGATCTTGGCGGCGGTGATGGCGGACAGGTTGATGTCGCCGAAGTGCCGCTTGATGAACACCAGACGTTCCTGCTCGAACTCCAGCGTGCGTGGCGAGCACCGCATCTTCTTGGTGGCGATGTACGCGTCAATCGCCTCAGAGAGTCGCTTCGGCCCCTGCTCGTTGACCGCCAGCGCGCCGTGCCCGGCGGCCTCGAGCAGTTCCCGTTCGCGGCGCTTCGCGACCTGCAGGTTGGTGGTCCCCAGCCGCTTCCGATACCGCTTGCCACCGACCATGAAGTCGGTCCAGTACTGGTGTCCGCGCTTCCAGAGACTCATACCTGCAACTCCCTGCTTGCTGTCTCCCCATCTGACGAGGAAACGGACCGCGTGTCAACCACGCTCGCTCGAATGAACTCATCGAGATCCGCTGCCAGGTACCGCACGGCACGTCCGAAACGAAGGAACCGTGGACCTGTACCGCGATGCCGCCATGCACGCAGGGTTGCAACCGCGAGTCCAAGCCGCTCGGCGACTTGCAACTCGGTGAGCGGCGTGCTCGAACTTGTCATGTTTCCATCGGTGGACCCAGGCTTCATTTTCGACCTCCCGAGCGTCAGCACGCTCGAAAACAAACCACGCATGTCGGTGGGTTGTCGCGCGCGCCAGCGCGCCGGCGTGTATGCCGACGCGCTGCATGATCAATCGCGCGGATGCAGGCCTGGGCCGACATCAAACACCAGAGGCATCTGGTGTGGCAGCCGGGAACGATTCTCGCCGCGCCACCTGTCTGGAAGCCCTGATCGATCCGGGACCTTGGTCGCGACCGTTCAGGGTGCCGTGCGCCGATGCAACGCGGGTCTGTAGACGGGCGTTGCGCCGCACGTGTGCGCTGGGTCAATGCCGGACCTGGGTCCAACATTGCGCAGCAGCTTGGTTAGGGGATTTGCGCGTTCGGTAGGGTCCTGGGACGCCGCCGTCGCGGGCTCCGCATTGGGCAATGCGGAGGGGGTGTCATGCCGACACCAACGAGATATCCACACCATACGCCCGCCCGAAACGCGGCGTCAATGTCAGCCATTCGATCCACCATACCCGGTCATCACGTAAATGCCAGGACCTTGGGCTGCGCGCAGGCGCCGTCAATGCCCGAAGCCGCGTATGCGCTCGTCGCGGTCGGTGCACAGCACCGAGGCATTGACGGCGCCGAGCACAGCGCCACGATGGTGTCCGTGATGGCCGGGAATCCGCTTCCACACTCCGTACAGAACTTGCGCCACCTTCGCGGCACATCGCGTCCCAGATCCTCGACGCGATCCGATGCCGGCGCGGGCGCTGGAACACCGGCAGCAGACACCAAGGCGTGAACGACCCCCGACGCTCGTTGAAAGGCGAAGCGAAACGACACCGGGGTCGTTCACGCCTTGGTGTCTGTCGATCGAGTACCAAACTCGCCCCCACACGGGCGGCATAGAACGCCGCCCGAAGACAAGGCTGACGCGCAGGCGGAAACCCTTACAGGCAGCGAGCTTGTTGCTAGGCCGTTGGGGTGTGTGCGATTCGTAACGGACGCACTGATGATGCGAGGAGCAGGGTTAAGGAGCTAGTTGAGGGCCGGGTTCTGGGCGCGCGAAGTCTCGTCCCCCCTTGCGGCGTCAGCCGTAGGGCGCTTCCGCGGGGCTCGACGAGGGCTGACCAGGGGCGAGAACAGCTCGTACGCGTGCGGGACGACCGTGCATTCGACGCGACCGCGACCGGTCGCCAGAGCCTCTGTGATGAGGGGCGAGACGGGGAGTAACGCGGCCTGGTGCTGCGTCAGCCAGCGGCGATACAGCAGAGCGAATCGCGGTCCGGCGAAGTCCCTCGTGTAGCGGGCGAACTTCGCCTTCACCTGCTCACCGCCGGGGCTGGTGTACTCACTCCAGTCGGTGGCCCGACGTCGGTGAAAGAAGTACCAGTTGACCTCGTTGGCCATGTCGCCGAGCGGACTGGCCAGCTCCTCGCGAACCGCGGTCTCGTAGTCGGTGACGACTCGTTGAAGCGCCTGCGGAAACACCAGCCGCACGGTCCACAGCCGACTAACCGCGAGCAGCGGTGCATGGCCGAACAGGAACAGTCGAAAGTCTTCCGTCCAGGGAACCGTGACCACATACAAGACGACGACCCGGCCAGCCTGGTCGATCCCGATGGGGAACGTCCCTGACAGCAGCTCTGCGTCGTCCACAGGCGCCGCGAGCGGAGGCTCAGAGAGCGCAACCGCCCGCCGCGCCGCCAGTAATTCCAGTTTCTCAGCTCGAGTCGTGAGCCAGTCCAGGTCAGGGCCAATCAAAGCCGCATCGAGACGCATCAATCGATTCACCGCCTGCCGCGCCGGCACTGCGCGTCGATAGCGGCTCTCGGGCTCACCAATGGCGTGATAGAGCGGCTTGTGGTGAACGTGATAGAGCTTGGCGCGGTTGTGAATGCACGCGGACGTCACGGCGAAGCCGCGGCGGACGAGCTTCTCGAAAAACGCGTTGCACTTCTCGCCGCCCGGCTTCACGCCCGCAAACGTCCCGTACTGCCGCTTGATGCACAGCCCGGAGTGGCGCATGACGAGGATCAGGAATCTCGCCTGACGGTCGGTGAAGCCGTAGTCGGCGACGGCCTGGACGCGTTCCTCGGAGGTCAATCCAGGAGCTCCTCGGCAAGCCCGCCGTGCTCGGACTCCCCGCCGCTGCTGGCGCCGCTGCCTCCGCCAATTCGCGCGCTGCCGCCGCGATGACAGGAAAAACCCGACGAGGCCACGGAAG